>NZ_KV811162.1:313672-324896 GCF_001813035.1 Streptococcus sp. HMSC071H03 | reverse complement strand
CATGATGTCGTAGGTTCGAGTCCTACTGCCGGAGTTGATACATGATTAGAAACCTAGATATAATCGGGTTTCTTTTTTGCTATTTTTAAAATAGAATGCAGAATCTCGGGTTAAAATTATTATTTATAACACTAATTCAGGCTCTTGGTTGATGAAAAGCAGAGGACGAAGTTCATTCTCTTTTTTTATGTTCAAAGCAATGAGAATGTATTTTTTTAAAATTTTCATTTTTAGAGAATGAGTTACACTGTTTCATTTATCGAGAGGATTGTATTATCTTAATCAAATTAAGATTGTTTGGTTTTTAGACTGCTCATGGATGATTATATTTTGTAATAGATTTCCAGGTGAGATGCCTGACGAGTTCACCTATAAATAATACACTCTGGGGAGATTACGCATAGCAATCAATCAAAATTTGAAAATTTTTAGTTCGTACTCCTACCTATCCTATGCTGTTGCTTTTATCATCAGCTACTACATCAAGATTTTGGGGTTAATATAATGCAAGTGGCTGAGCAAAAACTCAATTCATGGTCAAAGTGTAATAATCGCTTATAGCGAAAAAAGCTTAAAATCAAGTTAATTAAAAGGTTGATTTTAAGCTTTTTGACTATTTTTATGAATTTTTACCTAGACTCTCAATTTTTATTCAAAAAAAGCTTTGTACAGTGCTTTTATAGCTGCTTTTTCTTGTTCGGAATTGATAACAATCATGATAGAAACTTCACTAGATCCTTGGGAAATCATTTGGATATTAATGTGATTATCTGACAGTGCTTTAGTTGCGGTAGCAGTCAAACCGATGTGACTTTTCATTTTTTCACCGACAATCATAATGATTGAGAGATCATGTTCGATTTCTGCGTGGTCAACTTCTAACTTTTGTCTTAATTGACGAAGAATTTCTTCCTCTTTAATGGGGGTTAACTCACGATCCCGAAGAATAATAGATAAGTCATCGATACCGGTAGGCATGTGCTCCCAGCGGATATTTAGATCTTCCAATATTTGCAGAACTTTTCTACCAAAACCGATTTCACGGTTCATGAGGTATTTAGACATGTTAATACTGGTGAAATGGGCATCTGCAGCAATACCTACTACAGGGAAGTCCCTGTTGCTGTGCTTTAAAACAATTTTTGTACCAGGATGAGTAGGGTTATTTGTATTTTTTATAACGAGTGGAATTTTCCCACGGTAAGCTGGAATGAGTGCTTCGTCATGTAATACAGTAAAACCTGCATAAGCTAATTCGCGCATTTCGCGATAAGTTAATTCTGGAATGGAGTGTGGCATGTGGATAATGCCAGGGTGTGCTGCAAAAATACCATCAACATCTGTAAAATTTTCATAAAGATCAGCTTTTACACCTGCAGCAATAATAGAGCCAGTAATATCAGACCCACCACGTGAAAAGGTGCAAATCTGGTCATTTTTTGTTACTCCAAAGAATCCTGGTATAATCAATACTTCATCAGCTTCATTTAATTCTTCGATTTTATCATAACTGGAGGGGAGAAGTCGCGCATTTCCTGGTTCACTGGACACAATAAGTCCTGCTTCTCTGGGATGAACATAACGTGCATTTATCCCATTTTGGGAGAAATAGGCTGCAATAAGTTTCGCATTATTATTTTCACCTGCAGCAAGAAAAGTATCGTACAAGAACTTATTATTTTCGATAGGAAGGCTTGCGAGCTTTTGGAAACTTTTTGAAATTCTTTCTAGAATATTTGGTTTGAGCTGCAGTTCTAACGCCATATCTCGATAACGCTGAATAATCCATTGTTGGTGCTTTGTTACGTCATTACCAGCAACATAGTCTCTATAATATTTAATGAGGGCATCTGTTACCTTTGTATCCTGAGTGCTTCGCTTCCCAGGCGCAGAGACAATCACGAATCGACGTTCAGGATCAGCTTTTATAATCTGTAATACTTTTTCTAATTGACCAGCAGAGGCAAGTGAACTTCCTCCAAATTTAACAACTTTCATAAATTCTCCTATAGGCTGATTGTTTAAATTATAGCAAAATTCTGAAATCTTTTCAAATTTACTTGTGCTTACTTGCTAAAGCAAATATTTTATGTTAGAATGTAACCGTATTATTTGATATTCAAATAATTTAATTGACAAAGAAAATAATTGTCGGAGGCAATTTAATGCAATTTGAAAATATTTTATATAGTGTCAATGACGGTGTTGCGACTTTAACATTGAATCGCCCGGAGGTTTCCAATGGGTTTAATGTTCCCATGTGTGAGGAGATTTTAAAAGCCATTGAATTGGCTGCTGAGGATAAAGCTGTCCAAATTTTGCTCATCAACGCAAATGGGAAAGTATTTTCTGTTGGTGGTGATTTGGCAGAAATGCAACGAGCAGTGGAGGCAGATGATATTCAGTCTTTGGTCAAAATTGCTGAATTGGTCAATGAAATTTCTTACTCAATGAAACAATTATCTAAGCCGGTCATTATGAGTGTAGATGGGCCAGTCGCTGGTGCAGCAGCTAATATGGTAGTCGCCGCGGATTTCTGTATTGCAACGGATCGTTCTCGTTTTATTCAAGCTTTTGTGGGGGTAGGTCTTGCTCCTGATGCGGGTGGTCTGTATTTACTTGCTAGAGCGATTGGTGTGACGAGAGCAACTCAATTAGCAATGACAGGTGAACCGTTAAACGCAGAAAAAGCTTTAAATTATGGTCTTTTGTATAAAGTTTGTGAAGTTGAAAAGTTAGAAACTACAACGAATCAAGTGATTAAGAAGTTGAAACGTCATTCACTTAATTCTTATCGTGCTATTAAAGAATTGGTATGGAAGAGTTTGTTTACTGGTTGGGATGAGTATGCAAAACTCGAACTACAGTTGCAAAAGACATTGGCTTTCACAGAAGATTTCAAAGAAGGGGTGCGAGCTTATGCTGAGAAGCGTCGACCAAAATTTTCTGGGAAGTAAAAAAGTAGTTGCAATTTAATTTGATATTTGATATACTTTTCTAGTCAAATGTTTTGATGCTGAAAGTTTTTTTGTTAGAGGAGGATAGATTTTTGGATTACCAATTGGTCAATGATTATTTAACATCTATTTTCAATAATGTATTGGTTATTGAAGAATCTAGTTTGAAAGGCAGTCGCTTCAAAGATATCTCTATCAAAGAAATGCACACGATTGATGTCGTTGGAAAAAACCCCAATGCGACCCCTAGTAGCGTAGCAAAGGAATTGATGGTGACACTAGGAACCGTAACAACTAGTTTAAATAATCTTGAAAGAAAAGGTTATATTGAACGAACACGTTCAGAAGTCGATCGTCGTGTGGTTCATCTGAATTTGACAAAAAATGGTCGCCTAATTTATCGCTTGCACAGAAGATTTCACAAGAGAATGGTTGAAAGAATTATTGAGGGAATGGATGCTGAAGAGATGAAGGTCATGGGAAAAGGTCTGACTAATCTGTATCGTTTTCTAGAGGATTTGAAATAATGAACTATGCTAAAATTAGTCAAGTCGCTCATTATGCTCCGAGTCAAGTGGTTACAAATGATGATTTGGCAAAAATAATGGATACGAGCGATGAATGGATTTCAAGTCGAACAGGAATAGAGCGTCGTCATTTATCACAAATAGAATCAACGAGTGTTTTGGCTACCAAGGTGGCAGAACAATTGTTGAAAAAGGCAAATATCAATGCAGATGAGCTAGACTTTATCATTGTGGCCACTATTACCCCAGACTCCATGATGCCTTCAACAGCTGCACGAGTTCAAGCAAATATTGGCGCAAGGCATGCCTTTGCATTTGACTTAACAGCGGCTTGCAGTGGTTTTATCTTCGCTCTATCAACGGCTGAGAAGTTAATTTCCTCAGGTCGTTACCAGAAGGGTTTTGTTATAGGAAGTGAGACCTTATCAAAAGTCCTTGACTGGTCTGATCGTTCAACTGCGGTTCTTTTCGGTGATGGTGCTGGTGGTGTTTTGCTAGAGAGCTCAGAGCAGCAGCATTTTTTAGCTGAAAGTCAATATACAGACGGTTCGCGTGGGGAAAGCTTGACTTGTGGTAAAGTTGGTTTATCTTCACCTTATTCTGAAAAGGGAGAAGTAGCGCCTTACTTGACAATGGATGGTCGAAAAATTTTTGATTTTGCTATTCGAGATGTGGCAAAATCTATAAAAAATACGATTGAATCCAGTAATGTTCAAGTAGAGGATATTGACTATTTACTATTACATCAGGCCAATATTCGCATTTTAGATAAAATGGCGAAAAAAATTGGTGTAGCAAGGGAAAAACTTCCTGCGAATATGATGGAATATGGGAATACGAGTGCGGCAAGTATTCCAATTCTTTTATCTGAGTGTGTTGAAAAGGGGTTCATTCATCTTGATGGCAGCCAAACAGTTTTGCTATCAGGATTTGGTGGAGGTTTGACATGGGGCACACTTATTGTTACAATTTAGTTATTATGTGGTAATCACATGAATATAAATATTTATTTTTAAAGGAGTCTATCATGGCAGTATTTGAAAAAGTACAAGAAATTATTGTGGAAGAACTTGGCAAAGAACCTTCAGAAGTTACTCTTGAGTCAACTTTTGATGACCTTGACGCAGATTCATTGGATTTGTTCCAAGTTATCTCAGAAATTGAGGATGCATTCGATATTCAAATTGAAACCGAAGAAGGATTGAACACAGTTGGTGACTTAGTTGCCTATGTTGAAGAAAAAACAAAATAAAAAATGAAACGGGGCTGAGAGAAGATTCTCGCCCTCTTTTAAAAAAGGTATTGAGGTAGACAGTCAATTTTGCTGGGGTGGAACGATAAAATCAATTTAAAGATGATAGGTTCCACTCCCTCTTGTTTAGGTAATAGTTTGATTTTCAAATTATACAAAGGGTATACTTGAAATGATTGAGCTATTACTTAAGCAATATAAAGGAAGGTATTATGCAAACACGTGTTACAGAATTGTTAAATATTAAATATCCTATTTTCCAGGGTGGGATGGCCTGGGTTGCTGATGGTGACTTGGCTGGTGCAGTTTCTAAAGCGGGAGGTCTTGGCATTATCGGTGGTGGTAATGCACCGAAAGAAGTTGTCAAAGCTAATATTGATAAAATTAAGTCATTGACAGACAAGCCTTTTGGCGTGAATATCATGCTGTTGTCACCGTTTGTGGAAGATATTGTTGACTTAGTGATTGAAGAAGGTGTCAAGGTTGTGACAACTGGTGCAGGAAATCCAAGTAAATATATGACTCGTTTCCACGACGCAGGTATTACAGTCATTCCAGTAGTTCCAAGTGTAGCATTGGCTAAGCGAATGGAAAAAATTGGTGCAGATGCAGTCATTGCTGAAGGAATGGAAGCAGGTGGGCATATTGGAAAATTAACCACCATGACTTTGGTTCGTCAGGTAGTTGAAGCAGTTGATATTCCTGTAATTGCAGCAGGAGGGATTGCCGATGGTCGCGGTGCAGCTGCAGGCTTTATGCTTGGTGCAGAGGCTGTTCAAGTGGGAACACGTTTCGTCGTTGCAAAAGAGTCAAATGCGCACCAAAATTATAAAAATATGATTTTGAAAGCTCGGGATATTGATACAACCATTTCTGCTCAACATTTTGGTCATGCAGTACGAGCTTTGAAAAATAAACTAACTAGAGAATTTGACCAAGCAGAAAAGGATGCTTTTAAGCAAGAAAATCCTGATTTAACTGTTTTTGAGAATTTAGGAGCTGGCGCTCTTGCAAATGCAGTTGTTCGCGGTGATGTTGAACATGGTTCTGTCATGTCAGGACAAATTGCGGGGCTTGTCAGCAAAGAAGAAACAGTTGAAGAAATTTTAAAAGATATTTACTACGGTGCAGCAGAGGTAATCCAAAAAGAAGCTAGCCGTTGGGCAGGAGTAACTAGAAATGACTAAAACAGCCTTTCTATTTGCAGGTCAGGGTGCTCAGTATCTGGGAATGGCTCGTGACCTTTACGATCAGTTTGATGTAGTGAGGGCAACCTATGATGAAGCAAGTCAAGTATTGGGCTATGATCTACGATATCTGATAGATAATGAGGAAGAGAAGCTCAATCAGACACGCTATACTCAGCCAGTAATTTTAACCACTTCGGTTGCTATTTACCGATTATTGCAAGAAAAAGAAATGCAAGCTGATATGGTAGCAGGCCTTTCTCTTGGGGAATACTCTGCCATGGTAGCAGCAGGTGCTTTGAAGTTTACAACGGCGGTTGATTTGGTGGCAAAGCGTGGTGCTTTTATGGAAGAAGCAGCTCCTGCTGGCTCTGGTAAAATGGTTGCGGTTTTAAATGCCGATTTAGCTACAATTGAAGTAGCTTGTCAAAAGGCAAGCCAGCTAGGAATTGTATCACCAGCAAATTACAATACACCTAGTCAGATTGTTATTGGTGGTGAAGTTGAAGCGGTTAACAAAGCAGTGGAATTGTTAAAAGAAGCTGGTGTTAAGCGTCTCATCCCTTTGAATGTTTCCGGTCCATTTCATACAGCTTTGCTAAAACCTGCAAGTGATAAATTGGCAAAAGTTTTGGAAACAGTTGAATTTGCTGATTTCAAACTTCCTTTGGTAGGAAATACAGAAGCAACTGTCATGGGAAAAGGACGAATTAAGGAACTTTTAACTCGTCAAGTTATGGAACCAGTTCGTTTTTATGATAGTATTGCAACGATGCAAAAAGTTGGTGTAACTAATTTTATTGAAATTGGTCCAGGTAAGGTTCTTTCTGGTTTTGTTAAAAAGATTGATAAATCAGCAAAGGTTGCTCACGTTGAAGATGTTAGAAGTTTATCTACTCTTCTAGAAAATAAGGAATAGGTATGGAACTTAAAGGTAAAAATGTTTTTATAACTGGTTCAACACGTGGAATTGGTCTTGCAATGGCACATAAGTTTGCGAGTCTAGGTGCCAACATTGTTTTAAACGGTCGCCGTGAGATTGATGAGGAGCTCGTTTCTGAATTTTCAGATTATGGTGTACAAGTGGTTTCTATCTCTGGTGATGTGTCAGACAGCACGGATGCCAAGCGGATGGTAGAAGAAACTATCGAAAAACTTGGAAGCGTGGATATTCTGGTTAATAATGCAGGGATTACAAAAGATAAACTCATGCTAAAATTGACAGAGGAAGATTTTGAGCAGGTCTTGAAAGTAAATCTTGTTGGTGCTTTTAATATGACTCAAGCGGTTTTGAAGCCAATGTCGAAAGCTCGTCAAGGTGCTGTTATCAATGTATCAAGTGTGGTTGGTTTGATTGGCAATGTCGGTCAAGCAAACTATGCGGCTTCTAAGGCTGGACTGATTGGATTTACTAAGTCTGTAGCGCGTGAAGTAGCAGCCCGCAATGTACGAGTGAATGCTATTGCACCAGGTATGATTGAGTCAGATATGACCGATGTTTTGTCTGATAAAGTGAAAGAAGCTACGTTAGCACAAATTCCAATGAAACGCTTTGGGAATACCAGCGAAGTGGCAGAAGTGGCAGCCTTTCTAGCTCGTCAAGAGTATTTAACTGGGCAAGTCATTGCCATTGATGGCGGGTTAACCATGAGGTAGAAGATGACTAAAACGTACGAGTTTTAAGCATGTGATATATTTTCTTAATAAAGGAGTTTGAAATGAAACTAAATCGAGTTGTTGTAACAGGATATGGAGTAACTTCTCCTATTGGAAACACACCCGAAGAGTTTTGGGATAGTCTAAAAGAAGGGAAGATTGGTATTGGTCCAATTACGAATTTTGATCCTAGTGTGATTGGTGTACATAATGCAGCAGAAATTAAAGATTTCCCACTAGAAAAACATTTTGTTAAAAAAGACAAAAATCGTATGGATATGTATTCTATTTATGCCATTCATGCAGCTTTAGAAGCGTTAGAAAATGCTCATCTAGATACCGAGACAGTTGACCATGATCGATTTGGTGTCATTGTATCTAGTGGGATTGGTGGCTTAAAAGAATTGCAAGATCAAATTATCCGAATGCATGAAAGAGGAGCCAATCGTATCCAACCGCTCTTCATTCCTAAAGCACTTTCAAATATGGGAGCCGGAAATATCGCTATTCGTGTGGGAGCTAATGGGGTATGTAAATCTATTACAACTGCTTGTGCGTCTTCTAATGATGCTATTGGAGAGGCATTCCGTGAAATTAAATTTGGTTTTCAAGATGTTATTTTAGCAGGTGGTTCTGAATGCTCTATCAACGAAATTGGTATCGGCGGTTTTGCAGCTCTTACAGCTCTGTCCACAAATGAAGATCCAAAACGTTCATCTATTCCATTTGATAAAGATCGAAATGGATTTGTAATGGGAGAAGGTGCAGGTGTTTTGGTAATTGAAAGTCTAGAACATGCTGAAAAACGTGGGGCAACGATTTTAGCAGAAATTGTGGGGTATGGAAATACTTGTGACGCATATCACATGACAACACCATCACCAGCTGGTACAGGGGCTGCTAAAGCTATGAAACTAGCCATTGAAGAAGCAGGATTACAACCTTCAGATATTGCCTATGTGAATGCTCATGGAACTTCTACACAAGCCAATGAAAAAGGTGAAAGTCAAGCGATTGTTAATGTTCTTGGGAAAGAAGTACCGGTTTCTTCTACGAAATCTTTCACAGGTCACCTTCTTGGTGCAGCTGGTGCAGTAGAAGCTATTGCAACGATTGAGGCAATGCGTCATAACTTTGTACCGATGACTGCAGGAACGCAAGAACTTTCAGATGATATCGAGGCGAATGTCATCTATGGTCAAGGGCAAGAACATGATATTCCATATGCGATTTCAAATACCTTTGGCTTTGGTGGGCACAATGCTGTACTTGCATTCAAGCGCTGGGAGGCTTAAATGAATATCAATGAAATCAAAGATTTGATGGCTCAATTTGACCAATCAAGTCTGCGTGAATTTTCTTATAAAAATCAAAGTGATGAATTAACGTTCAGTAAAAATGAAAGAACAGTTGAATCAATTGCTCCTTCTGCAGAGGATTCAACAGTGAACACCAATCTTGTTTCACAAGTCGAAGTTACCCAGCCAACTGTTCCTCCAATTGTGGAGGAAACCATTAGTCCAGAAATACCCATAGCTGAAGGCGATGTAGTAGAAAGTCCATTGGTTGGAGTTGCTTATCTTGCTTCAGGTCCTGATAAACCTTCTTTTGTTTCCGTTGGCGACCAAGTGAAGAAGGGGCAAACCTTGATGATTATTGAGGCCATGAAAGTGATGAATGAAGTTCCGTCACCTAAGGACGGTATTGTGACAGAAATTCTTGTCCAAAACGAAGAAATGGTCGAATTTGGGAAAGGTTTGGTGCGGATTAAATGATTGATATCAATGCGATAAAAGAAGCTCTTCCACATCGTTATCCTATGCTATTGGTTGACCGTGTGCTGGAAGTGAAAGAAGATGAGATTGTAGCGCTTAAAAATGTTACAATCAATGAGCCTTTCTTTAACGGTCATTTTCCTAAATATCCTGTCATGCCAGGAGTTCTCATTATGGAGGCTTTGGCTCAAACAGCCGGTGTTTTGGAATTGTCCAAGGAGGAAAATAAGGGGAAATTGGTCTTTTATGCCGGAATGGACAAGGTGAAATTTAAAAAACAAGTTGTTCCTGGTGATCAGCTCATCATGACAGCGAAGTTTGTGAAGCGTCGTGGCACCATTGCGGTTGTGGAAGCGAAAGCAGAAGTTGACGGGAAGTTGGCAGCGAGTGGTACTTTAACTTTTGCCCTCGGACAATAAAAAAGGAGATTTCACCATGTTTCGTAAGATTTTAATTGCCAACCGTGGGGAAATTGCGGTCAGAATTATTCGTGCAGCTAGAGAGTTAGGGATTGCGACAGTCGCAGTCTATTCTACTGCTGACAAAGAAGCCCTCCATACTTTACTGGCAGATGAAGCGGTTTGTATAGGTCCAGCAAAGTCGACAGAATCCTACCTCAATATGAATGCGGTTCTTTCCGCCGCAGTTTTGACTGGAGCAGAGGCGATTCATCCAGGCTTTGGTTTTTTGAGTGAGAATTCTAAATTTGCGACCATGTGCGAGGAAGTTGGTATTAAATTTATCGGTCCTTCTGGAGCGGTAATGGATTTAATGGGGGATAAAATCAATGCGCGTGCTCAGATGATTAAGGCTAATGTGCCTGTAATTCCAGGTTCTAGCGGCGAAGTTCATACTTCAGACGAAGCACTTGCGGTTGCAGAAAAAATCGGTTATCCAGTCATGCTGAAAGCTTCTGCTGGCGGTGGTGGCAAAGGCATTCGGAAAGTCGAAAAGGTGGAAGATTTAGTGGCCGCCTTTGAATCGGCTTCCAGAGAAGCCAAAGCAGCTTTCGGAAATGGCGCCATGTATATGGAGCGGGTTATTTATCCGGCTCGTCATATTGAAGTCCAAATTTTGGCTGACCAACATGGTCATGTTGTCCACTTAGGCGAGCGCGATTGTTCACTTCAAAGAAATAATCAAAAAGTGCTGGAAGAAAGTCCGTCGGTTGCGATTGGCAAAACGCTTCGTCAGAAGATTGGGGAAGCAGCTGTTCGAGCTGCAAAATCTGTCGGATATGAAAACGCTGGAACGATTGAATTCTTATTTGACGAAGACAAAAGAGAATTTTATTTCATGGAAATGAATACACGTGTCCAAGTGGAGCATCCGATAACGGAATTTGTAACGGGAGTGGATATTGTCAAGGAGCAAATAAAAATTGCTGCGGGGCAAGAGCTGTCTTTTAACCAAGAAGATATTCATATAACAGGTCACGCGATTGAATGCCGAATCAATGCAGAAAATCCTGCATTTAACTTTGCACCAAGTCCGGGAAAGATTTCTAATCTCTATCTACCGAGTGGGGGAGTGGGGTTGCGTGTGGATTCTGCAGTTTATCCTGGCTACACGATTCCGCCGTATTATGACAGCATGATTGCCAAGATTATTGTTCATGGTGAAAATCGTTTTGATGCACTTATGAAAATGCAGCGTGCGCTCTATGAATTAGAAATCGACGGCATTGTGACAAATAGCGGTTTTCAGTTAGATTTGATTTCAGACCCACATGTCATTGCTGGCGATTATGATACAGCTTTTCTTATGGAGAAATTTTTACCAGCTTATCAAAAGAAAAAGTAGAGGAGTAAAGGATATAAGTCATGGCTTTGTTTTCCAAAAAGGATAAGTATATTCGGATCAATCCAAA
>NZ_KV811162.1:296557-313572 GCF_001813035.1 Streptococcus sp. HMSC071H03 | reverse complement strand
GTGAAACCAGAGTTTCCGGATGAACTGTTTTCAAAATGTCCAGGATGTAAGCATATCATTTACCAAAAAGATTTGGGAAGTGAACGGATTTGCCCGCAATGTGGCTATACGTTTCGTATTTCAGCTTTTGAACGCCTCAATTTAACGGTAGATGCCAATAGTTTTGAGGAATTATTTACAGGAATTGAAACATCAGACCCCTTGAAGTTTCCTAAATATCGTGAAAAATTAAGAACTGTCCGTGAAAAAACAGGTTTGGATGAAGCGATACTAACAGGAATTGCGACAATCGGTGGTCAAAAAACTGCACTGGGGATCATGGATTCCAACTTTATCATGGCTTCTATGGGAACAGTCGTTGGGGAAAAAATTACTCGTCTTTTTGAATATGCTACAGAACATCAGTTGCCAGTCACCTTGTTCACAGCTTCTGGTGGCGCTCGCATGCAAGAAGGCATTATGAGTTTGATGCAAATGGCTAAAGTATCCGCAGCGGTGAAACGCCATTCTAATGCTGGCTTGTTTTATTTGACGATTTTGACAGATCCGACCACGGGTGGGGTGACGGCCTCTTTTGCCATGGAAGGAGACATTATTTTGGCTGAGACACAAGCGCTCGTTGGTTTTGCAGGCCGCCGGGTGATTGAAACGACTGTTCGTGAAAAATTGCCTGATGATTTTCAAAAGGCGGAATTTTTGCTAGAGCATGGATTTGTAGATGCCATTGTCAAACGTTTGGAATTGCGCTCCACCATTGCAATGCTCTTGGCTTTCCATGGAGGTGAACAATGACAAAGATTACCCGAATTATTAAAGAAGCACGAGATCAGGCACGATTGACAGCTTTGGATTTTGCGCAAGGAATTTGCGAGAATTTTATTGAATTACATGGCGATCGTTCTTTTCGAGATGACGGAGCGGTTATCGGTGGAATCGGAACTTTAGATGGTCAGCCCATCACCGTTGTTGGGATTCAAAAAGGACGCAATCTACAGGATAATTTGCAACGGAATTTTGGGCAACCTCATCCAGAAGGTTATCGAAAGGCACTTCGCTTGATGAAGCAGGCAGAGAAATTTGGTCGTCCTGTCGTTACGTTTATCAACACAGCCGGTGCTTATCCAGGAGTCGGTGCTGAAGAGCGCGGTCAAGGAGAAGCTATTGCGCGTAATTTGCTCGAAATGAGTGATTTAAAGGTGCCGATTATTGCTATTATTATCGGTGAGGGTGGCTCTGGAGGAGCACTAGCTTTAGCTGTTGCAGACAAGGTCTGGATGCTAGAAAATTCAATTTACGCGGTGCTTAGTCCCGAAGGTTTTGCTTCTATCTTGTGGAAAGACGGCAGTCGTGCTATGGAAGCTGCAGAACTCATGAAAATCACTTCTCATGAGCTTCTTGATATGGGAGTAGTGGACAAGGTGATTCCAGAAGCAGGACTCAGCAATCAAGATTTATTGTATGCTGTGAAACAAGAAATAGTCGCTGAATTAGCAAATTTGTCTCAACTACCACTTGAACAACTTTTAGAAGCACGTTACCAACGATTTCGAAAATACTAATAAAAATCAGAAGTGGATTGGCTTGTTGTACCGTCCATTTCTGTTTTTTTATTTTTAAAATACTCTTTTCTGTAGTATTTTCTGCTATAATAGAGAATGGACAAAAGGAGAAGAGATGTTTATTATTGATTTTATCTTGCATATTGATGCACACATTTATAATATTGCTCATGCTGTAGGTGGCTGGACGTATTTGATTTTGTTTTTGGTGATTTTTATTGAGACAGCTGTGGTAGTATTTCCATTCTTGCCGGGAGACAGCTTACTTTTTGCTGCAGGCGCTCTATCAGCTAATCCAGCGATGCATTTTAATGTTCTACTTTTTATGCTTCTATTTTTTGTGGGAGCTTTTGTCGGCGATACCTGTAATTTCTTCATTGGCAGAACCTTGGGTTATCGTTTTGTACATTATAAATTTTTCAGTAAATTGATAAAAGAAGAAAATATCAAAGAAGCAGAAGTGTATTTTGAAAAACATGGCTCTACTTCTATTATTTTAGGACGCTATATTCCCATTATTCGTACCTTTGTGCCTTTTGTAGCAGGCATTAGTCAATTCCCTGTTCATTCTTTTCTGAAACGAGCTTTTATCGCTGCTTTGTCTTGGTCTTTGATTGCGACAGGGGCAGGATATCTTTTTGGGAATATTCCCTTTGTGAAAACTCATTTTTCAGCGATTATTTTGGGAATTGTCATTGTCACCTTACTCCCAACTGTGATAAGTGTGGTTCGAAGTGCAATGATTAAAAAGCGAAACAATCAAATGAAGAGATAAGAAAACTCTGAGATGATTTGAAAATCTCAGAGTTTTTATGTTATTTTGGGGCAATCACTTTCACACCGCCCATGTATGGACGAAGTACTTCTGGAATAGTGACGGAGCCGTCTTCATTTTGATAATTTTCAAGAATAGCTGCAACGGTACGACCAACTGCAAGACCAGATCCATTCAAAGTGTGTAGGAGTTTGACCTTGCCATCTGCTTCGTCACGGTAACGGATTTGGGCACGACGAGCTTGGAAATCTTCGGTATTGGAACAGCTAGAAATTTCACGGTAGGTATTCTGTGCTGGAATCCAGACTTCCAAGTCGTAGGTCTTCGCCGCAGAGAAGCCCATATCCCCTGTAGAAAGTGCAACGACACGGTAAGGAAGATTCAACTTTTGCAGGATATTTTCCGCATTAGCGGTCATTTTTTCTAATTCTTCATAAGAATGCTCTGGCTTGGCAAATTTGACCATTTCTACTTTGTGGAATTGATGCAAACGAATCAAACCACGGGTGTCACGACCGGCAGAACCAGCTTCAGAACGAAAAGACGGACTCATGGCTGTGAAGTAGATTGGCAAGTCTTTTCCGTCTAAAATTTCCCCTCGGTAGTAGTTTGTCAAAGGAACTTCAGCAGTTGGAATGAGAACGTAATTTGTATCGCTCAATTCAAACGTATCTTCTTTGAATTTTGGATATTGACCAGTCCCAAACATAGAATCGTGATTAACCATGTAAGGAGGGATGACTTCTGTGTAGCCCTCTCTTTGATGCTCGTCTAACATGAAATTATAAATAGCGCGTTCTAGACGAGCTCCTAATCCTTTGTAAAAGAGGAAGCGAGCGCCGGTTACTTTTGCCCCGCGTTCCCAGTCGAGAATATCAAGATTTTCACCAAGATCCCAGTGAGCTTTTACATCAAAGTCAAACACACGTGGCGTCCCCCAACGGCGAACTTCTACATTATCGTCTTCGTCAGCACCTACCGGCACACTATCGTGAGGAATATTTGGCAAAGTCGTTGTAAACTCGGTTAATATAGCGTCAATTTCTGCTAACTCTGCGTCTAATGATTTAATTTCAGCAGATAATTTTTGCATGGCAGCAATTTTATCATCAGCATTGTCTTTATTACGTTTCGCTTGGGCAATTTCTGCTGAAACCGTGTTACGCTCTGCTTTTAACTTTTCAACCTTGACCAAGAGTTCACGGCGTTTGCTATCAAACTCTTTCATTTTATCAAGTGTTGCAGCGTCAACGCCACGAGTAGCTAGTTTTTTTGCGATGATATCAAAATCTGTGCGAATGCGTTTAATATCTAACATCAGAACCTCCTTAAATAAAAATGCACCTATGGAAAGTGTTGGAGTGGCAGAGCCACGGTTCCATCCAACTTCACATAAGTGCACTTGATTGTTTATGAAATTAGTATCACGGTAGAATTTCAAGCTAGCTCCCTATCTGCTCACAGCTGCCGCAGACTTTCTGAAAGAGATACTAGATTTACTTATCCGTTTCCTATGATTATACAAGAATTCTTATTTTTTTGCAAATAGATTTTTAAAAAATTGACCAATTGTTTGAATCAGTGTCGGTAATTTAACGACCTTTTCATTGCCGATATGATTTCGAGCATGTTTCAAAATAGTTCCAGCATCTTTTGAGGCAAAGAGAAATTTACCTTTGTCAGTAAAGACTTCAAAATGACGACTAATTCGTTTGCCAGACACATTGGCACCGATTTGATGGATAGTATCCCAAGGGATTTGAATATAGTCTTCGACATTGGCATCTGCATAAAATTCAAGTGCCTTATCTCCAACTAAGAATTTTCCAACTTTCCCTCCAATTCCCAGATAAGAAGTTCCTGTTGTTTGAAAATCAATTTTTGTATTTTGTGACTGTGCCATGTTCAATCCTCATTTATCTATTATCCTCCCTATTATAGCACATTTATTGTCAATAAAAAAGAAGGCCGAAACCTTCTTTTTGTTATTTACATGATTCCGAAGAAGCGTGCCACAATACCAACGATGAAGAGACCGATGATAATTGTGATTGGAGAAACTTTCTTCTTAAGCAACCACATGCAGAGGAATGTAAGAAGAAGTCCCATCAGACCAGGAATCAATGCATCCAGTTGTCCTTGGAGTGTTTGTGCTTGCATTTTATCAAGTCCAAGACCACTATTTACTTGACCAAGAATATCGTGCAATTGTTGACCTGTTACGTTTCCCTTAGGAAATTCAATGTACGCACCTTTAGACAAAGTTTTAGAAGGGAGTGAAACTGTAAATGCAATGTTTACCCAACGTTCAACAAGAACGGCGATGATGAACATACCGAGGATTGAAGCTCCTTTGGTGATGTCTTGAAGAATACCACCTGACATGTCTTTTGTAATTTCAGAACCAGCTTTGTAGCCAAGTTCTTGAGTGTACCATAAGAAGGCCATACGGATAAGATTCCAAAGTACGAAGAAGAGGATTGGACCCACCACGTTACCTGCCATAGCAAGGGAGGCACCAAGAGCACCGAGGATAGGACGAACGGTAAACCAGAAGACTGGGTCACCGATACCAGCAAGAGGTCCCATCATACCGATTTTAACCCCCTGGATAGCAGTGTTGTCAATTTCAGCACCGTTAGCCTTTTCTTCTTCAAGGGCAAGTGTCACACCAATGATAGGAGCAGCTACGTATGGGTGAGTATTAAAGAATTCCAAGTGACGTTCAAGGGCCGCAGCACGGTCTTCTTTAGAAGTGTAAAGTTTTTTGATAGCTGGGATAAGTGCGTACGCCCAACCTAAGTTTTGCATCCGTTCATAGTTCCAAGAACCTTGCAAGAAAGTTGAACGCCACCAAACTTTTTGACGATCTGATTTTGATAATTGAATTTTTTCTGTCATGGTATTAGTAGCTCCCTTCTTAGTAGTCTTCTAAAATATCACCAATTGGGTCATTTGATGTAGCAGAACCGCCACCACCATTTCCGCCTTTTTTAGAAAGGTTGATGTAAATCAAGGCAATTGCGACACCAATAGTACCCATAGCAATAAGAGTAAGGTTTGATAAAGCTGCAAGTGCAAAACCGATAGCAAAGAATGGCCATACTTCGCGAGTTGCCATCATGTTGATAACCATCGCGTAACCAACGGCAACGACCATACCACCACCGACAGCCATACCACCTGACAACCAAGCAGGCATAGCATTCAAGACACCTTGAACAACTGATGTTGGAACTGCAAGAAGAAGAGCAGCAGGAATAGCAATACGAAGACCTTGAAGAAGAAGTGCAACTAAGTGAGTACGTTCTACAGCACCGATGTTACCTTCTTTAGCAGCAGCATCAGCACCGTGAACAAGACCTACTGAAATTGTACGAACAATCATTGTAAGGAAGAGACCTGCAACTGCAAGAGGGATAGCAGTTGTATAAGCGAAACTGATACCTTTATCAGTGAAGTCGCCACCTTGTACCATGATGATTGCAGATGCTACAGAAGCAAGTGCGGCATCAGGAGCAACGGCAGCACCAATGTTTGCCCAACCAAGAGCAATCATTTGAAGTGTACCACCAAGGATGACACCTGCTTCCAAGTGTCCTGTTACAAGACCAATCAAGGTACAAGCAACAAGTGGTTGGTGGAATTGAAATTGGTCCAAGATTCCTTCGAGTCCAGCAAGAAAGGCAACGAAGACCACTAAAATCATAGAAATAATTGACATATTCTAAATCCTTTCCATTATTGAACGTTGGCTTTTTTAATTAAGTCAAACAAATCTTTTTTGGAGTCATTTGGCACTTTACGTACGTCAAATTCCACTCCGAGGTCACGCAATTTTTCAAAGGTTGCAACATCGTCTTTGTCCATTGACAAAACGTTATTGACCATTGTTTTACCAGTTGAGTGAGCCATTGAGCCAACATTGAGTGTTTTGATATCGACACCACCTTCAACAGCACGAAGTGCATCTTGAGGAGTTTCAAAAAGAATCAGTGCATGTGTGTTACCAAAACGGGGGTCTTTTGCTACCGCAATCAATTTGTCAATTGGGACAACATTTGCTTTGACATTACCAGGAGCAGCTTGTTTGATTAACTCTTTACGAAGTTTATCAGCTGATACGGAGTCAGAAGCAACGATGATACGGTCTGCTTTAGAATCTGGTGTCCAAGCAGTTGCAACTTGACCGTGAAGAAGACGTGTATCGATACGAGCAAGATTGATTTTCAACTTGCCATCGCCGATAACGGTTCCTTCTGGAATAGCAGCTTGAGCAGTTGGTGCAGCCGGTGCACTTGCTACCTCAGCTACAGGATTTAGTTCTTCAGGAAGAGCTTTCACTCCGTCCTTGGCTTCTTTGATGATGTTTGCGGCAACAGCGTCAACGCCAGCATTGGCATCCATCATTCGTTCTGTATAAGCTTGAATCAACATTGGCAGATTCAAACCTGTAATGATCGCGAACTTACGGTTAGGATTTTCACCCATTACGCGGCTAGCTTGGTTAAATGGAGAACCACTCCACAGGTCAGCCAAAACTAGAACTTCATCGTTCGCGTCAAAAGCAGCCACAGCGTCATTGAACTTAGCATACAAATCATCAGGACCTTCATTTGGCATAAAAGTTACAACTTGAACTTTTTCTTGCTCACCAAAAATCATAGAACCTGATTGATGAATACCAGCAGCAAATTCACCATGGCTTGCAATAATGATTCCGATACTCATTATTGTCTTTCCTCCTTATAAAATGTTTGACTTAAGTTTAAGAAAAATTTAAGACTACTTAAGTATAAAACGTTTTCATGAAAAATGCAATAGTTTGAGCTAAAAAAATCAAAATCTTTCATATTTTTGACAGATTGTAAACGGACAAAACTAGCAATTTAAACAATATATTAACTTTGAAAAGCGATTGGAAAAATAATGAAAGTTTTGAAAAAATAATTCTATCTACATGAATTATTGAAGAAGAAAGAGGAGAATCAATAAAAAATCTAGAAACATTTTAAATTTAAAAAATAAAATTTATAATATTTAATTTATGGCATAAATAAACTGATAGAAAATAATTGAAAATCAACAGCTGATGAGACCGCCCCATGATTGCTAGTGCATAATCAGTTGCAGAAAAATGAAATCTGGGAAGATTACGTGTAAATATTAAAGAGTCGGGCAGAAAACCTGTCCAACTCTAAGTCTCATTATAAAAATAGTTTCAATAATTGATGAGCGACTCCGTCTTGGTCATTGGTCAGCGGCAGTTGCTCATCTGCGTAAGGAAGAAGTGTTTGGCTAGCGTTTTTCATGGCATAGCCAGTACCTGCAAAAGCTAACATCTCTGTATCATTGTGTTCGTCACCAAAAGCAATCAAATCTTTTCGCTCTACGTTCAGAACCTCTAATAAATATTTCAAAGCAAAAGCTTTGTTGACGCCTTTTGGAGTGCATTCAAGGATATTGAGCGGACCGCCCCAAGTGTTGATAGATAATTGTTGTTGATAAAATTGATTCAACTCATCCGCCAAAGCATATTTATCATTGGCATGCGTTTGCAAAAGGATACAGTTGGGATTTTTGGTAACCAATTCTGGATTAAATTGATTTTCAGGTTGAAAAGATTCTACACCAAATAATTTCGGGTCGGCAATCGTTTCATTGGGGGCTGTGATATAAAATTTCTTTCGATATTCTCCAGCAATGAAGTCTGCTTCAATCTCTTCCTTCCTTTTGACAATGTCTAATAGATATTCCTTATCTAAAGTGATACATCTTTCCTGTTGCCATTTTTTCTCAGGGATATGGGTCAAAGAGCCATTAAAGTTGATCATTGGAGTGTGTAGCTCCAATTCTTTATAAAATTCCCGTGCCATTCGATAAGGGCGTCCAGTTGTGATGACAACATGATGTCCTTTTTTAGAAATTTTTTTAATTGTTTCTTTTGTAAATTCAGATAGTTTGCTGTCAGAATTGAGCAAGGTTCCGTCTAAATCTACTGCAATTACTTTTTTTGTCATAGTCTACTCTTTCATTTGTGCTGTTTTCTATTATAGCAGATTTTAAGATGAAAGTGCAGAATTTGTGATATAATGTTTTCTTATATAACGAAGGAGGAAATCGAGTATGCGTAAATCAATTATCATTCATATTTTCTTTGCGATTATTTCTGCTATCGTTTATGCTGAAGGAATTTTGACAAAAGGTCCGGATTTGATTTGGAATATGTTTCTAGCTTTGGTTGCCTATGATGCGGCTTTTATAGCCATTCAATTTAAGAAAAAATGGTTTTTCTTACTTGTAGCGATTCTTTGGCTGGTGTTTTATCCCAATACGTTCTATATGATTACAGATTTGGTACACATGCACTGGGTGAGTGACACCTTGTGGAACCGAGAAAGTCTACATCTTTTTATGGCCTTTGTTCCAAGTATTTTCTTCGGGGTTCTATGCGGAATAGAGAGCTGGAATTTGATTTCGGGCTATTTGAAGCTCAAATGGTGGCTGGAATATTTGACTATTGGAGCTGTCTCATTTTTATCGAGTCTCGCGATTTACATTGGTCGCTAAGATCGGCTCAATTCTTGGGATCTAGTCAGCCATCCTACGTTAGTCTTTGAGCGATTGACAGCTGCTTTGCAGAGGGAGCGCCTGCTATTCATTTTAGGGTTTACCTTTATTCAAATCATGTCCTTGGTCTTTTTGAGTAAAAATCAGTCTAAATAAAGATTTTCTGTATAAAACATTGAATTAATTTGTTTGTTTTTAAAACTTCTGTTGAAATCATGAATGTTTTGTGATATTATATCTATTATCGTTCGTAAAATTTAAGGAGATTTTAAAAATGAATAAGTTTTTTAAACTAAAAGAGAACGGTACGACTGTTCGTACAGAAGTTCTTGCTGGTTTAACCACTTTCTTTGCGATGAGTTATATTCTCTTTGTCAATCCTGAAATGCTCAGTCAAACAGGCATGCCAGCACAAGGTGTTTTCTTAGCGACTATCATTGGGACTGTTGCAGGGACGCTGATGATGGCTTTGTATGCCAATATTCCTTATGCTCAGGCACCTGGTATGGGACTGAATGCTTTCTTTACTTATACCGTTGTATTTGCACTTGGTTATACATGGCAAGAGGCGCTGGCAATGGTTTTCCTCTGCGGGATTATTAGTATTATTGTCACGTTGACCAAGGTTCGCACAATCATTATTCATGCAATTCCAGAGAGTTTGAAATACGCTATTTCTGGTGGGATTGGGATTTTCCTAGCTTATATCGGAGTGAAAAAAGCAGGACTTTTGAAATTTTCAATCGATCCGGGAACATATACTGTTGCGGGAAAAGGCGCTGATAAAGCACAAGCAGCTATTACAGCTAATGGAATGGCAACGCCGGGCTTGGTAGATTTTAACAATCCAGCTGTTCTTGTAGCTTTGTTTGGAATTTTCATCACCATTTTCTTTGTTCTCAAACGCATTCGCGGAGGGATTGTTCTCTCCATTGCGGCAACCACAATCGTAGCCATTTTGGTAGGGGTCGTAGACCTTTCAAAAATCAATTTTGCTTCCAATAATATCGGTGCTGCTGTTCAGGATTTAGGAAAGATTTTTGGTGCGGCACTAGGTAAAGATGGCTTGCTGGCTTTATTTGCAAAACCAGCTCGCATTCCAGAAGTACTTCTTGCTATTTTGGCCTTTTCATTAACAGATATTTTTGATAATATTGGAACTTTGATTAGTACTGGTCGTAAAGCAGGTATCTTTAATATTGCAGATGAAGAAGCTGCTAAAGATTCGTCTGGGCTTCAGACTAAAATGGACAAGGCGCTGTTTTCAGACATGGTTGGGACAACGATTGGTGCGATTGCAGGAACTTCAAATGTCACGACTTATGTAGAAAGTGCAGCTGGGATTGAAGCCGGTGGTCGTACAGGTTTAACAGCACTTGTCGTTGCGGCTTTGTTTGCTATTTCAAGTTTCTTTAGTCCACTTCTTGCTATTGTCCCAACAGTAGCAGTAGCTCCTATTCTTATCATTGTCGGAATTATGATGCTTTCCAGTATGAAAGATATCGAATGGGACGATTTATCAGAAGCAGTACCAGCCTTCTTTACATCCGTTTTCATGGGCTTTACTTACAGTATTACTCATGGTATTGCTGCAGGATTCATCATGTATGCATTTGTGAAAATCATCAAAGGTGAAGCCAAGGAAGTTCACCCAATTATCTGGGTATTGGATGCTTTGTTTATCTTAAACTTTATCAGTCTAGCTTTAGCTTAATGATTGAAAAATTGCTAGTTCTTTGGAGCTAGCTTTTCTTTTGTTAAATTTCAGCAGAAATAGAAAAATTTTGATATAATAATAAAATGTTTAGCCATAATGAAGATGAGTTAATGGTGTGGGGCGAGAAATTAGGCGCTTTAATCCAGAAGCAAGATGTTTTGATTTTAACGGGTGACTTGGGTGCTGGGAAAACAACCTTCACCAAAGGGTTAGCACGTGGACTGGGTATCAAACAAATGATCAAAAGTCCGACCTATACTATTGTACGAGAATATGATGGACGCCTGCCGCTTTATCATTTGGACGTTTATCGCATTGGAGAAGATCCAGATTCTATTGATTTAGACGATTTTCTCTTTGGAGATGGAGTGACGGTTATTGAATGGGGCGAATTGTTGGGAGATAGTTTGCCAAGTGACTATCTCAAATTGACAATTTTAAGAAAAAGTGATGGTCGAGAATTGGTCTTTGATGCAAAAGGACATCGAGCTGAGAAACTGCTTGAGGAATTTGTCAATGACTGAGTTAGAGCTAGTTATAAGAGAAGCAGAACCTCAAGACGCCAAATCTTTAATTGATTTTCTTAATCAAGTTGGAAAAGAATCAGATTACATGACATTAGATGCTGCAGGGATTTTGATGACAGAAGAGCAGATGAGCTCTTTCATTCAACATCAAGCTGCGTCAGATAACCAGATTTATCTAATTGCACTATTAGATGATGAAATTGCTGGTCTTGTAAGTATTACGGATGATTTTCATGAGCGGATTCGACATATTGGACAGGTCTTTATCGTGGTTAAAAGAGCATTTTGGAATCAAGGCTTAGGGAAATTTCTTCTAGAAGAAGCGATAGACTGGGCAGAGAATTCTGGAGTGATTCGACGATTAGAATTAACTGTACAAGTCAGAAATAAGCGTGCTGTTCATTTGTATCAGGCGTTTGGGTTTGAGATTGAGGGCATTCAAAAAAGAGGAGCCTATCTTGCAGAAGGGAAATTTCTTGATGTTTACCTAATGGGAAAACTGATAGATTAGAATAATATGTTAAAAAAAATTATCTTAATGTTTTTAAGCTTGTGTCTTGTAACGGTTACAGGACTAGGCGTTTATGGATTTACGATTTATAACCAATCAACGGATGTATTGTCTAAGACTTACAAGAGCTTTGGGAAAGATACAGATGTTATTGCAGCTACCAAACCACTTACCTTGCTCTTAATGGGAGTGGATACGGGTAGTGGTTCACGCTCAGATCGGTGGGCTGGAAATAGTGATTCCATGATTCTCATGACGGTCAATCCTAAGACGAAAAAGACTACGATGATGAGTTTGGAGCGGGATATTCTCACCAATATAAAAAATGGCAACGAAACCATGCAAGCAAAGCTCAATGCGGCTTATGCAAATGGTGGAGCTGAGCTAGCTATTTCCACAGTGCAAAAGATGATGAATATTCACATTGACCGCTATGTGCTTATCAATATGAAAGGTCTGGTACAATTGGTTGATGCTGTTGGCGGTATCACGGTCAATAACACACTTGGTTTCCCTATTTCGATTGAAGAAAATGAACCAGAATACAAAGCAGTTGTTGAACCAGGTAAGCAACACATCAACGGAGATCAGGCGTTGGTTTATTCTCGCATGCGTTATCAAGATCCAGAAGGGGATTATGGCCGTCAAAAGCGTCAACGAGAAGTCATTCAAAAAGTAGTCCAAAAAGTGCTGAGTTTAAATAGTGTCAGCCATTATCAAGCTATTTTAAAAGCTGTTAGCAACAATATGCAGACCAATGTAGAGTTGTCTTCTGGCAGTATTCCGCAATTATTAGGTTACCAAGATGCTTTCAAAAAGATTGAAAGCAAGCAATTAAAAGGTGAAGATGCCACCTTAGCAGATGGGGGTTCTTACCAAATCGTCACTTCGGAGCATATGTTGGAAATGCAAAATATTCTGAGAAAATCGCTTGGCTTGGACGAAGTGACTGAATTGGAAACCAATGCGGTTTTATATGAAGAATTGTATGGCAGTGCTGCTCCTAGTTCCAGTCAGTCAGGAAATGGCACAACAACTGGTGCTGCTGATTCTTCTGCGTATTCAAGCAATTCTTATGGAACAGATCAAAATGGACAGTATTACGGTCAATACGGACAATGACATGATAAAAAAGAATTTAGCGTGTGTCTAAATTCTTTTTTATTTCTTAGTTGATGCGAGTGTTCCAGATGTCTTGAATTTGCTGAAGTCGAGCAGTAGTGTCTTGCTCAAAAAGTTTGAATTGGTAAGTCAAATCCTGTGAAATTGTTTGGAGATTGTCTTTTTGCTCTTGAACGGCTTGGAGATTTCGTTGAATATTTTGTAGATTGTCTTGAATTCTGTCCATTAGCTCATAACTTTCAACAGCCTCGTTCATGAGTTCTTCTCTATTTTTAACAAGGCAAAAGCTGGCTGCAGCTGCACCGGTGAATAACAATAGATTACTAAGTTTCATGGTTTCTCCTTATGCTTTTGAAATTTTTTCAGCTAATTCTGCAAGAGCAGGGAAGTTTGGTTCGTGCGCCACGAAAGTCAGTTTTAAATCATCATTTTCTGTATAGCGTGGTGCTAAATGGACATGTGTATGGAAGACAGATTGACCGGCAATTTCTTCGTTGTTATTGATGATATTCATTCCCTTTGCACCAGTCGCCTTCATCACTTTACGAGCAATATCTGGAATGCGTGCAAAGAGTTGACTGGCAGCTTCACCGTCCATTTCAAGCATGTTGCGGAAATGTTTTTTAGGGACAACCAAGGTATGTCCGGGTGTTACTTGTGAGATGTCTAAAAATGCTAGAATTTCATCGTCTTCATATACTTTAGAAGCTGGAATTTCTCCTGCAATAATTTTACAAAAAATGCAATCTGCCATCAAATTTACCTCTACTTTGCTAGATTTTGTTATAATATAAGAACATTATACCAGAATTTGGAGAAAATATGTTAGAAATAAAAGGGCTTACAGGGGGTTATGTGAATATCCCTGTTTTAAAAGACATCAGTTTCACAGTAGGAAATGGGGAACTGGTGGGGTTGATTGGTTTGAATGGTGCGGGTAAATCCACTACAATCAATGAAATTATCGGACTTTTAACTCCTTATAAAGGTGAAATTTTAATTGACGGTGCCAAACTGCAAGATAGTCCTACGGCTTATCGTAAGAAAATTGGTTTTATTCCGGAAACACCTAGTTTGTATGAGGAATTAACGCTGCGCGAGCATATTGAAACGGTTGCTATGGCTTATGATGTGGAGCAAAAGGTGGCTTTTGCGCGCGTGGAGAAATTATTGACCATGTTTCGCTTGAAAGAAAAATTAGATTGGTTTCCGGTGCATTTTTCTAAAGGAATGAAGCAAAAAGTCATGATTATCTGTGCATTTGTGGTTGACCCCAGCCTTTTTATCGTTGATGAACCATTTTTGGGACTTGATCCAGTTGCCATTGCTGACTTGATAGAGCTTTTGGAGGATGAAAAGGCAAAAGGCAAGTCAATTCTCATGAGTACGCATGTGCTGGATTCGGCAGAAAAGATGTGTGATTCATTCGTGATATTGCATAAGGGAGAAATCCGAGCTAAAGGCAATTTAGCAGAATTACGAGCAGAATTTGCCATGCCAGAAGCTAGTCTCAATGACATTTATCTAGCTTTGACAGAAGAGGCGAGCCTATGAGAGAACTGTTTCAAAAGCGCAAACAAGTATTTCGCAATCAATGTTTGAAGTATTCGCGCTATGTTTTTAACGACCATTTTGTCCTCTTTTTATTAGTTTTTACTGGCTTTTTAGCTGTTCAATACAGTCAGTTGTTGCGAAATTTACCTTCAAATCACCTGCCAATCATTCTTGCTTTAGCAGTTCTTTTGTTCTTATTATTGCCTTTGGGACGAATCGCGACTTATATGGAAAAACCAGATAGTTTATTTTTGTTAGTCAAAGAGGAGGAATTAAAAAGCTACCTACAAGAACAAACGCGTTTATCTTATCGATTATGGGCCTTGCTTCAAACCGTTGTGTTGTTACTATTAGTACCGCTTTTTCTTGCCTTAGGCATGCCGCTTTGGGGCTGGTTTATTCTTGTTTTTCTTATGTTGATAGCAAAATGGTTCGTATTTTTGCAGAAAAGTCAAAAATTTTACCAAGGTGCAGGGGTGAATTGGAGCTATCTCATTGCTTATGAAGAAAGACGTAAGCAGACAATCCTACGTTTCTTTGCTCTCTTTACCAATGTCAAAGGAATTTCTAATAGTGTGAAACGCCGTGCGTATCTTGATGGTTTGACAAATATTCTACCAAAAAGACAGTCAACTACTTGGCAAAATATATATTTGCGTTCTTATTTACGAAATGGTGATTTTCTGGCCTTGACTATACGGTTGCTGTTTCTGTCTCTTTTGGGAATTGGTTTTATCAGTCAATCATGGATTGCGGCTATTTTCGTGGCTTTGTTGAATTATCTCTTGCTATTTCAGTTGACAGCCTTGTACAATGCTTTTGATTATCAATATTTGACGTTCTTATTTCCTTTGGAAACTGGATTGAAATTAAAAGGAGTGAAACAAGTGATTATTCTTATTGGCTACAGCGTGCTTTTTGTGGAAACAATAATGGCTTTGTTGTTTTTCCAAGATAGAGTAGCTTTGCTTTTTATGATTGGAATTACATTGCTACTTTATTTCATCTATTTACCATTTAAATTAAGAAGTTTGGTTGACTAAAGGAAGTAAAATTAGTAAAATAGATGGGAAACTTTTTACGGAGGGGAATAATGGACTTGGTTGATAATGAGCTAACTCTGACGCCGATTGCAGGCAAGAGTGGAAAAGCCTACATGGGCACCTATCCAGATGGGGCGCGCGTTTTCGTCAAGATGAATACAACCCCAATCTTAGTAGGTTTAGCTAGAGAACAAATTGCACCACAACTATTGTGGAGTCGTCGCATGGCAGATGGCAACGTTATGAGTGCGCAAGAGTGGCTGTCAGGAAAGATCTTGACACCAGCTGAAATGGACAAAAAGCAAATTGTAAATATTTTGACGCGTTTGCATCGCTCACGTCCCTTGATGACACAACTGCGCCGGCTGGGTTATGCTTTGGAAACGCCAGCAGATTTAGTGGAATCCTGGTTGGAACATGCTCCAATCGCACTTAGCAATAATCAATATTTACGGTCTGTTTTAAGAGACATGCGTAGCAATCTGCCGCAATTTCGTGAGGATTATGCAACGATTGTACATGGAGATGTTCGGCATAGTAATTGGATTGAAACGGACAGCGGTTTGGTGTATTTGGTAGATTGGGATTCTGTGCGTTTGACAGATCGAATGTTTGATGTGGCCCATATGTTAAGTCATTATATTCCAGAAGCGCGTTGGAAAGAATGGTTGACCTACTATGGCTATCGCTATAATGAAACGGTATTGAAGAAATTATACTGGTATGGTCAGTATGCTTACCTATGTCAGATTGCGAAGTATTATGAAAATGCAGACTTGGAAAATGTGAATCGGGAGATTTATGCCTTGCGCAACTTCCGCTCAAAATACGGAAGAAAGATGTCATGAGAGTTAGAAATCGTAAAGGGGCGACGAAATTATTAGAAGCAAACCCGCAATATGTGATTTTAAATCCTGCTGAAGCAAAGGGAAAATGGCACGAAATTTTTGGCAATAATCATCCTATTCATATTGAAGTGGGAAGTGGAAAGGGTGCGTTTGTTTCAGAAATGGCAAAAGCTCATTCAGAAATTAACTATATCGGAATTGATATTCAAAAATCTGTTTTGAGTTACGCCTTGGATAAGGTTTTAGTAGCTGATGTTCCCAATATCAAGCTCCTTTGGGTAGATGGTTCTGATTTGACCAACTACTTTGAAAATGGAGAGATTGATCGTTTGTATCTGAATTTTTCTGATCCTTGGCCCAAGAAACGCCATGAAAAACGGCGCTTGACCTACAAATCTTTTCTCGATACCTTTAAGCAAATTTTACCAGAACATGGTGAGATTCATTTCAAAACAGATAATCGTGGTCTCTTTGAATATAGCTTGGTAAGTTTTTCTCAATACGGCATGAAACTAAATGGCGTTTGGTTGGATTTGCACGCGAGCGACTTTGAGAATAATGTGATGACGGAATATGAGCAAAAATTTGCCAACAAAGGTCAAGTCATCTATCGGGTTGAGGCAGAGTTTTAAGGTGAAATAGATAATTGAAAGAGGTTGGGCAAAAAGTATCCCAGCTTCTATCAGATTTAGTAATAAACGAATAACGCAGTAGGTGATTGGGCTCTTCATTCGCTGTTCAAGCTCGGAAGAGCACTTTTGGCGAAAACTTCGTTTTCTTCATCTGCAA
>NZ_KV811162.1:287719-296457 GCF_001813035.1 Streptococcus sp. HMSC071H03 | reverse complement strand
GGGACTACGAACTAAAAATTTTCAATTTTTAGTTTTGTCCCACTCCCTTTTCTGATTTTCAGGAGAAAAGATTGCTAAAAAACAAGAGGAGCAAAAGAATGTCTCAAGCGACAAAATGAACTTTAAAAGCTTCATTTAAACATTTTGTTATAAAAGCTATTAACAAAATTTACGATTCAGGACATTGTAGAAGATTGTGGGATCAATCGGATGACCTTTTACCATATATATGTGTGTGATTTGGTAGAATGGTCTTGTTTTGAGCTTGCTAAAAAGTAAAACGTTGCTGTCCAAGTAGATGTTTAAGAAATTTTATTAAATAGTAGAACTTTTCTCATTTTGTTCTTTTCTCTTGTGCTTGATTAAGTTTTTATTTATAATAATTCTAAATAAAGAGAAAAGAGAAGATTGACGATGATGAGAGAACAAGAAATTGATAAGAATTTTAGCGGTCGGCTTAATATTTTGCGAGCTGGAGTATTGGGGGCCAATGATGGTATTATTTCTATCGCGGGTGTGGTAATAGGGGTAGCAAGTGCGACAGAAAGTATTTGGATTATCTTTCTTTCTGGGTTAGCAGCAGTCTTTGCGGGAGCTTTTTCCATGGCAGGTGGTGAATATGTATCTGTCTCCACTCAAAAGGATACGGAGGAGGCCGCAGTTGTCAGAGAGCGAGATCTTTTAATGAAAAATCCAGATATTGCTAGGCAGTCGCTCTATGCAGCTTATATCCAGAATGGCGAGTGTGAGACTTCTGCCCAGCTTTTAACCAATCGAGCTTTTTTAAAGGATCCTCTCAAAGCTTTGGTAGCGGAAAAGTATGGTATTGAAGTGGAAGAATTTACTAATCCTTGGCATGCAGCAATCTCCAGCTTTATCGCTTTTGTAGCAGGAGCTATTTTTCCCATGCTGAGCATTGTCTTCTTTTCTGCTAGTTATAGAATTCCGACGACAGTAGTCATTGTTGCTTTATCGCTATTGGGAACGGGATACACCAGTGCTAAGTTAGGAAAAGCACCGATAAAAAATGCCATGATTCGAAACTTAGTCATTGGACTTTTGACTATGACAGTAACTTATCTTGTAGGTCAATTATTTGCTATTTAATTTCGAAATAAAAAACCTTTATGAGGAGTGATTTTGATTGTAGGTTATTCTATTTGACTTTATAGTCAATTCTTTTTAGAATTATCTGTCAACCACAATGCTGAAATCAATCAATTTTCTTACGATTGATAAGTATAGCATCAAATAAAATACAGGAATATATTTTCTTGCATTTTATTTTTTCTTATGCTATAATACAAGTAATGAATATGAAAGAGAGGCGAGGAAGTATCTTCGCCTCTTATCTGTGAGGAGGTGTAGTCTTATCGCAACGATTGTAGAATTGGTAAAAGAGGTTGTCGAGCCAGTCATCCAAGAGCCGTATGAATTAGTGAATATTGACTATGGTAAGATGGGGAGCGACCATGTTCTCAGTATTTTTGTAGATAAGTCGGGAGGGATTACCGTAAATGATACGGCAGATTTGACGGACATCATCAGTCCGCTTTTGGACACGATTAAGCCGGATCCTTTTCCTGAGCAGTATTTCCTTGAGGTGACGAGCCCAGGGTTGGAACGTCCGCTGAAAACGAAAGAACAATTAGCAGATGCAGTTGGGCAATATATCCATGTTAGTCTGTATCAAGCAGTTGATAAAAGTAAAACCTTTGAAGGAACATTGCTTTCTTTTGAGGAAGATCATTTAACAATGGAATATATGGATAAGACGCGTAAGAAAGTTGTTCAAATTCCTTACAAGCTAGTATCCAAAGCAAGATTAGCAGTAAAATTTTAGTAAAAAAAAAGAAAGGATTGCTTTTGTTTTTACAAAAGCGAAAAAGACATGAGTAAAGAAATGCTAGAGGCCTTCCGCATTTTGGAAGAAGATAAAGGGATTAAAAAAGAAGACATTATCGAAGCAGTGACAGAATCCTTGCGCTCCGCTTATCGTCGCCGTTATGGTCAAGCAGATAGCGCAGCCATTGAATTTAACGAAAAAACAGGAGATTTTCGTGTCTATACAGTTCGTGAAGTGGTGGACGAAGTTTTTGATAGCCGTTTGGAAATCAGCTTAAAAGATGCTCTTGCCATTAGCTCAGCTTATGAGCTTGGTGATAAAATCAAATTTGAAGAAGCGCCGGCTGAATTTGGTCGGGTAGCAGCTCAATCTGCTAAGCAAACAATTATGGAAAAGATGCGCAAGCAAACGCGGGCGATTACTTACAATAAGTACAAAGAGCATGAAAATGAAATCATGTCAGGAACAGTCGAACGTTTTGACAATCGTTTCATCTATGTCAATCTTGGCAGCATTGAAGCGCAGTTGTCTAAACAAGACCAAATTCCTGGAGAAGTCTTTGCTTCACACGACCGCATTGAAGTTTTTGTTTATAAGGTTGAGGACAATCCTCGCGGTGTGAATGTTTTTGTTAGCCGTAGTCATCCAGAGATGATCAAACGCTTGATGGAGCAAGAAATTCCTGAAGTTTATGACGGAACGGTTGAAATCATGAGCGTTTCTCGTGAAGCAGGTGATCGAACCAAGGTTGCGGTACGCAGTCACAACCCAAATATAGATGCAATTGGTACAATCGTTGGACGTGGTGGCGCAAACATCAAGAAAATCACCAGCAAGTTTCATCCAGCTAAGTATGATGCAAAATCAGACCGTATGATTCCTATTGAAGAAAACATCGATGTGATTGAGTGGGTAGCAGATCCTGCTGAATTCATCTACAATGCGATTGCTCCTGCAGAAGTGGATCAAGTCATCTTTGACAGTCAAGATAGCAAGCATGCTCTTGTCGTTGTGCCAGATAACAAATTGTCTCTTGCAATCGGTCGTCGCGGACAAAACGTACGCTTGGCAGCTCATTTGACAGGTTACAGAATTGACATCAAATCTGCAAGTGAATTTGAAGCTATGGAAGAAGCTGGTGAACTCGGCGGATTTGCTGAAGAAGTAGAAGAATTTACAGCAGTTGAAAGTCCTGTAGAAACAGAATTTGTGGAAAGTGAAGTTGAAGCAGCAGACTAAAGGAGGGAAAGAATGGCAAAAACAAGAAAAATCCCTTTACGAAAATCAGTAGTTTCTAACGAAATCATTGACAAGCGTGATTTACTCCGCATTGTCAAAAACAAAGAAGGTCAAATTTTCATTGATCCGACAGGTAAGGCGAACGGACGTGGAGCTTATATCAAACTTGATAATGAAGAAGCGCTTCAAGCTAAGCAAAAACGAGTCTTTAATCGCAGTTTCAATATGGAAGTGGAAGACGATTTTTACGATGAACTGATTGCTTATGTGGATCACAAGGTCAAAAGAAGAGAGTTAGGTCTTGAATAAGCAAAAACTAGCCAATTTACTTGGCTTAGCACAACGAGCAGGTCGCATCATATCGGGTGAAGAATTGGTTGTTAAGGCTATACAAGATAGGAAAGCAAAGTTGGTCTTTTTAGCCAACGATGCTGCTCCAAATTTGACCAAGAAAATTACTGATAAAAGTCATTATTACAAAGTAGAAGTATCAACCGTGTTTTCAACACTGGAATTAAGCACCGCAGTAGGCAAGGCAAGAAAAGTCCTTGCTGTTACTGATGCTGGATTTACAAAGAAAATGAGGTCTCTTATGGAATAGAAGAGGAGGACAAGATTTGTCTAAAGTAAGATTGTACGAAATCGCGAAAGAACTGGGAAAAGAAAGCAAGGAAATTGTGGCGCGTGCAAAAGAGCTTGGTATTGAGGTAAAAAGTCATGCCAGCAGCGTGGAAAGTGAAATAGCAACACGTATCACAGCTAGCTTTTCTCAAGCAGCAGCTCCTAAAAAAGAAACGACTCAAAAGCCGACTCAATCGTTGCCTAAAGAGCAAGCGTCAGCTCCAACGGCAGTGAAAGAAACGACCGAGGCTGAGAAGAAAGCAGAGCCGAAGGCAGTAGCTCCGACGCAAAAGTCGGAAGTGGAAGCGAAGTCGGCGTCTGCAAAACCAAAAAGTCGTAATTTTAAGGCTGAACGAGAGGCAAGAGCGAAAGAACAGGCAGAACGACGAAATAAACAGCGAGAAAATCGGCCACAAAAACAACAAAATGGTGAAAAGCGAAATCGAGAAGAGCGCAATCCGCGTAATAATCGAAACAACCAAAATCGAAATGACCGTGGGAATCGCAGCGAACAACGCGACAATCGCGATCATCGCAATCAGGATAATCGTCGTCAAGAACAAAATCGTTCAAATATTGCAAATCAGAATCGCCCTCAAACAAATCAAGGACCACGCATTGATTTCAAGGCGCGTGCAGCAGCTCTGAAAGCTGAACAGAATGCCGAATATGCTCGTGGAAGCGAGGAACGTTTTAAACAGGCTCAAGCTGCAAAAGCAGCTCAACGTGAGCAGAAGAAACGGAAAGAACCGGTAGAAGAATTATTCAAAGCAGCAGCGCCTATCGTGGAGGCTACGAAGCCGGCTCCACAGTCTCAAGTTGCCCCTGAGGCGGTTCCAACTCCTGCAGTTGATACTCGTCGGAAAAAACAAGCTCGACCAGACAAGAAACGTGATGACTTTGATCGCGAAGAAGATGGTCCAAGAAAACAACAAAAGAATCGAAGCAGTCAAAATCAAGTGAGAAATCAAAAGAATAGTAATTGGAATCATAACAAGAAAAATAAAAAAGGCAAGAATAATCGGAACAATAACCAAACTCCAAAACCGGTTACAGAACGCAAGTTCCATGAATTGCCAAAAGAATTTGAATATACAGAAGGCATGACCGTTGCAGAGATTGCAAAGCGGATTAAACGTGAACCAGCCGAAATTGTCAAGAAACTCTTTATGATGGGGGTTATGGCAACGCAGAATCAATCGTTGGACGGCGATACTATTGAACTTCTGATGGTAGATTATGGCATTGAAGCACATGCTAAAGTTGAAGTCGATAATGCAGATATCGAACGCTTCTTTGTGGATGAAGATTATCTTGATCCAGATGCTTTAGTAGAACGTCCGCCAGTTGTGACCATCATGGGACACGTTGACCATGGGAAAACAACACTTTTGGATACCTTGCGTAATTCTCGTGTTGCTACAGGTGAGGCAGGTGGGATTACACAACATATTGGTGCTTACCAGATTGAAGAAAATGGTAAGAAAATTACCTTCCTTGATACACCAGGGCATGCCGCTTTCACCTCTATGCGGGCGCGCGGTGCTTCTGTCACAGATATTACGATTCTTGTCGTAGCAGCAGATGATGGAGTCATGCCTCAAACAATTGAAGCGATTAACCATTCAAAAGCAGCCAATGTGCCAATTATTGTAGCGATTAACAAGATTGATAAGCCAGGTGCTAATCCTGAACGTGTCATCGGTGAATTAGCTGAATATGGAGTTATGTCTACAGCATGGGGCGGTGATTCTGAATTTGTTGAAATCTCAGCTAAGTTCAACCAAAATATTGATGAACTGCTCGAAACCGTTCTCCTTGTAGCTGAAATTCAAGAGCTAAAAGCTGATCCAAAGGTTCGCGCAATTGGTACAGTAATCGAAGCGCGCTTGGATAAAGGAAAAGGTGCAGTTGCAACCTTGCTTGTTCAACAAGGTACCTTAAATGTACAAGATCCAATTGTTGTTGGTAATACTTTTGGTCGTGTGCGTGCCATGACCAATGACCGTGGACGTCGAGTGAAAGTTGCGGGGCCATCGACACCAGTATCTATCACAGGTTTAAATGAAACACCAATGGCTGGTGACCATTTTGCCGTATATGAAGATGAAAAAGCAGCGCGTGCAGCTGGTGAAGAACGTGCAAAACGTGCTCTCATGAAACAACGTCAGGCAACGCATCGTGTTAGTTTGGAAAATCTCTTTGATACCCTTAAAGCTGGTGAAGTCAAGTCTGTCAATGTTATTATCAAAGCAGATGTGCAAGGTTCTGCCGAAGCCTTGACAGCTTCCCTTCAAAAGATTGAAGTAGAAGGCGTTAAAGTCACGATTGTTCACTCAGCAGTTGGTGCTATTAACGAGTCTGACGTGACTCTTGCCGAAGCTTCAAATGCCTTTATCATTGGTTTTAACGTTCGTCCTACCCCACAAGCTCGTCAACAAGCAGAAGCCGATGATGTCGAAATTCGTCTTCACAGCATTATTTATAAAGTCATCGAAGAAGTAGAAGATGCCATGAAAGGGATGTTGGATCCAGAATACGAAGAAAAAATTATCGGTGAAGCTGTTATCCGTGAAACCTTCAAGGTTTCTAAAGTCGGTACCATTGGTGGCTTTATGGTGGTTAGCGGTAAAGTAACTCGTGATTCTAAGGTTCGTGTGATTCGTGATGGTGTTGTCATCTTTGATGGTGCGCTTGCTAGCCTCAAACATTATAAGGATGATGTGAAAGAAGTTGGCAATGGGCAAGAAGGTGGTCTCATGGTTGAGAACTACAATGACATCAAGGTAGACGACATGATTGAAGCCTACATCATGGAAGAAATCACAAAATAAAATATGAATGGAAAAGAGACAGGCTATGGTTCATTAAAGTCTGCCTCAACCTTTTTCTAAAGTAAGTGAAAGGAGATATCATGGCAAATCAATTTCGTGTGGATCGTGTGGGCATGGAAATCAAACGTGAAGTCAATGAAATCTTGCAAAAAAAAGTTCGTGATCCGCGTGTTCAAGGAATTACCATTACAGATGTGCAAATGTTGGGCGACTTGTCAATGGCAAAAGTATACTACACGCTGATGAGCAACCTTGCTTCTGAGCAAGAAAAAGCTCAAATTGGTTTAGAAAAAGCCAAAGGAACGATCAAACGTGAATTGGGTCACAACTTGAAGATGTATAAAATTCCTGATTTGACATTTATCAAAGATGAATCCATTGAATACGGGAATAAAATTGACCAAATGCTCCGCTATTTAGAACAAAAATAAAACGTGATTTTAGCTATATCAATATATTTAAAAAGAAAGGAAATTCTATTTTTCTTTCTTTTTTTGATAAAAATGCTAAAAAAGGCTTGTTACTTTTACACTTATCCTTTAAAATAGAAAAGGAGATAATCCGCTACAGATTTTTCGGAGGAGAAAAGATGTCCATCAATTGGCAGCAAATTATATTTAGCTTTTTAGGCGGTTTAGGACTTTTCCTATATAGTATTCGGATGATGGGAGATGGTTTGCAGCAGGCTGCAGGGGATCGGCTTCGTTATTTCATTGACAAATATACCAGCAATCCATTTTTTGGTGTTCTGGTTGGAATTGGTCTAACAGCCTTGATTCAGTCAAGTTCAGGTGTGACAGTTATTACGGTTGGACTGGTAAGCGCTGGACTATTGACTTTGAAGCAAGCGATTGGGATTGTTATGGGAGCCAATATCGGAACGACAGTGACCTCCTTTATTATTGGTTTTAAGCTAGGTGATTATGCCTTACCCATTCTCTTTTTAGGAGCAGTCTGTCTCTTCTTTACCAAAAAGCGCTCTATCAATAATATTGGTCGTGTCTTATTTGGGGTCGGTGGGATTTTCTTTGCTTTAAATCTGATGAGTGGCGCTATGGAGCCATTGAAAGATTTAGACGCTTTCCGTGAATATATGATAAAGTTAAGTGGAAATCCAGTCCTTGGTGTGTTTGTAGGAACAGGGATTACATTGCTCATTCAAGCTTCGTCTGCTACCATTGGGATTTTGCAGAATCTGTATGCAAGTGGCTTGATTGAGCTAAAAGGAGCTTTGCCAGTTCTTTTTGGGGATAATATCGGGACAACGATTACAGCGATTATTGCATCTTTAGGTGCCAATATTGCAGCAAAACGTGTGGCAGGTGCTCATGTAATGTTTAACGTGGTTGGTACCATTTTGTGTTTGATTGTGTTAGGACCATTTACAAGCTTGATTCAGTGGTTTCAAACAGCTCTCCATTTAAGCCCAGAAATGACCATTGCCTTTGCTCACGGAACTTTTAATGTTACTAATACCATTATTCAATTTCCATTTATTGGCTTGTTAGCTACCTTGGTAACAAAACTGATTCCAGGTGAAGATGAAGTTGTGAAATATGAACCGCTTTATTTAGATCCGATTTTAATCAAACAAGCTCCGTCTTTGGCGCTTGGAAATGCCAAAAAAGAATTGCTGCATTTAGGACGTTATGCGATGCGTTCATTTGAGTTGGCTTATGATTATATTGTGAACAATACTGAAAAGTCAGCAGACAAGGGACACAAGGTAGAAGAAGCAATCAATAAGATTGATGAAGATCTCACACGTTACCTCATTGATTTATCTAGTGAGCCTCTTAGCCAAAAAGAAAGTGAAGTGCTGACAAATATTTTGGATTCATCTCGAGATTTAGAAAGAATCGGGGACCATGGTGAAGCGCTGATTAACTTGACTGACTATATCCGTCGGAAAAAGGTGGAATTTTCTCCAGCAGCTTTGCAAGAGTTGGAATTGATTTACAATATGACGCTCAGCTTCATAAAAGAATCATTGAAGTCTGTAGAAGATAATGATATTGAATTGGCCAATAGTTTGGTGGCTAAGCATGAAGCGATTGATAAAATGGAACGAAAGCTACGGAAAACGCACATTCATCGTCTGAACAGAGGTGAATGCTCTACGCAAGCTGGGGTGAACTTTATTGATATCATCTCTCACTATACGAGAGTAGCGGATCACGCCATGAACTTAGCGGAAA
>NZ_KV811162.1:279772-287619 GCF_001813035.1 Streptococcus sp. HMSC071H03 | reverse complement strand
AAAGGTCCAAGCGGAACAAATTTAAGATTGAGAGACAAACTGCTGAGGTGGTTTGTTTTTTTGTACCCTACTTATCTTGTATGATCAAGTAGAAAGTTTATTAATAATGACTCTGTGAGATCAAGTTGGGTACACAAGAAAAAGTGGAACATCTGTGCTGTAATACTGGCTTGACTCTGTTATCAATCCAATGTGATAGAGCAAATAGAGGTAGAGTAGAACTTGAAAGATGTCACAGTTTATCTTTATCAAAGCTTACAAACTCTAAACCAGTTCATCAAGGAGAAAAATACCAATTTCGGAATATACTTTTTACTTTTGATTAAATCTTTCTTGTAAAATTGCATTTGTTAAACTATTCGAACCTCTTATTGCTGGCTATCAGTAGATTGTGGGTATTGAATTAGAAAAAGTTTTAGTATGTTCTATAAGCCAGACTCATGTTTTTTGATGAGAATATTATGGTGATGGGGAGATTGTCATAACTAGTTTATTAAGGATGTTCGGAAACTAGTCATATAAAAAGCCAATCCTCGTAAAGCGAGGACTGGCTGGTTGTTTAATTTATTATTAGAACAATATGTATTGAAAGTTAATTTAGCTGCTATGTACTGTATACATACATGATGTGAGAGAAGCTAAACATTAGCTCCTACTGAATTATTCAAAAGTAACCTTAATTGGTACTTTGGCTATGGTTTCTGTGATATCATAAATGACTTCTAAATTGCATTCTAAAACTTTTGGTTTGGTAATACTAGCTGCTTCTAAAGCATTTATTGGTAATTTAATACTACCTTCAGAAGTAGCAGAAGCTTTTAAGGTATCAGAGCAAATGATAATTTTGTGGTCATCATTATTGGAAATATTATTGACTTTACCATTACGAGTTTGCACTTCATATTCTTTATTGGAAGTATTTTTATATGCTAACTTAAGGGTATATTCATAATCATCTTTTTCTAGCCCTTTATAGGTAAGTGTGACACCTTTGCCTTCGTAAATAACTGTGTCAATAGCTGTGGTAGAAAATTCAATGGTTTTTGAGCTTTGTTCTGCTTTTTGACTAGAACTGGTCTTGGGTATTTCAGAAGATGATGTGTCTGTTGATTTCTTATTATTACCGCAAGCAACTAAAAGCAGAATGGTAAGTAAGGAGACAGCGACTGTAAAGACTTTCTTTTTCATGATACACCTCCAAAGATAAGTGTGCTAGGCGCAGACTAAAGTCGTTTAAAGCCGATTTGTCTCTTTTAAATTGGGAATCAGCTCCTTGCGACAAAAATCAACACAAAATACTTTTTACATATTTATTATAACACAATACAGACAATTATTCAAATAAAAGATAGAACATAAAGACTTAAATAAGGTAGTAACCGGAAAGTCGAATATAAACTTGATGGTTTAGGTTGAGTGCCTTAATTGATTCATTTGACAGAAATTATCTATTTAGTACTAAAAATATGAAAACAACAAGAAAAAACAAGACGACTATAAGGTTGGTCTGAATTTAATATCGAAAAATATCTAGCAAACAAGACTTGCAAATGGAATGAGTACTAGTATTTGTCCTAAAATAAGCAGCATCAAAGTCAGCTCCTGCCAATATGGAATTTAGATCACTCTTTTAAACGAAGTGTACTACAAGTTTGTTAAATGGACAGTATAGAAAATAGTATAAACAGTAGTGTTTATACAATCACTTAAAATCTAGCAAGATAGGTCTATACCATTTACAAAAAGAAAAGAAAGCGATATAATGAAAGAGACATAATGAACAATGCGAGAGTGATTTAAAATACCATTTACAGTTGTCTAAAGTGACAGCTTATATAAACTCTCACTGAAAGAAGGAGGTTTTATTATGCCTAAATATATTCAAGCAGATCGATTTTTCTATCCCCATGGTATCCGTCAAGGTGGCTACTTGGAAATCACAGATGGTAAATTTGGCAAATGGACGAAAGCTATTCCGGCAGGTGCGGATGTGATAGATTATACAGGTTATTCTATCGCACCGGGACTGGTGGATACCCATATTCATGGTTTTGGCGGTGTCGATGTCATGGATAACAATATTGAGGGCACCCTTCATACGATGAGTGAAGGTCTCTTGACGACGGGGGTGACTAGTTTTCTGCCAACGACTTTGACTTCAAGCTATGAACAACTCTTGGCTGTGACAGAAAATATCGGTGCTCATTATCAGGAAGCGACAGGTGCTAAGATTCGTGGCTTATATTTTGAAGGTCCGTATTTCACAGAAAAATATAAAGGAGCCCAAAATCCAATTTACATGAAAAATCCTCGAATGGATGAATTTCGTGCTTGGAAAAAAGCATCGAATGGTTTGCTCAATAAAATCGCTTTAGCTCCAGAACGAGAAGGTGTTGAAGATTTTGTTCGAACCATTACTGATGAAGGCGTAACAGTTGCACTTGGGCACTCAAATGCAACTTTTGATGAAGCTAAAGTTGCGGTAGATGCTGGCGCTAGTGTCTGGGTTCATGCCTATAATGGCATGCGTGGTCTGACTCACCGTGAGCTGGGCATGGTCGGCGCTATGTACGAGCTGCCACACACTTATGCTGAGCTGATCTGTGATGGACACCATGTGGATCCAAAGGCTTGTGACATCTTGATGAAGCAAAAAGGGCATGAAAATGTTGCGCTCATCACAGACTGTATGACTGCAGGAGGCTTGGAAGACGGTGACTATATGTTGGGAGAATTTCCAGTAGTAGTCGCAAATGGAACTGCTCGACTCAAATCAACAGGTAACCTAGCCGGTTCTATCTTGAAATTGAAAGACGGGTTAAAGAACGTTGTCAAATGGGGGATTGCTAACCCACACGAAGCAGTTATGATGGCAACCCTCAATCCGGCTAAATCCGTTCATATTGAGGATGTTTGTGGTCAAATCAAGGAAGGACATGATGCAGACTTCATTGTGTTGGACAAGGATTTGGAACTGGTTGCGACCTACTTGGATGGCGAAAAGAGATACGAAGCTAAATAGAATCTTTTTATCTTGAAAGAGTTGGGAAACCGACTCTTTTCATTTTACTTTTTAAAATACATGTAGTTAAGAAAAGGTTTTTAAGGATTTGAATTGCAATAAGGGGCGTGATATAATGAGGTTATCTGAGTCGTATGCTCATGATTGTAGTTGGCATAACTTTTATTACTTATAGTTTTCTCGGCAGGGGAATGGCACCAACCAAGGAGAATGTCTTTAAACCCAAATCCTTGAAAAAGAAAGCTAAGAAATAGATTTTTTGTTGGAAGGGGTAGTTGACTGGGCTGCCTGCTTGCTTAATAAAGGAGACGGAGATGGAACGTTATCAATTAAACAATGGTGTAGAGATTCCGGTTTTGGGCTTTGGAACTTGGAAGGCTCAAGATGGTGAAGAGGCCTATCAGGCGGTGCTAACAGCACTTGAAGCAGGCTACCGACACATTGATACTGCGGCTGTTTATAAGAATGAGGGAAGTGTGGGTAGTGCAATCAAAGACAGTGGTATACCGCGAGAAGAGCTCTTTATTACGACCAAGCTCTGGAATGGTAATCATACTTATGAGGAGACTCAAGGAGCTTTTGCCCGCTCCTTAGAGCGTTTGGGGCTGGACTATCTGGACCTCTATCTTATCCACTGGCCCAATCCAAAACCTCTGCGAGAGCAGGAAGCTTGGAAGGAGCGCAATCGGGAGGTTTGGCGGGCTATGGAAGACCTCTATCGGGAGGGGAAAATCCGAGCTATCGGTGTCAGCAATTTCCTGCCTCACCACCTAGAGCCTCTGCTTGAGACAGCGCGTATTTTGCCTGCGGTCAATCAAATTCGTCTGGCGCCTGGTGTCTATCAGGCTGAAACAGTGGACTATTGTCGTAAGCATGATATTCTCCTAGAGGCTTGGGGTCCCTTCGGTCAAGGGGAACTTTTCCGCAATGAAGAAGTCAAGGCTGTGGCCGATAAATACGGCAAATCTGTCGCCCAAATCGCTCTGGCTTGGAGCCTGCAAGAGGGCTTCCTGCCCCTGCCCAAGTCGGTTACGCCTGAGCGAATCAAGAGCAATCTGGACTGCTTTGACATTACCCTCAGTCCAGCAGACCTAGAAGTGTTGAAAAACATTCAAGGTCTTGAAGGCGGCGCTCCAGATCCAGATAAGATGGATTTTTAGATGATGATTGACTGAAACTGTAATCAAAACTTTCTCTTCTGTGCGATAAAGAAATCAAAGGGCTGATTGAGGAGGTTATTGAGCTACTGGGAGTAGGAAGATAAGGAAGAAAAGAAGCAGTCAAGGCTTCAGTCAATATCATTTATCAACGTCCTACTCCAATCTAGGAGTCGAATCGTCTTCCTTACTAAAATTTGGAGGGAATCTAGCTTTCAGATAGTCCTATTTATGAAAATTTCCAAATAATCTATTCCTCGAATGACAGGATTTACTAAAATTGATTGGCATTCTATGTCTAGGATGACACTAATCACTAAAGTTTCTAGGTATTCTAAGTCTTGAATGCTCGGATGATTCGTTTTTTATAGACAAATAGTCCCCGTCGGAAGGTTTACTAGCAATCAGATGGGGATTTTTGCTGCCTTTTTTCTTTGAAAAAGAGAAAAATGCCTTTTCGGAGCTTAAAAACAACATTTCAGAGTAGCCTTGCCAAAGATTTATCACCACATGCTATACTTGTTTTATCATATTTGTGGAAAGGATTATTATGACAAAAACCTACACCATTCGCCCCCTGCCTTACAGCAACTTTACTAACCGTGAGTTTGAGAGCTTGATGACGGACTCTCATCAGGTTCTTACTAGCTTTGCCAAGTCCTACAAGGATGAGGCTATGTATGATGATCATCTTGAAGTCTTTGACAGTAAGCTGGAGCAATTCCAAGCCCAGTTGGCCAGCGTAGAAAATAAACAAACCTTGAGTCTAGCAGAAGTGGATAAGGAGCGGGACAGTGCCCTAGTCGGACTGTTTACCTTGCATAGGGGCTTTGCCAAAATCAAGGAGCCCAATCTCAAAGCTGCCCACGAAACCCTAACGCCAGTCCTTGCGAAGTATAAGGACATCACCAAGCATACCAACGATGTCGCAACTGCTGAAATCAAGAGTCTCCTCAAAACCCTCAAGGAGGAACCTTATGATGCAGCAGTGACTACCTTGGGTCTTCTGCCGATGCTTACCGCCGTGGCAACAGCTCAGGAAGACTATGACCGGGCAGAAACTCTGGCGCGTGCAGCCAAGTCCAGCAAAGAAGTCGGCAAAACCAAGCAGTTGCGTACCGAGCTCTCCCGTATCTATGACCTCTTTATGCGCTATACCGCAGCCTCCGCAGAAGCCTATCCCGAAAAACTCCACTTTGCTAAACTCCTCAAAGACCTCAACACCATCCGCGACAGCAAGCGCCGCCTATCCAGTCCAAGCAAGAAAGCAAAAACGGAACAAGTGGCAGAGATGGCAGGGTAAAGTCAATCCCTTAGAATGATTTCTAGGGGATTTTTGGTGGTTTCGTGGTATAATTCTATCAAAAGAAACCTACACAAACTTGATGAAACTGCAGGTGAGTGAAAAATGGGAAGCGAATTATTATGAACGAAGAAAAATTATTGGGAAATATATCATTTATACTTTCTATTACAAGAAACGATGGAAGCAAAGCAAATTTTATATATAATAACTAATTTTACCGACGATTTTGATAATTCTGAGATATTCATACCACTTTTCCCGTTTTTATCATCAATTTGTTTAGGCTGGATTGAGAAGTTTCAAGAACAAGGAATCATTTTAGAATTACCAAACATCAGAGATGTAAACCTTGTAACCATGATGAAAAAAATTAGAATTGGCGTGAAGCTCTATTCTGATAATAAATTTGCAAAAGCTTGTAATAAGTTAAATAATAGTGCGGTTGAAAGAAAGCGCCTATTAGAGTCGAACTATAATTTTTATCAAAAATTTTTTGTTTATTGCTTTGTGCAGCACGATTTGGGAGTTTTACTATTGATGATATTCCTTATGGAAACATTAGTCAAATGAGTATATATTTTGAGGTTAAATAAATTTACAACTATAGAAAAGTGGGAACAAGAAATAGAACCAATTTTTATTGATTATTCTCGTGATCTGTCTGCTTTTATCAATTCGGTCACTTCAAATTTTGAAAAAGATTTTAATTTAGATCCAGCAATGAAACTGGATATTTCAAGTTGTAAATTAAGACATATTGATAAGTTTTTAATGGATAACAGAAGGCAAGATATTTTACTAGGGAATCTGCCACTTGAAGTTCAATTACAGTTATTCAATATTCTATGTCAGAACAATTTTCTAAATAGCTTATTCCCGAAAGTATTCTAAAATAAAGGTAATATATTCTATCGTTCAAAAATCCAATCTTATCTAGTTAGCGTCAATTCTTTAGCAAAAATTTTAAGTAAATATTCCAAAAGTATTAATTCTGGTTTAGCAGAAAAAATACAAACTACTATTTACGTAAAAGGTAATATTTTCTTAGAGATAGTCAATTTAGAAATAATATTTTTCATTATTCTATTAAAGAAATTCCTTATTCCCAGTTTTCAACTCCGGACAATTATTTTAGGGATTTTATTGAGTATTATGTAGATATTAATTTTGACAATTTCATGAAAATAGTTGATGAAGAGATAGATAAAATTAATGAAGTTGTTGAGGAATTAATAAAATATAGATAAAGGAGAATTATTGTGGTTGATACTATTTGGATTTTGGGAATGGTTTTGATATTGTGATGGTACGAAAAACGTCTTTTCTTTATGTGTGCTAAACGAAAGAATGCTAGAAGATAATTGAAAAGTTAGGGAGAAGAGATGAATTTATTGACTATTAGAGGATTTATTGGTACAATTTTACTATTTTGTATGTATTATTTTCTAAAAAAGATTCGGATGAAAATAATTTAAGGCTTTATTTGTCCTGATATACAACATAAATCTCAGGATATATTGAATATTTTAAACGATGAATATTCTTCAAAATTTAATAAACTATTAGATGAAAAGGGTATATCAATTGATAATTAAATGAAATTTGGAGTATAGGTGATAGAAATTATTATGGATAAGGTAGATATTTGTCAAAACTTGGGTAATTTTTTAAATTCACAGTTTATCAGTTCAACGCTTGGAGCATTGGTTGGTGGTGGGATAGCTGTGTATGTCGCACATATCCAGAATAAACAACAAACAAAGCAATTACAAGAAGAACATAAGCTACAACGAGAATATTTTGATAAACAAGAGGAAAACGAACGAGAACGCATCTTCTTACAATTTACGATTGAACGAGCTGAAAGATCTTATCAAATTTTGAATGAGTTGAAAAAGGCTGAGACAATGTTTCGTGATGAGGGGATATGGTTTGTCGAAAATGTTGCAGAGAAATTGGATTTCAAAACTGAGTTCGTTAAATATTATTATAAACACTTAATTAATAAATATTATCACTATATAGATTTAAGAGATGATTTGTTATTAAGTATCGTCATTCAAGATGATGTCAAACTTTCTCAGTTAAAAACAGCAGTTAATGAGGAAGTTGTCCTATTTAGTAATTTTTTTGAAAAAATTTCTAAGGTAAATAACTTTGATGAATATACAAAAATTGCCGATGAATTCTCGGAGAAAACGAGATTAATTGAAAAATGTGATGAATTTAAAACCTACTTAACTAAATATATTAGGGATAGTACATTTAGATTAGTAACCCCAGAAAAAATGGCTGAAAAGATATTAAAACAAACAACGGGAAATTCAAAAATTCAATTTGAAATTGTGAGAAAGCAAGAAAT
>NZ_KV811162.1:248016-279672 GCF_001813035.1 Streptococcus sp. HMSC071H03 | reverse complement strand
ATATTTTCCTTTTACAAATTTCCTATTTCTTGCTATAATGTTTTGTATGAAAGAAGTCTCATGCAATTACTTGCTAGCGAGTCTGGGATGGTGGAAGCCAGATAAGAGCTAAATGAAGATGGAGCTTTCGGTAAATTTTAGTCCTTGATGTTATCTTAAGGCTATATTAACAATGAAGTAATAAACTAGGGTGGAACCGCGTTTTGACGCCCCTATACAAATCTGTATAGGTATCGTGTCAAGTGCAGTTCTGCTTTTTGTTTTGTCAGTCAAATTGATTCACTTGTTGACGCTAGTGTTATTTCTACTATAAACTCAGGTTAGTAAGAATATTATCATAAAAAGAATGGAGTATCTTATGTCAAAGAAGTTGACTTTTCAAGAAATTATTTTAACGTTGCAGCAATTCTGGAATGATCAGGGCTGTATGCTTATGCAGGCTTACGATAATGAAAAAGGTGCTGGTACCATGAGTCCTTATACTTTCTTGCGTGCCATTGGTCCTGAGCCGTGGAATGCAGCTTATGTAGAGCCTTCACGTCGTCCAGCAGATGGACGTTACGGTGAAAATCCGAATCGCCTTTACCAACACCACCAGTTTCAAGTTGTGATGAAACCAAGTCCAAGTAATATTCAAGAGCTGTATTTGCAGTCTTTGGAGTTATTGGGAATTAATCCGTTGGAACATGATATTCGCTTTGTAGAGGACAATTGGGAAAATCCTTCAACAGGTTCTGCAGGTCTAGGATGGGAAGTATGGCTTGACGGTATGGAAATTACGCAGTTTACTTATTTCCAACAGGTCGGTGGTTTGCCTACCAACCCAGTGACATCTGAAGTTACCTATGGTTTGGAGCGTCTGGCATCTTATATCCAAGAGGTGGATTCTGTTTATGATATTGAATGGGCTGATGGCGTAAAATACGGAGAAATCTTCCGCCAACCAGAATTTGAACATTCAAAATACAGTTTTGAAGTGAGCGACCAAGCTTTGCTTTTAGCAAATTTTGATCATTTTGAAGCAGAAGCGAAACGCTGTTTAGAATACAATCTCGTCCATCCTGCTTATGATTATGTGCTGAAATGTTCTCATACTTTTAATTTATTGGACGCTCGCGGAGCTGTTTCTGTGACAGAACGTGCAGGCTACATTGCTCGCATTCGCAATTTAGCACGTATTGTTGCTAAAACTTTTGTGGCAGAGCGCAGACGACTGGGCTATCCATTATTGGATGAAGCAACACGTGAGAAGTTATTGGCTGAGGAGGAATAAAAATGACAAAGAATTTATTGGTTGAGTTAGGGCTAGAAGAAATGCCAGCTTATGTTGTGACACCAAGCATGAAGCAATTACGTGATAAAATTGCAGCCTTTTTAACAGATAATCGTTTAACTTTTGATAAGATTGAAATGTTTTCAACTCCTCGTCGCTTGGCTGTGCGCGTGTCCAATCTAAGTGAAAAGCAAACAGATTTAACAGAAGATTTTAAAGGACCAAGCAAGAAGATTGCTTTGGATGCAGATGGTCATTTTACGAAAGCTGCGCAAGGCTTTGTTCGTGGAAAAGGCTTGACGGTTGAAGATATCACATTTCGTGAAGTAAAAGGCGAAGAATATGTCTATGTCACCAAGCAAGAAATCGGAAAACCTGTTGAGGAATTGATTGACGGAGTTGCCGATGTGCTGACCTCTCTGAGCTTTCCGGTCAATATGCACTGGGGCACCAATACATTTGAATATATTCGCCCCGTTCATACCCTAACTGTGTTGTTGGATGATGAGTCCTTTTTGATGAATTTGTTTGATATTGAAAGTGGACGGACAAGTCGGGGTCATCGTTTTCTCGGTCATGAAGTGAAGATTCAGTCAGCAGATTCTTATGAAGAGGACTTGCGCAAAGTTTTTGTCATTGCCAGCCCAATGGAACGCGAAAACATGATTTTGGATCAAATCAAAGAAATCGAGAAAATGCACAATGTTCATGTGGAGATTGACGAAGATTTGCTGGATGAAGTGCTGAATTTGATTGAATACCCAACCGCTTTTATCGGACGTTTTGACGAGCGTTACCTAGATGTACCTGAGGAAGTCCTTGTGACTTCCATGAAAGTCAATCAACGCTACTTTGTTGTTCGTAACGAAAATGGCAAGCTACTTCCATATTTTGTATCGGTACGTAACGGAAATGCAGAACATCTCGAAAATGTGGTCAAAGGGAATCAGAAAGTGTTGGTAGCTCGTTTGGAAGATGCAGAATTTTTCTGGCGCGAAGACCAACGATTGGTTATTTCTGATTTGGTTGAAAAGTTGAAAAATGTGACCTTCCATGAAAAAATCGGCTCTCTAGCAGAGCACATGGAGCGAACAGCAAAAATTGCAGCCCTTTTAGCAGAAAAAGCTCAGTTATCTAAGCAAGAAATGAAAGACGTAGCGCGAGCTGCAGCTATTTACAAGTTTGATTTGTTGACTGGTATGGTTGGTGAGTTTGATGAGCTGCAAGGTATCATGGGGGAAAAATACGCCCTGCTTGCAGGAGAAAACACAGCAGTAGCTAGAGCTATTCGAGAGCATTATTTACCAACTGCCAGTGACGGTGAATTGCCAGACACGAAAGTTGGTGCCATTTTAGCCATTGCAGACAAGATGGATACGATTCTTTCTTTCTTCTCGGTCGGACTCATTCCAAGTGGTTCAAATGATCCTTATGCTCTTCGTAGAGCAACGCAAGGTGCCGTGCGTATTCTTGATAAATTTGGTTGGCACATTGCTTTAGATGAATTGGTAGAAGAGATTTATGCGCTGCAATTTGACAGTCTCACATATAGCAATAAAGAACAAGTGCTTGATTTCTTCCGTGCACGTATTGAAAAAATGATGGACAGCGATGTTCCAAAAGATATCGTGTCTTCTGTTTTAAATAGTTCAACGTTTGTTGTGCGGGACTTGGTTGAAGCAGCAAGTCGTTTGGCAGAAAAAGCACAAGAAGATTCTTTCAAATCGTCGGTCGAAAGTTTAGCACGTGTCTTTAACTTAGCAGAAAAAGCAGAAACGGCTGGTGTTGTGGACGAGAGTCTCTTTGAAAATGCCGAAGAAAAAGCCCTTCATGCAGCAGTAGAAAACTTAACGTTATCTGATGACTTAACAGATAATATTGAGCAACTCTTCGCTTTAAGTCCAGTGATTGACGCTTTCTTTGACAATACTATGGTTATGGCTGAAGATGAAACAATCCGAGCAAATCGTTTGGCACTCATAGCTGCCTTAATGACGAAAGCCAAAAAAGTGGCACAATTTAACCAAATCAATACAAAATAATCCAAGGAGGGAAAAATGGAACCAAAGAAAATCGAACGTATCAACGAACTTGCCAAAAAGAAAAAAACAGTTGGTCTAACGCCAGAAGAAAAAGTAGAGCAAGCTAAATTGCGTGAAGAATACATTGAAGGCTATCGTCGTAGCGTTCGCCACCACATTGAAGGGATTAAAATTGTGGATGAAGAGGGCAATGACATCACGCCAGAAAAACTTCGCCAAGTCCAACGTGAAAAAGGCTTGCATGGTCGAAGTTTAGATGATCCAAATTCGTAATAAAGGCAGCAAAAATCGCCGAGAAACATTCTCGGCGATTTTTGCTAGGCTATTTTGTAATATCTTCAAAATGGTCAAATGTTTGACTGTCAATAACTGCCATCAACAATTCGTCCTTTTTAAAGGTATAGTCAGGTGATGTATCAATGTTGAGAACACCGTCGGGCATTTCTCGAAAACCAATGATATTGAGGTTGTAGTTTTGACGAAGTTTTAATTGGGCTAAATTCTTACCAATCCAAGACTGAGGTGGATAAAATTCGATAATAGATACATTTTTATCTAGTTCAATGACGTCAGTCGTAGCTTGATGCAGGATATTTTTTGCAAGTGAAATTCCTGTTTCACGCTCAGGGGAGATACAGCGATCTGCTCCGACCTTTAGCAGCACTTCACGGGTTGTTTTACTTTTCACCTTGGCAATTACTTTTTCAACGCCTAATGATTTGCAGTGCATGACGGCAAGGACACTCGATTCTAGATTGTCACCAGTAGCGACCACTACCGTATCACAGGTATCAATTCCTGCAGCTTGCAGCAAATCGTGGTCTGTAATATCTCCGACCACGCCTCGTGCTAAAATGGGTTCAAAATGGTTGATGACATCTTCATGATCGTCAACAGCGATAATATCGCAGTTGTATTTACGGAGCGTGTTAATGATACTGCGACCAAAAACTCCTAGTCCTAGTATGCCAATTGTTCGTTTATCCATGAAATTCCTTCCTATCCGATAATAATATTTGCGTTGGAAAATTTAATCGTATCTTTTTTCTTTGATTTTCGATTGGAGAGACTAACGATTAGGGTCAGTGGTCCAATTCGTCCGATAAACATCAAAAACATAATCACCGTTAAGGCGGCATGATTTAAAGTAGGCGTTAGATTTGCCGTTACGCCTACCGTTCCAAGAGCGGACATGGCTTCAAACATTAAGTAAATAAAGCGATGTCCGTTATCAGCGACCATAGTCAAAAAAGTCAAGCCAATGATAAAGGTTGTTGTAAAGACAATCAAGACACTAAAGGCTTTTTGAATGGTAGAGGGAGAAAACGTATGGTGTCCAAAATTAGTATGAGGCAAGCCAAGGATTTCCGTTCGGGCAAAGGCTAATACGACCAAAAAAGTAGTGATTTTCAGTCCCCCTGCTGTTCCTCCGGGAGCACCCCCTAGAAACATTTGAATGATGTAAAGGAGAAGTGTCACTGGGCGAGCTTGTGTATAGTCAATTGTTGCAAAGCCGGCCGTCCGCATGGTGACGGTTTGAAAGAAGCTGACTAAAAGTTTCTTTTCAAAGGGAAGTCGACCAATAGTAGCTGTATTTTGATATTCTGTCAGAAATGTCAAGCAGGTTCCACTGATTAAGATGAGAGCTGTTAAAGCAAGAACCAATTTTGTGTGAAAGCGTAATTTCCGCTTGTGTCCTTTTGTCTGGATATTTGTTTTTAAGTCAAACCAAACTGAAAAACCCAAGCCTCCCATGATAATCAAGGCAGCAATGGTCAAATTGACCAAGGCATCTGTTTTATAAGCTAGCAAGCTAGTGCTTCCTAAGTTGTCAAATCCAGCATTACAAAATGCAGAGATAGCAAGGAAAATGGAGGTTAGAAGTCCTTTTCCCCATCCTAAAAGGGGGACAAAGCGAAAACTGAGGATAAATGCTCCAAGAGCTTCAATGCTGAAAGTAATGAGAAAAATGGAGCGAAGAAAGTCGCGAATAGAATTTGTCTCATCTCGACTAAGACTTTCTTGTAAAGTAGTACGATTGGAAAAACTGAGTTTCTGATTGGAGCGGACATAAATCAGCCCAATAAAGCTAATCAGCCCCAATCCGCCAATCTGAATGAGGAGCATACAGATAATCTGTCCCCAAACATTGTAAGTATCTGCAACAGACTGCGTAAAAAGCCCCGTCACACAGACCATTGAAACTGATGTAAAGAGGTGGTCAAAATAATTAGCTTTAGAAGTCGCTGTCTGCATAAAAGGCAGATTTAAAAGAAGAGAGCCCACCACAATTACAAGGGCAAAGCTCAATAAAATGCGCCTAGCAGGAGATAATCTTGATAAAAAACGTGACATTCGTATCTTCCTTCATAGAATAATGACTTTATTTTACCACAAAGCAGCTTAAAAAACGAGAAGGAAGGCGCAAGAAGTCTAATCCTTCTTCAAAAATTTTCGACCGAGAAAGATGCAGCAAGCAAACACTGCCACATCTATCCAAAACAATATCGGATCTGTCAAGGTGAAGAAAAAGTAGAAGGAAATGATAAAGAGAATAGCTAGAAGAGGTAAGATAATTTTTTTGTATTGTTGAAGATTCATTTGAATTTAGTCTTTCTATTTTTTACTTGTTCCAAAAAAGTGTGTTTAGGTCTGTCTTCAAAGCTAGCGCTAAACTAATGCAAAGTTCTAGTGTGGGATTATATTTGTTGTTTTCAATCATGTTAATTGTCTGCCGCGAAACGCCGATTTGTTTGGCAAGGTCTAGTTGCGAGAGTCCTAGATTTTTTCGGAAATCTTTCACGTGATTCATGCATTTCTCCTTATCCTAGTGTCAAATATAAGTGACTTTTGCCCTTTTATTATAAATATATTCGGGAAATATGTCAAGTATAATTGACAAAAAACTTTACATGATTCTAAAATTCTTTTTTTAAATCTTTGTGGTATAATAGTAAAGATATGACAAATGAATTTCATCATGTAACAGTTCTTCTGCACGAAACCATTGATCAACTTGATATAAAACCAAATGGAGTCTATGTTGATGCAACATTAGGTGGAGCAGGGCATAGCGAATATTTATTGAGTAAATTAGGAAAAAACGGTCATCTATATGCTTTTGATCAAGATCGGACTGCTATTGAGCATGCTCAAAAACGCTTAGCGTCGTATGTTGAACAAGGAATGGTGACTTTTATCAATGACAATTTTCGTCATTTAAAAGCTCGCTTGAATGAACTAGGTGTTGAAGAAATTGATGGTATTTGTTATGATTTAGGAGTTTCGAGTCCGCAACTTGATGAGCGTGAGCGTGGCTTTTCCTATAAACAAGATGCTCCGCTTGATATGCGAATGAATCGTGAGGCAAAGCTAACAGCTTATGAAGTAGTTAATCAATATAGCTATCATGATTTAGTGCGGATTTTTTTTAAGTATGGGGAAGATAAGTTTTCAAAACAAATTGCTCGTAAAATTGAGCAAATGCGTGAAAAGAAACTGATTGAGACCACTACGGAGTTGGCAGAGATTATTAAATCTGCTAAGCCTGCCAAGGAATTAAAGAAAAAAGGTCACCCAGCTAAACAGATTTTTCAAGCCATTCGTATTGAGGTCAATGATGAGTTGGGAGCGGCAGACGAGTCCATTCAACAGGCGATGGATTTATTATCGGTTGATGGGCGGATTTCTGTGATTACCTTTCATTCGTTAGAAGACCGCTTGACCAAGCAACTTTTTAAAGAGGCATCAACAGTGGATGTGCCGAAAGGTTTACCATTTATTCCAGAGGATTTACAACCTAAAATGAAATTGGTCACTCGGAAACCCATTTTACCAAGTAAAGAAGAACTAGATAACAATAATCGCGCGCATTCAGCTAAGCTGCGTGTGGCACAAAAAGTACATAAGTGAGGATTGAGATGGCAAATAATAGACCAAGAACGGCCAGTCAGATACTTCAGGCGCGTATTCAAAGATTTTCTCGTGTTGAAAAGGCATTTTATGGCGCTATAGTCTTGACGGCAGTTATCTTAGCGACAAGTGTTGTCTTTATGCAGACAAAATTATTGCAAGTGCAGCGTGATTTAACAACTGTCAATTCAAAAATCGAGGCGAAGCGAACAGAGTTAGATGATGCCAAGCAAGAGGTTAATGAATTGATCCGTAGTGAACGTTTGTCAAAATTAGCGAGTTCGCAAGAAATGACTCAGAATAATGAAAATATCAGAACGGCGGAGTAGAGCATGAATGGACTCAGAAGACGAATTTTAAACCATGCTTTGAAAAATCGGAGGAATCCTAGTTACAATCGTAGACGAGTAGGGAAAAATCTAAGCGTTTTGACGGTTTTTGTCTTTTTTGTTTTCCTAATCAATTTTGCAATTATCATTGGAACGGGAAAGAAGTTTGGCGTGAATTTAGCTGAACAGGCAAGTCAAGTGCATCAAATCACAAAGATCGTCCCAGCTAAACGTGGAACTATTTATGACCGTAATGGTTTGCCAATAGCTGAAGACGCGACTTCCTATAATGTTTATGCTGTTATTGATAAAAGTTATAAGTCAGCAACAGGAGAAATTCTCTATGTAGAAGAATCTCAATACGATAAGGTAGCTGATGTATTTAACAAGTATCTTGGTATGGACAAGGACTACGTCAAAAAACAACTATCTCGAAAAAAATTACAACAAGTTTCGTTTGGTGCTCAAGGGAATGGTATCAGTTATAGCAATATGAATACTATTCGTGAGGAATTGAAAAAAGCGAAAGTAAAGGGAGTTGATTTCACAACTAGTCCAAATAGAAGCTATAAAAATGGGAATTTTGCTTCTGTTTTTGTTGGATTGGCTCAGTTACAAGAAAATAAAGATGGTAGTAAAACACTTGTTGGAACAACAGGTTTAGAAGCTGCTTTAAACAAGACGTTAGCTGGAACAAATGGTGTCATCACCTATGAAAAAGATAAAAACGGAAATATAGTACCGGGATCAGACAAGGTTTCAAGGCAAACACAAGATGGAAAAGATGTTTATACAACCTTATCTTCGGATTTACAGTCTTTCCTTGAAACGCGGATGAATGCTTTTGTGGAAAAAGCTAAGGGAACTTATGCCAGTGCCACATTAGTTAGTGCAAAAACTGGAGAAATCCTTGCAACGACGCAGCGTCCAAGTTTTGATGCTGATACAAAGCAAGATCTGACAAAAGACTTTGCTTGGTCTAGTGCTCTCTATCAAAATCAGTATGAACCTGGCTCAACGATGAAGGTTATGACACTAGCTGCAGCTATAGACAATAACACTTTCCCAGAAAATGAAACGTATAATAATAGTGGGCTGCAAATTGCAGATGTAACGATTCGAGACTGGAATGTCAACATGGGACTTTCTGAAGGACAGACATTAACCTATGCTCAAGGTTTTGCTCTTTCTAGTAATGTGGGAATGGCTTCTCTTGAGAAAAAAATGGGTGACGAAAAATGGCTAGACTATCTTAGCAAGTTTAAATTTGGACTACCTACACGCTTTGGAATGAATTATGAAGATTACGGCGGTCTTCCAGCAGATAATATCGTTACGTATGCAATGAGTGCTTTTGGTCAAGGAATTTCGGTTACTCAAATACAAATGTTACGTGCTTTTTCTTCTATCGCCAATGATGGTGTAATGGTTGAACCAAAATTCATCAGTGCCATTTATGATTCCAAAAGCGGGAGTGCGCGTAAGGCTTCTACAGAAATTGTCGGGCACCCTGTTTCCAAAGATGCTGCTAAGTCAACGAGAGACCATATGGTGACTGTCGGTACAGATCCTATTTACGGAACCTTATATAGCAAGGCAGAAGGTCCGATTATCAAAGTGCCTAATCAAAATGTGGCAGTTAAATCTGGTACAGCACAAATTGCCGGAGAAAATGGCAGTGGTTATCTGACAGGGGCAAATGATTACATCTATTCTGTTGTGGCAATGACACCAGCAGAAAATCCTGATTTTATCATGTATGTAACTCTGAAACAGCCCTCAGAATCTTTCCAACCAATCTTCTGGAAAGAAGTTGTCAATCCGGTGCTAGAAGAAGCTGCAGCGATGAAGGATACGTTGAATTTGACGACGCAATCACCTGTTTTAAAGTCAGTTTCAAAAGAAATAACTTATAAAATGCCCTCTACTAAAAATACCAGCCCTGGTGATTTAGCGGATGAGTTACGACGCAATCTTGTACAACCTATTATCCTAGGTACTAGTAAAAATATTAAGAAAGTGTCTGTAAAAACAGGTGAAGCACTGGAACCCAATCAGCAAATTCTTGTCTTAACAGATGACTTTACTGAAATGCCGGATATGTACGGTTGGACGAAGAAAAATGCTGAAACATTCGGTGAATGGTTGGGCATAAAAGTGCATGTTAAGGGTAAAGGCTCTAAGGTCGTTGCCCAAAGTGTCAAAACCAACGCATCACTCAAGAAAATAAAAGAAATAACAATTACATTAGGAGATTAGCATGTTACAAGCTATCGTTGCAGGTGTTGTGACCTTTATTCTAACTCTGGTTGGAATACCTGCTTTTATTCGTTTTTATCATAAAGCTCATATTTCTGGGCAACAAATGCACGAGGATGTGAAGCAGCACCAAGCAAAAGCGGGAACTCCAACCATGGGTGGGACTGTTTTCTTGCTAGCTTCCGTTTTGTCCAGTTTTGTGATTGCACTTATATCAAGAGAACTCTCAAGCGCTGCTTTGATGATATTGTTTATTCTTGTTTTGTACGGTATTGTTGGTTTCTTGGATGACTTTTTAAAGATTTTTCGCAAAATAAATGAAGGCTTAAATCCCAAGCAAAAATTAGCTCTTCAAATTATCGGTGGTATTGTTTTTTACTTCTTCTTTGACACCCACGGTGGAGGCGATTTGCTTAATGTTTTTGGTTTCCCACTTCATTTAGGTTATCTTTATATCGCTTTTGCCCTCTTTTGGTTGGTTGGTTTTTCCAATGCAGTCAATTTGACAGATGGCATTGATGGATTAGCCAGCATTTCTGTTACAATCAGTTTGACAGCTTATGCAGTTATTGCGGTGGTTCAGCATCGTTTTGATATTTTAATTGTCATTTTGAGTATGATTGGCGGTCTGCTTGCCTTCTTCATTTTCAATCATAAACCAGCTAAAATTTTTATGGGTGATGTAGGGAGCTTAGCACTTGGTGGTATGTTAGCAGCCATTTCGATGGCGCTTCATCAAGAATGGACGCTGCTCATCATTGGAATTGTCTATGTCTTTGAAACAACTTCGGTTATGATGCAGGTTTCTTATTTCAAATTGACCGGCGGCAAACGTATTTTTCGGATGACACCAGTTCATCATCATTTTGAACTGGGAGGTCTATCAGGTCATGGTAAAGCTTGGAGCGAATGGAAAGTTGATTTCTTTTTCTGGGGAATCGGTCTTATAGCTAGCTTACTAACACTTGCGATTTTATATTTATAAGAGAAACGAGGTGGGGACAATATTATTTCTGCCTTGCTTTTTTGTGACGAAAACTTCGTCCCTACCTCACTAGTCTTCTAGATTGCTGAATAATCACCCCTCTGAGAGATGAGGTTAGAAACTAAAAATGCAAATTTTATCTCTGGATGTCTCTTTTTTTGTTTTAAATAGCAGAAAATCCGAAAAATATATTAAAAAATCATGATTTTTCTTGTACTTATACGAAAAAAGTGTATAATAGGTTCAATATTTAGTTGAAGGAGGGGAGTAGTTGCTATCTTCATAAAGTAGAATGGCTTATTTTTTAACTTTAAAAGAATGTTTATTCAATTTGAGTCAAAAGATAAAATTTGTTATTTTTGTTTCTTTATGTATTTCGTGGCTTATTTTAATCATATTATGCAGCAAATAACTAGTATTTTGAATAAATAATATTTTCTGTCAAAAACAGCTCTTTACTTTTTGAAAATATTCCGGTATAATATTCAATGTAACAAGATGTGACATTAGAGGAGGTTTATCTATGAAATCATCAAAATGGATTATTGCAACAGGAGTTGTACTAAGTGCTGGAATCTTATTGGCAGGTTGTGGCAAGTCAGCTTCTAGCACATCAACTTATTCATACGTGTATACACAAGATCCAGACACGCTAAATTATCTGATGGCGAACCGTGCGACAACTTCAGATGTTGTGACTAACTTAGTTGATGGATTATTGGAAAATGACCAGTACGGAAATTTAGTTCCGGCGCTTGCTAAGTCATGGACAGTCTCCAAAGATGGCTTGACATATACGTATAAATTACGTAAAGATGCTAAATGGTACACATCAGAAGGTGAAGAGTACGCAAGTGTAAAAGCGCAAGACTTTGTAACTGGCTTGAAATACGCCGCAGATAATAAATCAGAAGCCCTTTACCTCATTCAAGATTCTGTCAAAGGTTTGGATGCTTACATCAAGGGTGAAACGAAAGATTTTTCAATGGTTGGAGTAAAAGCTCTAGATGACTATACAGTACAGTATACACTCAGCCGTGCAGAGACTTATTGGAATTCAAAAACGACCAATAATATCCTCTTCCCAGTTAATGCAGATTTCTTGAAATCACAAGGAAAAAATTTTGGTTCTGTAAAACCAACCAGCATTCTATACAATGGTCCTTATCTATTGAAGTCTCTGACAGCCAAGTCTTCTATGGAATTTGCTAAAAATCCTCATTACTATGATAAAAAGAATGTTCATTTGGATAACATTAAATTGACATATTATGACGGCTCTGACCAAGAAGCCCTTATCCGTAACTTCACAGATGGTGCCTATAGTGCAGCTCGTCTTTATCCAAATAGCTCTAGTTTTGCTTCTGTTAAGAAACAATATGCTAACAATATCATCTATAGTTTGCAAGATGCGACCAGCTACTATTATAACTTTAATTTAAATCGTCAGTCTTACAACCATACATCGAAGAAAACAGATGCTCAAAAGGCTGCGACACAAGAAGCGGTGCTAAACAAAGCTTTCCGTCAAGCTATCAACTTTGCCTATAATCGTACTTCTTATGGTGCACAAAGTAATGGGAAAGACGGAGCAACAAAGGTATTGCGGAACACACTCGTGCCACCAACATTTGTTTCTATCGGTGATAAAACGTTTGGTGATGTTGTGTCTTCTAAGCTAGTAAACTATGGCTCAGAATGGTCAAACATGAATTTAGCCGATGCACAAGATGCTTATTACAATCCAGAAAAAGCTAAAGCAAAGTTTGCTCAAGCTAAAGCAGAACTGCAAGCAAAGGGTGTTCAGTTCCCTATCCACTTAGATGTACCAGCTGATCAGACAAGTAAAATTGGTGTTCAATGGGAAAGTTCCATGAAGCAATCTGTTGAGTCCGTCTTGGGCACAGAAAATGTTGTCATTGATATTCAACAAATGAGTTCAGATGAATTAAATAATATCAGTTATTTTGCTAATACAGCTGCTCAAAAAGACTACGATCTGTATAATGGTGGTTGGTCTGGTGACTATCAAGACCCATCTACTTATCTAGATACTTTGAATACAAAAAATGGTGGTAGTTTACAAAACTTTGGTCTGGAACCAGGTCAAGAAAATGATAAGATCAAGGCAGTTGGACTGGACACATATACAGAGATGCTAGCAGAAGCAAATGCTGAAACCAATGAAACTACACGCTATGAAAAATATGCCGAGGCACAAGCATGGTTAATCGATAGTGGCTTGACAATGCCAAACCTCTCTCTTGGAGGAACACCGTCCGTGACGAAAACAGTTCCATTTAGCCGTTCTTACTCATTAGTTGGAATCAAAGGTGCTTCAAGCAGTTACTTTAAATATGTCAAATTGCAAGACAAAATTGTAACAACAAAAGAATACGAAAGTGCTAAAAAGAAATGGCTAAAAGAAAAAGAAATCTCTAATAAAAAAGCACAAGATGACTACGAAAATCATGTGAAATAAAACAAATGTAAGAAACTTCTACAAACGATAAGCTTCGTAGGAGTTTCTTTTTGTTGTCATGTCTAAAGAACATATATTGAAGAAGTTTCAAACAAGAGTTGGCATTAGGGAGTGATTTTAAGTGCTGACAGATACATTTTTTCAAAAAATTTTCTTGACAAGGAGTTTCTATCCTGTTATACTAATAAGGTACTCAATCGCGGGGATGGCGGAATTGGCAGACGCGCAGGACTAAGGATCCTGTGACCGCTTTAGGTCGTGAGGGTTCAAGTCCCTCTCTCCGCATCAGGTAAGCTGGCTTCGGCCGGTTTTTTTGTTTCATTATTTTTGAAATGTGAGGAAAGAAAAACAGTTTTATAATAGAAAACGCTTAAAAGGTTAGGAAATGCTGGTATTTTTTCCTAAAAAGTGATAAAATAAACAATGTAAATGGGAAACCCCATAAAAATAAATAGGAGGCCTAATACTAATGGCAATCGTTTCAGCAGAAAAATTTGTCCAAGCAGCTCGTGACAATGGTTATGCAGTTGGTGGATTTAATACAAACAACCTTGAGTGGACTCAAGCTATCTTGCGTGCAGCAGAAGCTAAAAAAGCTCCAGTTCTTATCCAAACTTCTATGGGTGCTGCTAAATATATGGGTGGTTACAAAGTATGTAAACTTCTCATCGAAAACCTTGTAGAATCAATGGGAATTACTGTACCAGTTGCTATTCATCTTGACCATGGTCATTATGAAGATGCACTTGAATGTATCAAAGTTGGTTACACTTCAGTTATGTTTGATGGTTCTCATCTTCCAGTTGAAGAAAATCTTGAAAAAGCTCGCAAAGTGGTTGAATTTGCGCATGCAAATGGCGTGTCAGTAGAAGCTGAAGTTGGTACAATCGGTGGTGAAGAAGATGGTATCATCGGTGATGGTGAATTGGCTCCAATCGAAGATGCAAAAGCAATGGTTGAAACTGGAATTGACTTCCTTGCAGCAGGTATTGGGAACATTCATGGACCATACCCAGCTAACTGGAAAGGTCTTCACCTTGACCACTTGCAAAAATTGACAGAAGCTGTTCCTGGATTCCCAATCGTACTTCACGGTGGTTCAGGTATTCCTGACGACCAAATCCAAGCAGCAATTAAACTTGGTGTTGCTAAGGTAAATGTAAACACTGAATGTCAAATTGCCTTTGCAAAAGCTACTCGTAAATTCGTTGCTGAATACGAAGCAAACGAAGCAGAATACGATAAGAAGAAACTCTTTGACCCACGTAAATTCTTGAAACCAGGTTTCGAAGCAATTACAGAAGCTGTTGAAGAACGTATTGACGTATTTGGTTCAGAAGGTAAAGCTTAATCGCTTACTAAATAAACAAGAAAATCTCGCCTTGTGCGGGATTTTTGTTGAATAAATAAAAGATAAAAATTTGTTGGCAGGAATGGGAGAGAGGAATGGCTCAGATTAAAGAAATCAAGAAAGACTATCATAGACAAGGGATTGGGTCAAAGCTAGTGAATGTTTTGGAAATGGCAGCAAGACAACAAGTTGACTATTTACAAGTCAAAACAGTGGCACCGGGTCATTATCCAACCTACGATAGAACGAATGCTTTCTATCAGGCTCAAGGTTTTAAAAAATTAGAAATCTTCCCTCAGCTGTGGGATTCACACAATCCCTGCATGGTTTTAATCGAGAAAATTTCCTAAAAACTTCTTGACAAAAAAAATTGACGTGTTAGAATAAGTATGTGTTGAATGCCGATTTAGCTCAGTTGGTAGAGCAACGCACTCGTAACGCGTAGGTCGTAGGTTCAAGCCCTATAATCGGCATCATTGAAGGTCTTCATTGAATTGAAGGCTTTTTTGTTGTTTATACAGTACGTAAAAAGGGGCTATAATCTGGTCAGCTCATGAAAAACAAGTAAGTTATTCAGATTTCACGACCACTTACCTATCCGAATGAACCACTTACTGAAAATCGCTTGAATTTCATGTGACAATTGTTATAATAAAATAAAGAAAAGCGAGGGGAGCGTTTATGAAAATTCGAGTAGAGTTAGATTCGAATCTGGAAGAAGCAGAAATTGTCATTAAGGCACCTCGCTTTGATGAACAGATAGAGCGCATTCAACGTTCTCTGGAAGAAGTTGCCAAGCCATCTATACTTTTTTACAAAGATACGAGTGAATATTATGTTGATTTAGCAGATATCCTCTTCTTTGAAACGGATGGAAATAAAATTTTTGCGCATGCTCGAAATAATGCTTATGAAGTCAAACTGAAATTGTATGAGCTAGAAGAATGTTTGCCGCGGTATTTCTGTCGTATTTCTAAATCAACGATTACGAATATTAAAGCAATTTATTCATTAGAAAAGTCTTTTTCAGGAACGAGCAGTATTCGCTTTTATGATACCCATAAGCAAGTGCATGTGTCTAGGCATTATTTTCAATTCTTAAAAGAAAAATTAAGTGAAATGAGGTAAATATTATGAGAAAAACATTGTTTGGAGTGGGGTTTTTGGTATTAGCCGGCTGGGTGCTGCTACAAGGAAATTTTGGTATTCCGCTTATTGATTTCAATTTTTGGCCAATGCTTGTTGTGCTTGGATTTGCTTACTTTGCAATTGAAAATTTTTGGAGAGGAAATTTATCTGGCGGGATTATTTTAGCCATTATTTCCTTAATCGTTGCAAATAGCAGCTATCACTTTTTGCCCATCTCATCTGGAACGATTTTCCTAGCAGGGATTTTGGCTTCTATTGGTATTGGCTTAATTTTCAAACCAAAACGAATTTGGGGTGTTTATCGTGGTTCAAATGCTCATCGCATTATAAATGGGGATATTAATTTTGGAAGTGGTACGCGCTACATCAATTCGGAAGATTTTACCTATGAAACGCTAGATTGTACCTTTGGCAATGCCACAGTTTATTTTGACAATGCCACGATAAAAGGCGATTCTGCGACCTTTGATATTGATGTTTCTTTTGGAAATGCTACATTATATGTGCCGAGCAATTGGCGTGTGGAGTTGGATGTAGACAATGCTTTCGGCACAGTTACCAATCCCCGTAACATCAATGAGAAAGACAAGACCCTCTATGTAAAGGGAGATGTATCTTTCGGTCGTTTGGGAATTATCTATATTTAAGACTGGTGGATTGGGGCTGCCTTGGCTAAATTTTGAAATATAGAGAAAATAGTCTTGCAAAATCATAGAAATTGTGATAAAATTTTACGGTATGTGGTATAAAACCCGTGAAACTAATCAGGAGGACAAGTATCAATGGCAAAAGTATGTTACTTTACAGGTCGTAAAACTGTATCAGGAAACAACCGCTCTCACGCAATGAACCAAACAAAACGTACTGTGAAACCAAATCTTCAAAAGGTGACAATCTTAGTTGATGGTAAACCTAAGAAAGTTTGGGCTTCAGCACGTGCCCTTAAATCAGGCAAAGTTGAACGCGTTTAATTTATGAAGAATCGGACCTCTGGGGTCCCTTTTCTTTTTGTACAAGAAAATAGATTTTTTAGGACAAGGAAAATCCCCAACATTGACTGAATACTTTCTAATTATGTACTCTCTCTTTTACAGTCCGCGTAAAATATGGTAAAATAAACTATAAAATACTTTTGAGGTAGAAACTATGACTGTAAAAATCAATACAAAAGATGGTCAAATCGAACTGACAGATGATGTCATTGCGACAATTGTTGGTGGGGCAGCAACTGAAATTTTTGGTGTAGTCGGAATGGCCAGCAAAAATGCCATTAAAGATAATTTTCAAGCTTTGTTGGGCAAAGAAAATTATGCGAAAGGCGTTGTAGTAAAGACAACGGAAGAAGGTAGCATTGCTGTTGATGTTTATACAGTTTTGAGCTATGGTACCAAGATCAGTGAAGTGTCTAAAAATATTCAAGAACGTGTGAAATTCAGTCTTGAAAATCAGCTTGGAATTACTGCTGAAACAGTAAATGTCTATATCCAAAATATTAAAGTTGTAGGAGAATAATCGTGTCAAATATTACTACTAGTTTATTTCAAGAAATGGTGCAGTCTGCATCTACTCGTTTGAATAAACAGGCTGAATATGTCAATTCTTTAAATGTTTTTCCTGTGCCAGACGGTGACACAGGTACCAATATGGGAATGACCATTGAAAATGGTGCAAAGGAAGTTGCGGACAAATCTGCTTCTACTGTTGGTGAAGTGGCTGGAATTTTTGCAAAAGGTCTCTTAATGGGTGCGCGTGGGAATTCGGGTGTTATCACGTCTCAGCTTTTCCGCGGCTTCTCTCAAAGTGTAAAAGAGAAGGAAGAATTAACAGGACAAGATTTAGCCCTTGCTTTTCAATCTGGAGTAGAAGTAGCCTACAAAGCTGTGATGAAACCGGTTGAAGGAACGATTTTGACTGTTTCTCGCGGAGCTGCAATTGGTGCCAAGAAAAAAGCAGAAGAGACTAATGATGCTGTTGAAGTCATGAAAGCAGCTCTTGATAGTGCTAAGGTGGCTCTTGCTAAAACACCTGACATGCTTCCGGTCTTAAAAGAAGTTGGTGTTGTGGACTCTGGTGGTCAAGGTCTTGTTTTCATTTATGAAGGCTTTTTGTCAGCATTGACAGGCGAATATATTGCGTCTGAAGAATTTCAAGCAACGCCTGCAACTATGACAGAAATGATCAATGCAGAGCACCATAAGTCAGTAGCTAGTCATGTGGCAACAGAAGACATCAAATATGGTTATTGTACGGAAATCATGGTAGCCTTGAAAAAAGGTCCAACGTATGTTAAAGAATTTGACTATGATGAATTTCGCAACTACTTGAATGAACTGGGCGACTCACTTCTTGTCGTAAATGATGATGAAATCGTAAAAGTTCATGTTCACACGGAAGACCCAGGTTTGGTCATGCAAGAAGGCTTGAAATACGGAAGTCTTGTCAAGGTCAAAGTAGATAATATGCGCAATCAACACGAAGCGCAGGTTGAAAAAGAAGAGCGTGAAAATAGCCAGCCAACAGAAGAAAAAGAATATGCAATCATTGCTGTCGTTGCAGGAGAAGGATTGTCAGACATCTTTAAAGCGCAAGGTGTGGACTACATCATCTCTGGCGGGCAAACGATGAATCCTTCAACAGAAGATTTCATCAAGGCAGTTGAACATGTGAATGCTCGTCATATCATTATCCTGCCAAACAACAAGAATATCTTCATGGCGGCGCAATCAGCGGCTGAAGTGATTGAACAATCTGCTGCAGTGATTGAAACAAGAACAATTCCGCAAGGTTTGACTAGCTTGTTAGCTTTTGACCCAAGCAAATCTATTGAAGAAAATCATGATCGTATGACTGCTGCACTTGCAGATGTTGTCAGTGGTAGTGTGACGACAGCTGTCCGTGATACAACGATTGACGGTCTTGAAATTCATGAAAATGATAATTTAGGTATGGTAGACGGAAAAATTGTTGTTTCCAATCCAGATATGCTGACGACATTGAATGAAACGTTCAGTAACATGTTAGATGCAGATAGTGAAATTGTGACGATTTACATTGGTGAAGATGGAAGTGAAGACTTGGCCAATGAATTAGCGCAAGACATTACTGAAAAATTTGAAGATGTAGAAGTAGAAATTCACAATGGCGGACAGCCAGTTTATCCATATCTCTTTAGTGTTGAATAAATAGAATAACTGATGAAAAGGACGACTTGAGAGAGTCGTCTTTTTTATGACATTTGTCATGTTGAGCGATGACAAAATCATCTAGTGGCGATAAAAGAGTTGAGCTATAATGAAAGTAACAAGAGGAAATATAGAGTTAGAAACCAAGTCTACAACCTGTTTTATTCTTCTTGCTGCAAGTAACTTTGTGGTAATCTAATCGTTGACCAGAAATTTCCTGAGCCAATTGCTAGGACTTCTGTATGTGTTGCATTTCCACCAAAGAAAATAATGAGGAGAAAAAGATGAAGCTGATTGAGGTGAACCATTTATCTAAAAAGATTCATGGAAAAGATATTTTGAAGGATATTTCTTTTACGATTAACGCTGGAGAATGTGTGGCGTTGATTGGTCCGAATGGAGCTGGGAAAACGACTCTCATGGATTGTTTGCTAGGGGATAAATTTCTTACGAGTGGACAGGCTAGTGTTCGAGGATTAAAGCCAACAGATGAGCAATTACAGCAGATGGTTGCTATTTTGCCACAAGAAAATACAGTAGTGGAAGATCTGAAAGTGAAAGAACTATTGAACTTTTTTCAAAATATTTACCCAAACAGTCTAACCAATCAGGAAATTGATGCTCTTTTAAAATTTACGGATAAGCAAAAAGAACAGTTGGCTTCTAAATTATCAGGTGGTCAAAAACGCTTATTTTCCTTTATTTTAGCTCTTATTGGTCGTCCGAAGATACTCTTTTTAGATGAACCAACTTCTGCTATGGATACGTCAACTCGCCAGCATTTTTGGGAAATTGTGGATGAATTGAAGAAAAAGGGTGTGACTATTATTTATTCTTCTCACTATATTGAGGAAGTGGAGCATACAGCAGATCGTATTTTGGTTTTGCATAAGGGCGAATTGATTCGTGATACGACGCCTTATGCCATGCGCAGCGAAGAACAAGAAAAACACTTTACTATTCCGCTTTCTTACCAAACTATTTTGGAAGGGTTACCTGAAGTGACCGAAATTGAAATCAAGCAAAATGCTCTGTCCTTTGCAACTAGAAATGCTGGTCAAGTGTGGCAAGTCTTGGTAGATAATGGCTGTACGATTGAGGAAGTAGAAGTACGCAACCGGACACTATTAGATAGTATTTTTGAGACAACGCAAGAGTAAAAGGAGATGTATCATGAAAAATATGACCAGTTTAATGAAGGTTGAATTGATTTTAATGAAGCGGCAGGCCGCTTATTACCTCTTGTCTATTGGTTTGCCTAGTGTCTTTTATCTGATTTTTTCAGGCGTGATGTCAAACGACACACCAATCAGTGTACTTCGACTATATCTCTTTTCAATGACGGTTTTCAGTATCATGTCTAGTGCTTTCTTTAGTATTCCCAGCTCCTTGCAATCTGATAAAACCAATAATTGGCAAAAAATGATTCAGCACTCACCTGTTTCTATGGTAGAATATTATATATCCAAACTCTGTAGTACGCTGTTGACTTTCATGCTTTCCATTATCGTGGTCTTTTCAGTCGGGCATTTTGTACGCGGTGTTGATCTGCCAATGGTGGACTGGCTCGTTATTGCCTTGATACTTCTGGTGGGAAGTATGGTCTTTATTGCCATGGGTGTATTGGTTAGCCTCTTGCCAAGTGCTCAGCTCATGTCTGTAGTAGGCAATATCGTCTATATGGCACTGGCTGTTCTGGGCGGGCTATGGTTCCCTCTGACCATGTTCCCAAAATGGCTCCAATCCATCGGTAAGCTGACGCCAAGTTATCAACTGATGCAGGTCGTGTCTTCTTATCTAGAACACCATCAATTCAATGGTAAGGCCGCTTTGATTGTTCTGATTTATACGGTTTTGGTTAGCATTCTTGTGTTGCAACTCAAAAATCGAATTGAGGTAAAATAAAACCATGTGGGAAAAATTTAAACAAGTCCACTATATGTTTCATATTGCGCTGGTCTTTATCATCTTTCCAGTGGCGGGAGTGATTAGCGGGGGATACCCGCTTTTCCTCTTGCTCTGGACAGCTATTTTTGTTGCGGCTTACTATGCGGTCTTGTTAAGTAACCATCGCCTTATCCAGTTTCTTTCTTGGTGGTTCTTGGTAGCTTACATATATTATGGTTCTGTCTGGTTAAATGGAGGGTTTACTTGGTACATTTTTTATCTATCTAATCTGCTTATTTACGAACTAGATGATATTTCTTTTAAATCCTGGCGTTTTTTAACCTTTATCGCCTTGCAGCCCATTATTGTGATGACTAATTACTTGGTGGGTAATGTTGGTCCAGCAGAGCTACTCTTCTTTGTTGTAACCTTTCTCTTTTCGGATGGCTTGACCTTTGGTCTCCATCGGATTCAAATGACAGAGCGGATCAAGGAAGAAAAGGTCAAACAAAATGCCCAGCTGAATCTGTTCCTAGCTGAAAATGAGCGCAATCGTATTGGACGAGACCTACATGATAGTCTAGGGCATACCTTTGCTATGCTCAGTATCAAGACAGAATTGGCGCAACAGTTTCTTCAAATGAAAGCTTATGAGAAAGCTGGCAAAGAATTGCAAGAAGTGCATGAAATTAGCAAGCAATCTATGGCGGATGTACGACGAATTATTGATAATCTCAAAACACGAACGTTAGATGATGAATTGGTGACGATTCAAGTGATGTTAGAAATGAGTGGGATTCAAGTACAAGTACTGAATCAACTCAATATAGCTAGTATTGCACCAACTATGCAATCAAGCTTAAGTATGGTTTTACTAGAATTGACGACGAATATCATCAAACATGCTCAAGCAAGTCATTGTAAAATTCGTTTATATTCCGAAGACAAACGCTTAATTGCTGATGTTGAGGATAATGGGAAAGGTTTCAAAACTGTAACAGGAAAAGAATTACATTCGGTTCAGGAGCGTGTAAAAGCTTTGTCTGGACAAGTAGAGATTTTAAATTATAAACAGCCAACTAAGATTCGAGTACACTTGCCAATGGAGGGATACAGATGAAATTATTAGTAGCCGAAGATCAAAGTATGTTACGGGATGCTTTGTGCCAATTACTAGAAATGCAGCCAGATGTCGAAATGGTTCATCAGGCTTCTAATGGTCAGGAAGCACTGGATCTTCTCCAATCCCAAAATATTGATGTTGCTATTTTAGATGTGGAAATGCCTAAGCAAACAGGGCTGGATGTGTTGGAATGGGTCAAGGTACAGCAGTCAACCGTCAAAGTCGTTATTGTCACCACATTTAAACGTCCTGGTTACTTTGAGCGAGCGGTCAAAGCAGATGTAGATGCCTATGTTTTAAAGGAACGCAGTATTGCTGACCTCATGAAAACAATTCATACAGTATTAAAAGGGCAAAAAGAATATTCTCCTGAACTAATGGAAGCTATGATGACGAGTAAAAATCCCTTGTCCAATCAGGAAATTTTGGTTTTGCAAGCAGCAGCAAGAGGTCTGTCTAGTAAAGAAATTGCGCAAAAGCTTTATCTATCAAATGGCACTATCCGCAATTACATGTCAAGTATTTTAACGAAATTAACGGCGGAAAATCGATTGGAAGCAGTTCGAATTGCGCAAGAAAATGGCTGGATTTAATAAAAAGATTCCAAAAAATCTTAAGCAAACTTATAGAGTGTTTTAATTATCGTTTCTGTTTGATAAACTCTTATAAGTGTGCTATAATCTTGGAAAAAGAAGATAGGAGTTTCACATCATGTTATTTTTAGTAGTGCCAATTATTATTGTCGTGCTGTTTCTCATTCTTTTTAGCTCGTTGTATGTTGTTCGTCAACAGTCCGTAGCGATTATAGAACGTTTTGGGAAATATCAAAAACTCAGTAATAGCGGAATTCATTTGCGTTTGCCGTTTGGTATTGACCATATCGCAGCGCGTGTGCAATTGCGCCTGTTGCAGAGCGAGATTGTGGTTGAAACCAAGACACAAGACAATGTATTTGTCATGATGAATGTCGCTACACAATACCGTGTCAATGAAAATAATGTAACGGATGCTTACTATAAATTGATTCGCCCAGAAGCTCAAATCAAGTCTTATATTGAAGACGCATTGCGTTCATCTGTTCCTAAATTGACCTTGGATGAATTGTTTGAAAAGAAAGATGAAATTGCGCTTGAAGTCCAAAAGCAAGTGGCAGAAGAAATGTCTACTTACGGTTATATCATCGTAAAAACCTTGATTACTAAAGTTGAGCCAGATGCAGAAGTCAAGCAATCAATGAATGAAATCAACGCTGCCCAACGGAAACGTGTTGCTGCGCAAGAATTAGCTGAAGCTGACAAGATTAAAATTGTGACAGCCGCAGAAGCAGAAGCTGAAAAAGATCGCCTTCATGGGGTTGGTATCGCCGAACAACGGAAAGCAATTGTAGATGGATTGGCAGACTCAATTAAGGAATTAAAAGGTGCGAATGTTGAATTGAAGGAAGAACAAATCATGTCCATTCTTTTAACCAACCAATACCTTGACACGTTGAATAATTTTGCAGACAATAAGGGAAATAATACAATTTTCTTACCAGCAAATCCTGACGGAGTGGAAAGTATTCGAACACAAATATTATCTGCACTCAAAGCTAAATAAAGAATATTCTGAATTGTTTCATTCATCAAAATAGGTATCCTTTTCCGTTGACAAAACAAACAAAAACCTTTACAATATTTAGTTAGAAATAATAAAATAGGAGAAGGAAATGGCTAAATCTAACTTTGAAAAAGTAGAATCAGTTGTTAGCTGGGTTCGTGATAAAAAAATCACGGGTTATCGCATCAGTAAAGAAACGAACGCTCGTGAAATGTCTATCATTGCCCTTGCTCAAGGTCGTGCTAAAGTGAAAAATATTTCATTTGAAACCGCTCTTGGATTGATTGATTTTTACGATAAAAACCACGAAAAGTTTGAAAACTAATCGTTGTATTTTTAGCAGGCTATCAGCCTGCTTTTTTTGTTTGCAATTGTAAAATAGTATAATTTTATACGGAAATAACAAATAATTATAAAGCAGAAAGTTTATTTATTCGCTTCCTATCTAATTCTTTAGAATGAATATTTTTACAGAAAAATGATAAACCGCTTTCTACAATACAATCTATTTTAAAAAATATTCTTAAAAATTAGAGTTTTATTTTTAACAAGAAAATGTTCTAATGAATGTGTATTCAAACATTCTGTTTTGTTTGAATAAAAATTAGTTTTTAAATTGACTTCTTAAAGATTTTGGAGAGACAATAAAGACGAGACTGGGACAAAAGTCCTTAACCTCGTCAGATTCGTATGAGTTTCTTGCAAGTTGCAGCGGTTGAGTGGGTTCTATGCGGTTGATAAATCAACCTTTACAGCCCTACTCAACTGTGCGGGGGTGGGACGACAAAATCAAATTTCTCCGAAATTACCGATTTTTGTCCCACTCCCGTCGGTTGTGGATTATCGTAAGTAACGTTGTAAAAATTCTTTTGTGCGTTCTTTCTTAGGGTGAGTGAAAATGTCTTCAGGTTTGCCTTCTTCAGCAATGATGCCTTTGTCCATGAAAATGACACGATTGGAGACATCACGCGCAAACTCCATTTCGTGCGTGACAACAATCATGGTTAAGCCTTCTTGAGCAAGGTCTTTCATAATTTTAAGTACTTCACCGACCATTTCAGGGTCAAGCGCTGAGGTTGGCTCGTCAAATAAAATGGCATCTGGATTCATGGATAAAGCACGTGCAATAGCAACCCGTTGCTTTTGTCCGCCAGAGAGTTGTTTTGGTTTGGCTTGCCAGTAAGGTTGTCCCATGCCAACTTTTTCAAGATTTTCTTTGGCGATTTTTTCGGCCTCTGCTCGTTCTCGCTTGAGAACAGTTGTTTGTGCGACAATGGTATTTTCAAGAACATTAAGGTTTTCAAAAAGGTTAAAGCTTTGGAACACCATACCGAGTTTTTCACGGTAATGAGTGAGGTTATAGTTTTCTTCTAGTACATTTTCACCACGGTAAAGGATTTCTCCGCCACTTGGCTCTTCAAGGAGATTGATAGAGCGTAAGAAAGTCGATTTTCCACTACCAGAGCTTCCGATGATAGAGATGACTTCTCCGGAGTGGACGGTAAGGGAAATATCTTTTAAGACTTCATTTTGTCCGTAGGATTTTTTAAGATGCTTGATTTCTAAAATGGTATCACTCATGCCTTTACTCCTTTCGTTTGCATTTGATTAGCGCCCGTTGTGTAATCATCTGTGTCAAAACGCCGTTCTACATAGCGGAGAATGCGTGTTACCGTAAATGTTAGGACAAAGTAGATAACGGCAATAATCGTAAAGGTTTGGAAATATTGGTAAGTTTGGGTGGCAATCGTATTTCCTGAGAAATAAAGTTCAACAACGGAGATAACATTCAGTACGGAAGTATCTTTGATATTGATGACAAATTCATTCCCTGTAGCAGGTAGAATATTGCGCACGACTTGAGGAAGGACAACTTTGCGCATGGTTTGGTTATGTGTCATTCCCAGAGCAGTTGCGGCTTCAAATTGCCCCTTATCAACAGCAAAGATTCCTCCGCGGACAATTTCACTCATATAAGCACCCGTGTTAATGGAAACGATAAAGATGGCTGCGATTGTACGATCAATGGAAACTCCAAATGCCTGTGCTGTTCCGTAGTAAATAACCATAGATTGAACAATCATAGGTGTTCCACGGAAAATTTCGATGTAGACATTCAGGAACCAACCGAATAAAGTTTGTAAAAGAGCGAGAGCTTTATTTTTGGCTGTAGGAGCGGTGCGGTAAACACCGATTAAGAGACCAATGATGAGCCCTGCAATTGTACCAGTAATGGAAATGAGAAGGGTTAAGCCAGCTCCGCGCAGAAATTGGGGCCAGTTGTCTTTCAGAATCTTTGTCACTTGTCCAAAGAAAGTAGTTTTATCTTTGCTGGTGTCAGTTTCAACAGGTTGGTTTTGAATCATCTTGTCCATTAAAGCGACTTGGTCTTTGGCACTGATTTTAGCGATAGCAGCATTGACTTGTTCTAGGCGATTGTCGTTTTTGCGCATTCCGATTGCAATCGTAGCATCCTCTTCATTAACTTCAAAACCTTTTTTGAACTGAATCATTTTAAATTTTGAATTAGCGGATTCTGCTGTGAGGGCTTCGGGACGTTCAGAAATGTAGCCGTCTATCACTCCTGACTCAAGTGCTTGGCGCATTTGAGCGAAGTCGCCCATTGCAGTTTCTTGCTTAGCGCCTGTCAGTTGGGAAATCAAATTGTAGAGGTAGACACCTTGTTGAGAGGTGATTTTTGCTCCTTTGAAGTCCTTCAACGTTTTTGCATTAGCATAAGCCCCGTCTTTGTTGACCAATACCACAGGCTCACTGGTATAATAACTATTGGAAAATGCGATTTCCTTTTTCCGCTCAGCAGTTGGACTCATTCCAGCGACAATCATATCTAATTTACCTGATGTCAATGCAGGGATCAATCCATTCCAAGAAGTTTTGACCACTAACGGTTTTTTGCCCAATGCTTTTGCGACTTGTTTGGCGATTTGGACGTCATAACCATTGGCATATTGGTTGGTGCCTTCGATTTTGACGGCACCATTTTTATCGTCATCTTGCGTCCAGTTGAACGGTGCATAAGCCGCTTCCATTCCGATTCGCAAGTATTCATCGGCTTGAGCTCTATTTGCAAATCCGAAACTAAGCAGCAGAAGTGCAAATAGAGATAAGAATAATTTCTTCATATTTTCTCCTCATCTAAAAATAGCTTCCTTTCATTGTACCGAAAAATGACATGCTTTTCAATATTGGGGAAACCCTTACTTGAAAAAATGGTATAATAAAGGCAATTAGTATAAGGAGATTGCTAGATGAAAAAGTTTTTTTGGAGTATCATAATTTTTTCTCGTGTTTGTTCTTCAGTCAACGAGTCTTGGCGGTGAGTTATGATATTGAATCCTATAAAGGCAATTTACAGATTCATTCTGATAATACAGCGACATTTGTTGAAACAGTCACTTACCATTTCTCAAGCGGCTACAGAGGACAAATCATTACTTTGGGGACGTCTGGTAAAGTTCCTCTGGGCTTTGATGTGGAAGGAAAGCCGACGATTCTAGCTTTAAGAAATGGACAACCAAAAACGGATATTACTGCTGTTCAGGAATACATTGCGGGTGGTTATAAATATAAAATTTATAATGCTGGTAATAAAGGGGATCGTGTGACTATTGCGGTTACGTGGAAACTGAAAAATATGCTGTTTGTCCACAATGACATCGTGGAGTTGCACTGGATTCCGATTAGTAACTGGGATAAGAAGTTAAACAATGTGGAGTTTCGGATTTCAGTTCCAAAAAGTTCTCAGCAGACCGAATTGTATGCTCACACGGGTTATTTTATGAAGCCAGCTCAAGTGACACGAGAGGGAGATAGCTATCTGATCCGTGTCGCTAGTATTGCTAAAAATAGAAATTTAGAATTTCATGCATATTGGGATCGATCGCTAGTAACTGTTCCTGAAAATAGTTTAGCTGTTACAAAACGCAATCGGTTGCAAGAGTTTCGTCAAGTTGAAAAGGAAGTTGCCACCAGTACAAAAAAATACCAGAGATTAGTAGACTGGGACTTACCACTTGCTTTGGTATTGGTTGGTCTAATTAGTTTGGTTTTTTACATTATTTTTCATCTTAGAACAAAATCCCGTGTAACGTTTCCTAAGCGTGCTCGTTTGTATGAAATACCGCAAGATTTGCCACCAATGGTCATTGCTTCCAATGTTTATTCGGTAGATTTGACAGAATTGGATCCGACTGAGCGACAAGCTACATCTCTGAAATTTGAAAATCTTGTCCAAGCTACTTTATTAGATTTGATTGATCGAGGCAATCTTGTTTTTACAGACGATACGAAGCAACCAAGGCTGCAAAGAGTGACGGATAAAGGTTTATCGGGTTTTGAAAAAGAATTTTTAAAAATGGCTATGGGCAACAACCAGCAGCTTCTTGTAAAAGAGCTATTTTCAGACTTTAAAATTGATAAGAAAGTGTATAACAGAGGTGAGGAAGCTGTCCGTAAAGCGGGCAACAGGGTAAAAAATCTCTTAAAATGTTATTTGAAGAATATTACAGAAAATGTGCATGAGATTATTGAGCGGGAGCAATTGCCAAATAATTACCGCCCAGTTGCTAAAAAGGAAATCTTGTATTTATATCTTTCAATCTCCTTGATGGCACTTATTATGGTTGTTTCTCTTGGTATTTTGGCCTGGATATTCTTGTGGTACAGACTGATTTTCTTCCAATTCATAGTTAGTTTTCTCATTGCCGGCGGATTTTTGTATTACCTCTGGAGAAAATGCAAAATGGTGAAACGTGATGGAGTTTTAAATGAAGAAGGGGCAGAAAACTATTATTACTGGAAGAGTTTTGCCAATATGCTACGTGATATTGCTCATTTAAAGGACACAGAAGTTGACGGGGTCATTTTATGGAACCGATTATTGGTTTATGCTACTATGTTTAATTGTGCTGATAAGGTGACTAAGGCTATGAAGCTACGTAAAATCACAATTGACAATCCGTCTATGAATGCTTTTGTTTATCAGGATATGTCGTATACCTTCCATACTAGCTCCCACGCTTTTGTTAGTTATGGCTCAGAAGCCAATTCAGCTAGTAGCTTCACTGTTTCATCAGGTGGTAGTAGCGGAGGCGGCTTCACTGGTGGAGGCGGTGGAGGTGGAGGCGGTGCTTTTTAAAAAGTGCCTCTATTCTCTCACTTGAAATTATGCTATAATGAAACAAATCAACCTTAGGAGAAGAACATGTTTATCATTGAAATTTTAAAATCCATCATCTTTGGGATTGTGGAAGGAATTACAGAGTGGTTGCCTATTTCTAGCACAGGTCACTTGATTTTGATACAGGAGTTTATCAAGTATAAAAATCAGAATGCTGCCTTTATGGAAATGTTCAATGTCGTTATCCAATTAGGAGCGATTTTAGCAGTTGTCGTGATTTATTTTGATAAATTAAATCCGTTTAAATCTGGAAAGACAGCGCGTGAAGTGCAGAAAACATGGCAATTATGGGCGAAAGTGGTGATTGCAGCTGCGCCAGCTGCCATTATTGGCTTACCTTTGGATGATTGGTTTGATGCACATTTTTATAACTTCATTTCTGTTGCTTGTATGTTGATTATCTATGGTGTTGCTTTTATTTTACTGGAAAAACGTAATAAAAACGTAGAACCGACAATTACCAGCTTAGATCGATTGCCTTATAAAACTGCTCTCTACATTGGGTTATTTCAAGTATTGTCACTCTTTCCTGGTACCAGTCGCTCTGGAGCAACGATTGTCGGAGGGCTTTTAAATGGTACTAGTCGTTCCGTGGTGACAGAGTTCACCTTCTTCTTAGGGATTCCTGTTATGTTTGGGGCAAGTGCTTGGAAGATTTTGAAGTTTATCATCAAAGGAAATATACTTGGATTTGGTCAGTTCTTCTTGTTGCTTGTGGCAATGGGCGTTGCATTTGGGGTTAGTCTCTATGTCATTCGCTTCTTGACAGACTATGTGAAAAAGCACGACTTCACAATCTTTGGGAAATACCGTATTGGACTTGGTGTCCTGCTTATTATTTACGGCATTTTTAAAGCCATTTTCTAAGCATACAAAAACTCAGCAGAGATTGTTGAGTTTTTAGTTAGTGACTTCAGTTCATTTTGTTCCAAGGATTGTAATTTAATGTCAATGAGATGACAGGTCAGTCAATTTAAAATATTTGAGGTTAATTATGAACGAAATGGGAGAGAGATTTTTAAAATTTCTGAGATAATAAACTGCTCTCGCCAGAAGTGAGAGTTTTTATTGAGCATTATATTTGATATGTTAAAATGATATAAGGATAAACGGAGGAGAAAATGGGAGATTTGTATATTCAAAAGTCAGATTATCATCTATCGTTAAACAATGATAGAGTGGTTATAAAGGATAACGAAAAAGTATAGTAAAAGAAATTTCTTTAAGCTTAATTGAAAATATATTAGTTTTTGGTAAAGCTCAATTAACAACGCAATTATTAGCTGCCTCAGCTAAAAATAGGATAAATGTTTTCTACTTTTCAGGATATGGAAAATTTCTTTCAGTACTAGATTCAGGACGAGAAGCGGATTATGAGAAACAAGAAAAGCAAGCACTTTCGAGTTTTAATCAAGAATTCTGTTTAGAGATAGCTAAAAGGATTGCTTCTTCTAAAATCAGAAATCAATTAAATTTATTGAAAGCATTTGATGATGAGAATATTTTAGATAGCAAAGATTTTGAACAATTTCAAGAGGCTATCTTAGGAATTTCTACTGCAAAAAACATTCCAGAACTAATGGGGTTTGAAGGCAGAATTGCTAAATCATATTTTTATCTGTTAAACTTCTTACTGACTGATGACTTCCGATTTTATGAGAGGTCTAAGCGCCCGTCCAAGGATAGGTTTAATGCACTTTTAAATTTCGGTTATTCTATTCTTCATTCTTGCTTTATTGGAATGATTCGCAAAAATGGTTTGAGTCTTGGTTTTGGTGTTATTCATCGACCTCATCAACATCATTCGGTTCTAGCTAGCGATCTTATGGAAGAGTGGCGACCTGTTATTGTGGACGATACAATAATGAGCTTGATTAGAAATGAAGAAATTAGGGCAGAACATTTTGAAGAGGGAGATGAGGAAGAAGTTGTTTTAACAGCAGAAGGGATTGAGATTTTTTCAAAAGCAATGCGTTCAAGAGTTTTGGAGATTCATCAATATATTGAATTTGATAAGAAGCGATATTCATTTTTGTATATGGCTGATCAACAGATAAAATCTTTGATTCGTTGTTTTGAAACGGAGAATCATAAGGAATTTTTAAGCGGGTATACGGGAGAATAATAATGGGATTTTTTTACAACTTAGACGAAGAGGCGAAAAACTTTGCGCAGAAAAAAACGGTATTTTGCCTTGTTATTTATGATATTATTAGTAATAAGCGACGTCTCAAACTTTCTAAATTGCTGGAAGGATATGGCATGCGAGTCCAACGTTCTTGTTTTGAGATTGATGTTGAAAAAACAAACTATCATCACCTTCTTCAAGATTTAGAAAAATTTTATTGTCAGGAGGAGGGAGACAATATAATTGTTTATGTTGGTGATAAGAAAGAGACAGTCATCTTCAACTCTTATGAAGGAGCAGAAATTCTGGAAGATATTTTGTTTTTCTGAAACTTTTAATTTAATGAAAAATGTGGTAAAATATAGATATGTTTCCAAATCTTGAATAAAACAAGATTTAGGGGTCATTCTCTGAAGCTTGATACAAGATATAGGGTTAATAACCCATGTTACCTCGAGAGGGGACGGAAACGATGGCTACCTTTGTCCTTATGGACAGAGACAGCGGTTAATAACCCATGTTACCTCGAGAGGGGACGGAAACCTATCGATTTTGTTTCTAAATTAACAAAAATATACAAGGTTAATAACCCATGTTACCTCGAAAGGGGACGGAAACTTTATGTGTGTAACGTTTATTAATTCTAAAATTGAGTTAATAACCCATGTTACCTCGAGAGGGGACGGAAACTTTTCTTTTGAGGGTCAATATAGCGTACCATTATTAGTTAATAACCCATGTTACCTCGAGAGGGG
>NZ_KV811162.1:247306-247916 GCF_001813035.1 Streptococcus sp. HMSC071H03 | reverse complement strand
TAACCCATGTTACCTCGAGAGGGGACGGAAACACAGGAAAGGCGATGTAGAAAGGCCAACCGACAACAGTTAATAACCCATGTTACCTCGAGAGGGGACGGAAACTTGAAATAGCTGTTGTATTTGCATACGGCATATTTTCAGTTAATAACCCATGTTACCTCGAGAGGGGACGGAAACGATGGCTACCTTTGTCCTTATGGACAGAGACAGTGGTTAATAACCCATGTTACCTGGAGAGGGGACGGAAACACGTTTATTTTATCAATAATAATCATTGAGTTACGGTTAATAACCCATGTTACCTCGAGAGGGGACGGAAACACGTTTATTTTATCAATAATAATCATTGAGTTACGGTTAATAACCCATGTTACCTCGAGAGGGGACGGAAACGATGGCTACCTTTGTCCTTATGGACAGAGACAGTGGTTAATAACCCATGTCACCTCGAGAGGGGACGGAAACACGTTTATTTTATCAATAATAATCATTGAGTTACGGTTAATAACCCATGTTACCTCGAGAGGGGACGGAAACAAAAATGCTACTACCATAAGTTCCTCCTATAAGTCAAGTTAATAACCCATGTTACCTCGAGAGGGGACGG
>NZ_KV811162.1:182892-247206 GCF_001813035.1 Streptococcus sp. HMSC071H03 | reverse complement strand
TACCTCGAGAGGGGACGGAAACTGTTTTAGGTGTATTCTTACGACCATAACCATTAGTTAATAACCCATGTTACCTCGAGAGGGGACGGAAACTCGCATTTATTCTAGCTTTGTATTCTTCATGAGTGTTAATAACCCATGTCACCTCGAGAGGGGACGGAAACAAGTTAGCAGCCATAGCTCCACCGATGATGTAGTTATGTTAATAACCCATGTTACCTCGAGAGGGGACGGAAACCTTGTAAACAAACCATCTTCGGCTTCATAGTCTCTAAGTTAATAACCCATGTTACCTCGAGAGGGGATTTTTTAGGTGAAATTCATAAGACTACTTGACAACGTTTTCACATTATGCTAATATATTGATTGTAAAGAACAGTTCTGATAGACAGAGAGGGCGCCCTTAAATTGGTGAAAAATACTTTCACCTTTTTGGGCGTTTTTTTAGTAAGGAGGATTAAAAATGTGAAGAAAGTACAATTGCATTTATCAAAGGTTGAAATAAGGGACGATGATCTGGTGGCTAAGTTACAGGGATTTCTCATGAGCCGAATTTCGGCAGATTTTGCGGATTTTCTCCATGAGCAAGAAACAAATCCCTACTCTTTGAATCTATACTCCACGAGAGAAAAAATGATCTGGACGGTTAATCTACTCGCTCAGGAAGCAGAAGAAGAGATATTGCCTCAGCTTTTGGACTTAAAAGAGATTCAGTTGAATACTTACTCAGAATCTATATCTGTAAAGGGACTGGAGATTCAGACTCTCTCGCAACAGAGTTTGCTGGAAGTTTTTCAGGAGGATAATCCTAGTTCTATCGTATATATCCATTTCTATACTCCGACCACCTTTAAACGGCAGGGGAAGTTTGTGCTCTTTCCAGATACGCGCTTGATTTTTCAAAGTCTCATGCAAAAATACAGCAGATTGATAGAAGGAAAATCAGAGATAGAGGAAGAAACTTTACAATTTTTGGCAGACCACAGCCAGATTAGTAGTTATCAGTTGAGAAGCCACTATTTTCCAATTCACGGTCGAAAATACCCTGCCTTTCGAGGCAGGGTGACGATTCGTATTCAAGGAGCATCGTCTTTGAAAGCCTATGCTCATATGCTTTTGAGATTTGGAGAATTTTCAGGAGTTGGCACTAAGTGTAGTTTAGGAATGGGAGGGATGAGAATTGAAGAAAGAAAAGCTTGATTTAATTTACAAGGCTTTGTTTTACAATATCGGTCGTCTAGTCAGTCGCTCGCAGGGTCGATCTGATGGAGAGCCAGCTGAGGGAAAGACTGGCTTCAGAATTGTTTACCACAGCTGAACTTAGAGAATAATGAAAAAATAGCCAAGATTATTGCTCTGGCTGATTCTATTGTCAGAGGTCTACCTGAGCAGAAACAAGTATCCGATGGGCAGTTCTCCCAACCGTTGGCTGATATTTTTAACCGCTTTAAAGCGAAGAAGGAAGGTCTACGCTATCAGAAATTTGAGTTTTTGACAGATGATAGTGAGTTTTCTATTGCTAGTCAGGAGATAACCTCCATTAGTCAGTCAGACTATCAAGAGCTGTTGGAGCAGCTGATAAGAAAACTATGTGACATTTCATTGGAAGAGGAAAGTCTCCCAGCCCTTTTCAATATTTGGCAGAGTCTCTTTTCTACAGTGCCTCTACTTCCCAGTGATAAGGAATTGGGTGACATTTCTCTAGCAGAACACAGCCAGCTTACAGCGGGCTTCGCAGCTGCGATTTATGACTATCTGGAGGATAGTGGTCAGGAGCATCTGCTGGATGATCTGCCTACCTTTGATGGGATACGAAGCTTTTTACTGGCTAGCTTTGATCTGTCAGGAATTCAGGACTTTATCTACAATATTGCCAGTAAGGGAGCGGCTAAGCAGCTCAAGGCTCGTAGCCTCTATCTGGACTTGATGAGCGAGCATATTGTAGACAGTCTTTTGGCCGAGTTGGGTCTGTCCCGAGTCAATGCCCTTTATGTTGGGGGTGGACATGCCTATTTCATCTTGGCCAACACCGAGCAAACCATTGGTCAGCTAGTGAAATTTGAAAAAGCCTTTAACAAGTTCTTTTTGGAACATTTTCAAACAGGTCTCTATGTGGCCTTTGGCTGGAAGTCATTTTCAGCTGCAGATATTATGGTAGATACCTATTCTGGACCTGACTATCTGAAAAACTATCGGGAAATCTACCAAGGTGTCAGTCGTATGATTTCGGAGAAGAAGCTGTCTCGCTATGATGCAGCTAGTCTGCTGCTTTTAAATCAAGGTGGTAGGAGCTCTGAACGCGAGTGTGCCATCTGTCATTCTGTTGAGAAGGTCAAAACAGTCCATTACGGTGAAGGTGAAGAGTATGACTTGTGTACAGTCTGTCAGGAACTGAGCGGTTTTGCCAAAAAGATTGACAGGGATTATTTTCAAATCGTCTCTGACAGTCAGTCTGGTCTGCCTATCGGACCGGGTGCAGTTCTGACATCAGTGGAAAAAGTAGACCTTGGCAAACAGCCGGCTAGACTCTATGTGAAAAATAAGTGGTCAGATGATACAATAGGCACACCAGTCTTTGTCGGTGACTATAACTTTATCAAGGAAGATGGCACAAAGGCTGAGATCTATGACTATGCCGATCTATCGAGAGACAGTCAGACAAAGCAGGGAATTAAACGTCTAGCTGTCGTTCGGCTGGATGTGGATGATTTGGGTGCTGCTTTTATGGCTGGTTTTGCTGGTCAGGAAGATGGACGCTTTTCAACCTTTGCCCGTTCAGCTATCTTTTCACAGAATATGAGCTTGTTCTTCAAGTACTATATTCATCAATTTGCCCGAGGAAAGAAGCTGACTGTTATTTATGCCGGTGGTGATGATGTTTTTGCCATTGGTTCATGGCAGGATATTATTGCCTTTACAGTAGAGCTTCGTCAGCAGTTTCTCAGTTGGACCAATAGGAAACTAACCCTGTCGGCAGGTATTGGTCTTTATCCGGATAAGACACCGATTCACCTTATGGCTCAGGATTCCGGAGATTTGGAAGAAGCGGCTAAGTCGAACGGGAAAGACAGCATCGCGCTCTTTAAACAAAATTTCACATTTAAGTTTGACCAGTTTATCGAAGGTGTCTATCAAAGCAAGCTGGTGCAGCTTCGCAAGTATTTTAAATCACAGGATGAGAGAGGCAAAGCTTTTATCTATCGTTTGATTAAGCTTCTGAGAGCCTATGATAAGTTGAATACAGCCCGTCTGGCTTATCTGCTGGCTCGCTTGGAAGACGCTGCTTCCAAGGAGGAAAAAGAAAAGTTCAAAGAATTTAAAAACATTTTCTGGGCTTGGTATACAGGCGGTGAACAAGAACGACAAGAAGCTGAAATGGCACTCTTACTCTATATTTATGAAATTAGAAAGGATTAAGGAATGGCAATTTTAACAGATGACAACTATGTGGACAAGGCTGAGGCGGCAATCAAATCATTAAAAAGAAATAATCGGGATAGGAGAAATCCTGATGCCTTCTTGCTGACTACCAGCAAGATTCGCCACTTGCTGAGTTTGACAAGTGCATTGTTTGATGAAAGCAATGTAAAAGGCTACCCCGACCTGCAGGATAAGATTGCTTATCTGCGAGTTCAGTTCGTCTATCAGTCAGGTCGAGAATTTGCAGTAAAAGATTTGGTTCAGCAGGCTCAGATACTAGAAGCTCTCAAAGAAGTCTCTAATAAGGAAACGCTGCAGCGTTTCTGTCGCTATATGGAAGCCTTGGTTGCCTATTTTAAATTCTATGGAGGGAAAGATTAATATGACATACGCAAAAGTGAAAATTACTGCTCAGATTCGCTTGGAAACAGGCTTGCACATCGGTACCAGCAACGCCTTTGCAGCTATTGGAGCCACGGACTCTCCTGTTATCAAAGATCCAATCACCAATCTTCCAATTATTCCTGGTTCCAGTATCAAGGGAAAAATGAGAACCCTCCTGGCTCGTGTTTATAATGATAAACTCGCTAAGTCTCCTAAAGAAGACGGAGAAGTACTCAGCCGTCTCTTCGGAAATCACGATTCAAAAGATTATAAAATCGGCCGCCTCATCTTCCGTGATGCCTTTCTCCTGAACAAAGATGACCTTGATGCCAAGGGGGCCAAGAGTTATACTGAGGTCAAATTTGAAAATACCATCGACCGAATTACTGCAGTAGCCAATCCACGGCAGATTGAACGCGCTATCCGGGAGAGTCGCTTTGGTTTCGAGTTGATTTATGAAATCAATGACAAGTCTGCGGGTGAGGTTAACGAGGATATTCAGGCTATTGTTGACGGTTTGAAGCTCTTGGAGCTTGATTATCTGGGCGGTTCTGGAAGTCGCGGATACGGTAAAGTTGTCTTTGAAGACCTTCAGGCTCAGACAGTCTTTGGTCAGTATGATGAAGGTCAGTTGAATCAATTATTAAAAACGGAGGTCTGATATGACCTACAAGATGTATATGATGGATTTCCAATCCGCTCATTTTGGAAGTGGGAAACTGGATACTGCCAGTCTGACCTTTTCTGCCGATCGCCTTTTTTCCGCCTTGGTCTTAGAGGCCATTAAAGCGGATAAGCTGGATGATTTTCTTGAGCTGGCAAATCGGGAGAGCTTTGTACTATCAGATGCCTTTCCCTATAAAGGAGAAGCCTTTCTGCCTAAGCCAATCGGCTATCCAAGTCTGGACAAGTTACCTCAGGATTTGGATGTTCAGGAAATGCGCCAGCAGGCTAAAAAATCAAAAAAATTAAACTATATTAGTCTGTCAGACTTTGAGAACTTTCTAAATGGTCACAGTTTGGAAGCGAAAGTTTGTGCAAAATCCAGTCTTGTTACCAAGAATCAGCCTCTGAAAGAGGGTGGTTTGTTTCAGGTTGGGACAAAGACTTATGCCAAAGACAGCAAACTCTATGTGATTGCTGAGCAAAGCCAACTCTTTGATCTTTTGATGACCGGGCTGCAGTATTCTGGTATTGGAGGTAAGAGAAGCAGTGGTTACGGTCACTTTGATTTAGAAATTCATGATTTGCCGAGTGACTTGGCCCGAAAACTGACCCAATCATTAGATCGGGAGGTCATGCTTTTGACAAGCGCCTTGCCGGTAGATGATGAATTGGAAGCTGCCATGGCCGGAAGTAAGTACCTGTTGACTAAATCAAGCGGATTTGCCTTTAGCACGAGCGAAGCATCCAACTATCGTAAGCAGGACCTGTATAAGTTTAAGGTGGGATCGACTTTCTCTGAAACTTTCAGAGGACAGATAGTTGATGTCCGACCAAAAGGTTTCCCGCATCCTGTGTTAAACTTTGCCAAACCGCTATTTTACAAACTGGAGGTCTAGGATGAAGAGTGATTACAAAACATTTAAATTCACGCTGCGTACCATGGCTCCGGTTCATATCGGAAGTGGAGAAAAGTACACCAGCCAGGAGTTTATTTATGAAAATGACAGCTTTTATTTCCCGGATATGGGAAAATTCTATGCTAGTATGGTAGCCAAAGGTTTGGACCGTAGATTTGAAGCCTTTCTGATGGAGTATGGGGCGAGAGCTGTCAATAATCGTCTGGTCTCTTTTGCTGATGACAACCGCATTAAAGACAGAAACTTTGGTGGTTACAAGATTAAAGAAAGTGGTTATGAAAATGATAAATCTAGTCTAGGAACTCTCAATGAGATTTACAAGATTGTCCGCGATGGTTTTGGTCAGCCCTATATTCCCGGCTCCAGTCTCAAAGGGGCTATTCGTACCATTCTCTTAAATACCCATCCCGAATGGAAAGATGCTGATTTTGTGACTGGACATAGGGGAAAAGAAAAGGAAGATAAAACTGTCATCTCTTGGGGGGCAAAATCTGGTAAAGATTTCGACGATCTTTTTAACGAAATTCGGGTCAGCGACAGTCAGTCCCTTAAGATCAATGGGATTGATTTTAAGAATGAAGACATCATTCTGGTTCAAAAACTGGACAAGTCCAGTAAAGAATCAGGAGATAAGCTACGGGCTCTTCCTCTCTATCGGGAGGCTCTTCCTCCCTTCACTGTAGCAGAATTTACCATTACTACTACAACTGAAAGAGCAGCCAGCATGATAAGAAGTTTGGACCAGCTTTCCTTTGATTTCTACAATAGCTACAAAGACTTCTTTTTGGACGGTTTTTCTGAAAGATACATTCAGGATAATGTCCAATATCCTATCTATCTAGGGGCCGGCAGTGGATCCTGGACAAAGACCATTTTCAGACAAGCTGATGGGATTTTACAAAAGAGATACGAACGCTTAAAAACAAAGATGATTGGGAAAGGCGTACTTAAACTGACTAGAGCTGAAAATAAATCATTTTCTGTCAAAGGACAGGTGAGAAAGTTGGTCAAAAATAATGAAAATCTGTATGAAATGGGTAAGGCCAATTTCATTATTCAGGAGGTAAAAGTGTGAAAATAGTAATTTCGACAGTTGGAGATACAGATCCCATTCGGGCTTTTCATGATGGCTCCCTACTTCATAGCGTAAGGAAGTATCGTCCCGATAAGGTTATTATTTTGCATTCTGAACGTACAGTTGAAAGGAACGACAGGATTACTCAAGCCATTCAGTCTATATCTGAGGATTATCATCCTGAAATTTTTCCGCATCCCTCAGTATTTCCAAATTCAGAAGTATTTCTTTTTGATGTCATGTACGACCAAATCTGGAAAATTCTTCAGGAATATCTAAATACAGGAGATGAGTTCATTTTAAACTTGTCCAGCGGAACGCCTCAGATGAAAGCTGCTTTGTTCATCCTAAATCGCCTTAATGACATCAATGTCAAGGCCGTTCAGGTGGTAAATCCTGTTAATGCGTCTAATGAAGGTCTCGGGCATGATAATGAGGAGGATATTGCTGAATTGATTGAGACCAACGAAGACAATAATCCTGACTTTGTGGATCGTACAGTCGAAGATCAATCGGAGAAGTTTAAACAATCTATCTTAAAGCGTACTGCTCGCACTCTGATTGAGAATCATGACTACAAGGCTGCTTTAGAAGTGATTCAGCAACTGGCTGCTACCACTCAGTTGAAAAGGGTCAGGGAAGAACTGAGCAATCTAGTAACCGCCCTTAATATTCAGGATATCCCAAAGCGACTGGCCAAAAGGAAACTGGGTGAAACAGAGAAGAAGGTTTTAAATGCTTACCTGACCATTGACCTGCAGGTCAAAAGAGGAAATGTGATGGAGTGCTTTATTCGTACCAAGTCCTTGGCTGAGTTTATGCTGGAGGATTACATCCAAAGACATTATCCTCAGGAACTACAGGATATTGAAGAGGATGAGCTTAAATATCTGTCTATCTGGGATTTCAGAAAAATTCTTAAAAAGAGACAGGAATGGCAGCTCTTAAAACAGATTAAACCTATTTTGGATCTGAATGAGTCCAGAAATGCAGTTGCACACAGTCTTAATCCCCTGAAAGAAGAAGATGTTAAACTTTTGGGGGCTGCCCAGAAATCTCTGAAAGACCTGATTCAGGACTGGTATTCTTTTGATAGGAAACTATTTGCCTTTTACGATGAAATGAACAAGAAATTATTAGAAGATTTAAGTTAGGACGATAAGATGAAAATTTTAATCTCTGCTGTCGGGACCACCGACCCTATTACAAAAAATCACGACGGAGCCCTCTTGCATTTGTGCCGTATTTACCGACCGAACAAGGTAGTCTTGATTTACAGTGAGGAAATGCTGGTAAAAAAAGACCGGATTCAAGCAGCTTTGCAGTCTATTGACGGCTACAATCCGGAAATTATGATTGACCCAACAATCCTTAAAAATGATGAAGTCTATGTTTTTGACAAAATGTACGCAGAAATCACTCAGATTATTGAGCGTTATCTGAGCGATGAGGATGAACTGATTTTGAACCTTTCGTCTGCTACACCGCAGATTATTTCCGCCATGTTTGCGGTCAATCGCATCAATAATTACAACATTCGGGCGGTGCAGGTGGCTACTCCTGAAAAATCAGCCAACAGACCTTTTAATCCAGCCACAGAACTACCGATTGAGGAATTGATTGATAGCAATAAAGACAATCAGGAAGATTTTGAAAATCGCAGTTTAGAAGACCAGTCTGAAAAGTTCAATCAGTCTCTAGTCAAACGCTATCTGTGTCAGTTAATTAAGCGTTATGATTATGCGGCTGCCTTGGCTATCTTGCAGGAAAAAAATAATAAGATCCTTTCTAAATCGCAAAGAGCCAAGGCATGCAATATTTTAAATAATTTTACCGATGTTTTTGAAAAGCAGGCCATTTTGCAGGATTTGGCTCGGGAAGGGGATAGCCAAGAGGCTGTTAAAGCTCTCAACTATTACCTGATGATTGATATTTTAAATCGCCGGGGTCAAATCGCTGATGTGCTCATCAAGGCGAAGTCTTTGGCAGAGTATATCTTGGAAGAAAAAATCCAATCCGAACATCCGGGCTTAATCGTCAGAAAGGAAAATCTTCCCAAGCTAAACCTGTCGCACCCAGATGCCGATGCTATCATTGACTATCTGGAGCATGAGATGAAGAAGGAGCGTGGGAGTGAAAGCAAGGAAAGAGTCTATAACAAGACTTCTACTTTGAACCTTTTGTCTTTTAGCAATATTTTGGAATTTTATCAGGCGGAAGAGTCTTTACTGGAAAGTATCAAATTAGTGAAGAGTTTCAACGGGGAAAGAAATCGTCTAGCGCATGGTCTCGCTGAAATCGATAAAAAGGCAATTAGCTCAAAAAGATTGCGCGCCTTGTTGGGAACATTAAAGGATATCCTCCAGTCCAACTATGATATTAGAGAAGAACGATTCTCCTATTACGATGTTAAGAATGAGGAGTTACTTAAACTGCTCAAGTAGCTCTCAGTTCTTCCTTTTTGGTTCAAAATATGTTATAATCAAAGAAGTTTCCACTTTTGGGCTGTTAAAACAAGATATGGTGGTTTTCTGGTATTTATGTACAAAATATAGGGTTAGTAACCCATATTACCTCGAGAGGGGACGGAAACACAATTAGTAGAACATCTTGTAAACTGTTTTCGTTAGTAACCCATATTACCTCGAGAGGGGACGGAAACTGTCTGTCCTACCAGTCAATGAAAGCCCTACTTTGTTAGTAACCCATATTACCTCGAGAGGGGACGGAAACAAGAAATTCTAATACGGTAACAGTGGTAACGCCAGGTTAGTAACCCATATTACCTCGAGAGGGGACGGAAACCAGGTTTTCATACCCTCAACAATGGCAGGTAATGCGTTAGTAACCCATATTACCTCGAGAGGGGACGGAAACAATATAATGAATCAATTTTCCCGTATTCTTATCTTGTTAGTAACCCATATTACCTCGAGAGGGGACGGAAACTTTGATTGTCGTTTGGAACTAATCGTTCTAAGTTTTTGTTAGTAACCCATATTACCTCGAGAGGGGACGGAAACTGTCTGTCCTACCAGTCAATGAAAGCCCTACTTTGTTAGTAACCCATATTACCTCGAGAGGGGACGGAAACAATATAATGAATCAATTTTCCCGTATTCTTATCTTGTTAGTAACCCATATTACCTCGAGAGGGGACGGAAACCTATAAGGTCTAATACAGTCATAAGATGTTTTAAAATGTTAGTAACCCATATTACCTCGAGAGGGGACGGAAACACAATTAGTAGAACATCTTGTAAACTGTTTTCGTTAGTAACCCATATTACCTCGAGAGGGGACGGAAACAATATAATGAATCAATTTTCCCGTATTCTTATCTTGTTAGTAACCCATATTACCTCGAGAGGGGACGGAAACTAAGGACACGTGGTTCAATAAATGATAGCATATTGTTAGTAACCCATATTACCTCGAGAGGGGACGGAAACTCTCTTTACCTTGCAACTTACGGACTTTAATATCCGGTTAGTAACCCATATTACCTCGAGAGGGGACAAAATAGATAAAAATCGCTCTAGTGGGCGCTTTTTGTTATTTTGAAGTTCAAAAGTTCTTGAGGCAAAATGTCTCTTAGAAGTTTGAATTGCAAAAGAAAACAAAGGCTGTCTATTTTTTGTAAAAAACCCGAAATTTTAGTATAATGAAAAGACTAGAAGTATGAGGTAATGCCTATGGAAATGAAGCAAATTAGTGATACAACGATTAAAATCACAATAAAATTAGAGGATTTAGAGGAACGTGGGATGGAAATGGCAGATTTTCTAGTCCCACAAGAAAAAACAGAAGAGTTTTTCTATGCGATTTTAGATGAGTTGGAAATGCCAGAGAGCTTTTTAGATAGCGGCATGCTCAGTTTTCGTGTGACACCAAAGCCCGACCGATTGGATGTCTTTGTCACCAAGTCTAAGATTGATAAGAATCTGAACTTCGATGATTTGGCAGATTTGCCAGATGTAGAAGAGCTGTCTCAAATGTCTCCTGATGAATTTTTAAAGACATTAGAAAAAAATATTTTTGAGAAAAGTAAAGACGATATGGAGGCTGTTCGTTCTTTGGAAACGGCGGAAGCAGACGATAACACAAGCACTTCTGATATGGAGTCAGAGGAAAATAGTGACGAACTAACGCAGAAATATATTTATTACATTTTGAAATTTTCTAGCCTGAAAGAAGCAATTGTTTTTTCTAAGACAGTAGATTATGCTGTCAATACTTCGGAGTTGTACAAAATGGACGACCACTATTATTTGACAATCTTGGTTGATATTGAAGGGCGTCCAAAGCGTTATCCAGCTTGGCTCCTGGCTTTGATGCGTGAGCATGCAGAGGATACGGATGTGACAAGAGCTGTTTTGCAAGAACACGGTTACTTATTGCTTGTCAACGAGGCGGTTGCCAGTCTTCAAAAGGTTAAATGCTTATGATTCCCTTCCCTTTAAAATTCATTTTGGTGTTGCTTGGAACCTTTTTCATCGGTGTGATTCTCACGCCTTTGGTGCGTCTATTGGCATTTAAAATAGGTGCGGTTGATTATCCAAATGCTCGGAGAATCAACAAAAAGCCGATGCCAAGCAGCGGCGGTTTAGCTATTGTCATTGCTTTTTCGGTTGCTACGCTTGTTTTTATGCCGATGATTGTGCAGGCAACCTTTCATGGAAAAAGTTATTTTGATTATATTTGGCCTGTTGTCTTAGGAGGCGGCATCATTGCCTTAACAGGCCTTATTGATGATGTGAAAGAGTTGAAGCCTTTAGCAAAGATGTCAGGAATTGTGTTGGCTGCCAGTTTGATTTGGTTATTGACGGATTTTCGTTTGAATCATTTTAAAATCCCTTTTGGTGGGTCGCTGCTGCACTTTGCTCCTTGGTTGTCTTTCATTTTAACCGTTATCTGGATTATTTCGATTACCAATGCCGTTAATTTGATTGACGGGTTGGACGGATTAGTGAGTGGTGTATCCATTATTTCGCTGGTGACAATGGGGATTGTTTCCTACTTTTTCTTGCCAGATCACAATGTTTTTCTAACCTTAACTATTTTTGTCTTGGTCATGTCTATCGCAGGATTTTTCCCTTACAATTACCACCCCGCTATTATTTATCTGGGAGATACAGGAGCGCTGTTTATCGGTTTTATGATTGCGGTTTTGTCATTGCAAGGCTTGAAAAATGCGACAGCTGTCGCTGTGATTACTCCGATGATTATTCTGGGAGTGCCGATTACAGATACATTTTTAGCGATTGTGCGTAGAACTTTATCTGGACAAAAATTTTATACCCCCGATAAACGTCATCTTCATCACCGCCTGCTCTCTTTAGGCTTGACCCACCGTGGGACAGTTTTGGTTATTTATGGCATTTCTATGATTTTTGCCATGATTTCTCTTTTGCTAAATGTTTCGAGCCGTATCGGTGGGACGCTGTTAATTATTGGACTACTTTTTGGAGTGGAACTTTTGGTAGAACTAATTGGTGTTCTGGGTCCAAATCGAACACCGCTACTCAATATCCTTCGTTTTATCGGAAATTCTGCTTATCGAGAAGAAATTCGTACAAAATTCAGAAATAGAAGAAAGAAATAGAATCTTAAATTAAAACAAAATAAAAGCCTTTTTGGCTTTTTTTTGCTATACTTATAAGGTATATTATGGTTACAAAGAAAGGAAAATTTACCATGTCTGTCTTAGAAATCAAGGATCTCCACGTAGAAATCGAAGGAAAGGAAATTTTAAAAGGAGTTAATCTGACTCTTAAAACAGGAGAAGTAGCCGCCATTATGGGGCCAAACGGTACGGGAAAATCCACCTTATCAGCAGCGATTATGGGAAATCCAAATTACAAGGTAACCGAAGGGGAAGTTCTCTTTGACGGTGTCAATATTTTAGAATTGGATGTGGACGAACGAGCTCGCATGGGGCTTTTTCTTGCTATGCAGTATCCAAGTGAAATTCCAGGCATTACCAATGCAGAATTTTTGCGTGCAGCTATGAATGCAAGTAAAGAAGACGACGAAAAAATTTCTGTTCGTGATTTCATCATGAAATTGGACGAAAAAATGGAATTGCTGAATATGAAAGAGGAAATGGCCGAGCGTTATCTGAATGAAGGCTTTTCTGGCGGTGAAAAGAAACGCAATGAAATCTTGCAATTGTTGATGCTAGAGCCAACTTTTGCGCTACTGGATGAAATTGACTCTGGACTAGATATTGATGCACTGAAAGTGGTGTCTAAGGGCGTCAATGCTATGCGTGGTGAACATTTTGGTGCTATGATTATTACGCACTATCAACGTCTGTTGAATTATATTACGCCTGATGTGGTCCATATCATGATGGATGGGCGTGTAGTTGCTTCTGGTGGTCCGGAATTAGCTGTTCGTTTGGAGCAGGAAGGTTATGCCAAATTGGCTGAAGAACTTGGTTTTGATTACCAAGAAGAAGTCTAGTCAACCTTTCTTTTTACTTAGAAAAGATAGGAGAATGAAATGACAAAAGAAACCATTAAACATTTTTCACAAATGCATGCGGAGCCTGAGTGGTTGGCAAATCTCCGTCAAGCTGCCTTTGATAAAATAGATAAGTTGGAACTGCCTGTTATTGAGCGGGTGAAATTTCACCGCTGGAATTTGGGAGACGGCACGCTGTCAGAAAGTGAGGTTCTTGCAAATGTGCCTGATTTTACAGCACTGAATGACCATTTGACATTGGTTCAGGTTGGGACGCAGACTGCTTTAGAGCAATTGCCGGCTGACTTGGCGGAGCAGGGTGTCATCTTCACAGACTTTTATTCTGCTCTTGAGGAAATTCCAGAAATCATTGAGAAACATTTTATGTCTGCTGTTAAATATGACGAAGATAAGCTAGCAGCTTACCATACAGCTTATTTCAATAGTGGAGCGGTGCTCTATATTCCAGATAATGTTGAAATCAATCAGCCCATTGAAGGCATTTTTTACCAAGATAGTGAAAGTGATGTGCCATTTAACAAGCATATCCTGATTATCGCAGGGAAGCATTCCAAGTTTACCTATTTGGAGCGTCTGGAGACCTATGGCTCTGGGACTGTTCCCGTGACTGCTAATATCACGGTGGAAGTGATTGCACAGGCTGGTGCTCAGATTAAGTTTTCAGCTATTGACCGTCTGGGGGGAAATGTGACCGCCTATATCAGTCGTCGGGGTAAGTTAGACGATGATTCAATGATTGACTGGGCAATCGGGGTCATGAATGAAGGCGATGTGATTGCTGATTTTGACAGTGATTTGTTTGGTCGTGGCAGTCATGCGGATATGAAAGTGGTGGCTCTCTCTCGTGGTAGACAGATACAAGGGATTGACAGTCGTGTCACCAACTACGGTTGCAATTCGATTGGTAATATCCTCCAACATGGAGTGATTTTGGAAAAGGGAACGTTGACTTTTAACGGAATCGGTCACATTATCAAGGGAGCCAAGGGAGCAGATGCTCAACAGGAAAGTCGAGTGCTCATGTTGTCTGATAAAGCACGTTCAGATGCTAATCCTATTCTTTTGATTGATGAAAATGATGTGACAGCAGGGCATGCGGCGTCTATCGGTCAGGTGGATCCAGAAGATATGTACTATCTCATGAGTCGGGGACTGGATAAGGCGACTGCGGAACGTTTAGTTGTGCGTGGCTTCTTAGGCTCTGTTATCGTTGAAATTCCAGTCAAAGAAGTGCGTGCTGAGATGATTGAAAATATTGATGAAATTTTGGCTAAGAAGTAAGAGATAGGAAAAGAAATGTCTAAACTTGATGTAGAAGCTGTTCGGAAGGACTTTCCAATTTTGAATCAAATTGTCAATGATGAGCCACTAGTCTATTTGGACAATGCAGCAACGACCCAAAAGCCAAGGCAGGTTTTAAGAGCGATTACGGATTATTACGAAAATGATAATGCCAATGTTCATCGTGGTGTTCATACACTAGCAGAACGGGCAACGGCAGCTTATGAAGCTGCGCGGGAACGAGCGCGCTCCTTTATCCATGCCGCTTCAACGAAAGAAGTTCTCTTTACGAGAGGAACGACAACGGGACTCAATTGGGTAGCGCGTTATGCCGAAAGTGTCTTGCAGCCAGGCGACGAAGTGCTGATTTCCGTTATGGAGCACCATTCCAATATCATTCCTTGGCAGGAAGCCTGTAAGGAAACAGGTGCTAGATTGATTTATGCTTATCTGAAAGACGGTATGTTAGACCTCGCTGACTTTCAGTCGAAATTGACTGAAAAGACGCGATTTGTTGCTTTGGCGCATGTTTCTAATGTACTAGGTGTGGTGAATCCCATAAAAGAAATAGCAGAGTTAGTGCACCAGACAAATGCTCTTTTAGTGGTGGACGGAGCTCAATCAGTTCCTCACATGAAGATTGATGTACAAGACTTGGACGTTGATTTCTTTGCATTTTCGGGTCACAAGATGCTAGGTCCGACTGGTATCGGTGTTCTCTATGGCAAAGAAGAGCTACTTGAGCAAATGTCGCCTGTCGAATTTGGTGGGGAAATGATTGATTTTGTCTATGAACAAGAAGCGACATGGAAAGAGTTGCCTTGGAAGTTTGAAGCAGGCACACCCAATATAGCTGGTGCTATAGGTCTAGCTGCCGCCATTGACTATCTGGACAAGATTGGAATGGAAACAGTTCATCAGTATGAGCAGGAATTGATAGCTTATGTATTTCCAAAATTACAAGCTGTTGAGGGGCTTACCATTTATGGTTCGGAGGACTTGACTCAGCGGTCAGGTGTTATTTCCTTTAATCTAGCTGGGCTTCACCCTCATGATGTAGCAACAGCTCTGGACTATGAAGGCGTGGCTGTACGGGCTGGACATCACTGTGCTCAACCTTTGTTGAGTTACCTAGGAGTGTCAGCGACTGTTCGAGCTAGTTTTTATCTATATAATACCAAAGCAGATTGCGACAAGCTTGTTGAAGCTTTGCAGAAAACAAAGGAGTTTTTCGATGGCACTTTCTAAACTAAATAGCCTTTATAAAGCAGTTGTGACGGACCATTCAGCTCACCCTCATCATCAAGGTCGATTGGAGGGTGTAGAACAAGTTAGTCTCAACAATCCTACGTGCGGTGATGTCATCAGCCTGTCGGTTCAATTTGATGAGCAGGGCATGATTGAAGATATTGCCTTTGTGAATTCTGGCTGCAGTATTTCTACAGCTTCAGCCAGTATGATGACGGATGTAGTCCTAGGGAAGACGAAGGATGAAGCGCTAGCTTTGGCAGAAATTTTTTCTCAAATGGTGCAAGGTAAGGACGATGAGCAGCAAAAGGAACTAGGAGACGCAGCTTTTTTAGCTGGTGTTGCTAAGTTCCCTCAACGCATCAAATGCTCAACCTTAGGTTGGAACGCTCTTAAAAAGGCGATTGAGGAAGCTGGAAATTCTGAAAAGTTGAGTAAATGAAGCTAAAATAAATAAGCTGAGACAAAAGTGCTCAGCTTTCTTTGTTTATATCGTTAGCATTACAGACGCAGTAGCTAATTACTCAAAGCACTGCGTTGAGGTTACGGATAGAGCTTGAAAAGCAAGTCTCAAGGCGATTCGCTTTTCAAGCTTGGAAGAGTACTTTTGACGAAAACTTTGTTTTCTTTATCTGCCACCTCGACAGTCTCTCAGGCTGTTGAGCAGCCTTGTGGGAATGAGATTACAAACTAAAAATTTTTGATTTTGAGTTTTGTCACATTCCCAATTACTATTGAATGAGCTATAATATGTTCTATATCAACTTTTACAGCCCATTTGTCATTAAGTTACATTTGCTTATTTCCAACCTCAAAAGGTTTTTCAAGTCTTTCGAACTATGCGGAGATGAACGATGAAATCAAGCTTCTACGAAATACTGATTTCTATTTCGCTCGTTTATAATTTTTCATTGACATATTGTACGAATTCATTCCACCATGATTTGAGGAAGAAAGGACGACCAATTTTCTCCGCTGAAAGCATGGAAATAGTTGGTGGCTTCTTGTCAAGATAGCCTTTTCCAATCAAATCATTATCAGTATAGGTCAATTTCCCAACAATGACACCCTTTTTTAAAGGAGTGGGATAACCGTTTTATCAGTTGTAAAATGAACAGTCGGTTTTTTATGATTGTATCTCCGCACAATGGTGAGTTTTTCACTAGCAACAGCAGTGACTTCATCTTTTTGCCCATTAATGATGCGAGCAGAGCTTTTATTGTAGGCTTCACCTTTTTTCACAAGAGTTTGGACTGTGAATTGCTGATAAATATAGGTCATAAATCTAGAGGTAGCTGTAAAGCGGGCATTCTCATCCTCATCTGCATGATCAACATTGAGGAGAACCGTAATCAAACGCATCCCTCTTTGCTGGATTGTTCCGACAAAGGAAGAGCCTCCTTTATCAGAAGTTCCAGTCTTGAGGCCATCTACTCCAGCTCGAAAGGCGGGCATATTTTTGAGCATGTGGTTGGACGATGTAAGCGTCATGCCTGCAAAGTTAGACGTAGCTTTTTGGGTGATTTCTAGAACTTCTGGGTAATCAAGGATTAAACGCCGAGCAATAATGGCAACATCGTGGGCGCTCATTTTATTTTCGTCTTCTTTTCCTGAACTAGGATAAATATGTTCCTCTCCTAAAACAGAATTATTCAGCCCAGAAGCATTGATGATAGTAGTACCTTTGATTCCCCATTGTTGCAATTTAGCTTTCATCAAATCCACAAATTTTTTCTCACTACCGGCAACTTTTTCAGCCAAGGCAATCGCTGGACTATTAGCACTTGCTATTAAAGAAGTTTCTAACAGTTCTTCGACAGTATATTTTCTAGCTTCCAAAGGAACGTTACTGGCGTCCGAATTAACGGTTAGTTGATAAGGGTAGTCAGAAATATCTACGGAAGTTTGTAAAGTGAATTTTCCTTGATGAATCGCTTCATAGACTAAATAGGCTGTTAGTAGTTTAGTAATAGAAGCAATTTCAACTGGCTGATTAGCATCTTTTTCATACAAAATTTTTCCGGTTGCAACGTCAACTGCGATAGCATGCTTAGCACCTACTTCAAAGTTGTCCGCTAAAACTGTAGGAGCTAGGAAGATCAAGAGAGTCGTTACAAGAGTAATAATAAATTTTTTCATGGTCATCCCTTTTTTGTAAACTTATTATTATTGTATCATAAAATAAGGAGAGCTTCATAGAAAAGGGAGGAAATAAGAAGAGAAAAACATGATTCATTTTTATTTTTAAAGCAAGTTCTGGTATAATAGATAGGATAAGAGACGAATAGAGGAAAACATGAAATTTACAGAATTTAAGTTTAAAGATTACATTCAAGAGGCACTTAAAGATTTGAACTTTGTTGAGGCGACAGAAGTCCAGGAAAAACTCATTCCGGTTGTGCTTGCTGGTCGTGACTTGGTGGGAGAGTCCAAAACAGGTTCAGGGAAAACACACACTTTCTTGCTGCCGATTTTTCAAAAGCTGAATGAAGATGCAGATAGTGTTCAGGTCGTTATTACCGCTCCTAGTCGTGAGTTGGCTAGGCAGATTTATCAGGCTGCACGCCAAATTGCTGCTTTTTCTGATAAGGAAATTCGAGTTGCTAACTATGTCGGTGGGACGGATAAAAATCGTCAGATTGGGAAATTGAGTTCCAGTCAACCACATATTGTCATTGGCACACCAGGACGCATTTATGATTTGGTCGAATCAGGTGACTTAGCCATTCATAAGGCGAATACCTTTGTCGTTGATGAAGCAGATATGACCTTGGATATGGGCTTTTTAGAAACAGTGGATAAGATTGCGTCCAGTTTGCCGAAGGATTTGCAATTTCTAGTCTTTTCTGCGACCATTCCGCAAAAATTGCAGCCATTTTTAAAAAAATATCTATCCAACCCAGTCATTGAGCAAATCAAAACCAAAACGGTTATTTCAGATACTATTGAAAATTGGCTGATTTCAACAAAAGGACGTGATAAGAATGCGCAGATTTATGAAATCACACAGCTCCTACAGCCTTATCTAGCTATGATTTTTGTCAATACTAAGACACGAGCGGATGAATTGCATAGCTATTTGACAGCGCAAGGTCTCAAGGTGGCAAAGATTCATGGGGATATTGCACCGCGGGAGCGAAAACGGATTATGAATCAGGTGAAGAACCTAGATTTTGAATACATTGTTGCGACAGATTTAGCTGCGCGGGGAATTGATATTGAAGGCGTTAGTCATGTCATCAATGATGCGATTCCGCAAGATTTGTCCTTCTTCGTTCACCGAGTGGGACGAACTGGCAGAAATGGACTGCCAGGTACGGCTATTACACTTTATCAACCGAGCGATGATTCAGATATTCGTGAGCTGGAGAAAATGGGTATCCACTTCATTCCCAAGATGATTAAAAACGGAGAATTTCAAGATACCTATGACCGCGATCGCCGTGCCAATCGTGAAAAAACACAGGAAAAATTGGACACGGAAATGATTGGTCTGGTTAAAAAGAAAAAGAAGAAAATCAAACCGGGCTATAAGAAAAAAATCCAGTGGGCTGTCAATGAAAAACGCCGTAAGACAAAAAGAGCTGAAAATCGCGCACGCGGTCGTGCAGAAAGAAAAGCGAAACGTCAAAGTTTTTAGTCTTAAAATTTCTTTATCACTCTCATAAATAAAAACAATTATTCTTTAGAGAACGAATGTGATAGACTAGTCTTGCTAGTCTATTTTTATCGTAGTAAATAATTGGTGAAATAAAAAAATTGTGATAGAATTAGATATTATCGAGAAAGGGAAGTTGCTATGATTGTTACAACAGCGGTTTTAACCTCTAATTGGTATCAAGAATTGGTTCAAAAGATTCCAGACGGACAGCTTTTTAGCTGGCGCTCTGTGTTTGACGGACTACCAAGAATTATCGAAAAATTACCAACAACACTACTACTGACCTTAGGAGGAGCTTTTTTTGGCTTGATTTTGGCTCTCATTTTTGCTATTGTCAAAATCAACCGTGTGAAAATTTTATATCCTCTGCAGGCTTTTTTCGTTAGTTTTTTGCGAGGGACACCAGTGCTTGTTCAGCTCATGCTGACTTATTATGGGATTCCTTTGCTTCTGAAGGCCATCAACTTGCGATTCGGTACGGGTCTGAATATCAATGCTATTCCAGCCTATCTATTTGCCATTGTAGCTTTTGCTTTTAATGAAGCGGCTTACGCTAGTGAAACCATTCGAGCGGCGATTTTGTCTGTTGATGCTGGAGAAATTGAAGCGGCTCGTAGTTTGGGAATGACAAACAGACAGGTTTACCGCCGTGTTATTATTCCCAATGCCGCAGTGGTTGCCACACCGACCTTGATTAACTCTTTGATTGGCTTGACCAAAGGAACTTCCTTGGCTTTCAGTGCAGGAGTTGTTGAGATTTTTGCTCAAGCGCAGATTTTGGGTGGTGCAGATTATCGCTACTTCGAGCGCTTTATCTCGGTTGCTCTTGTCTATTGGGGCGTGAATATTGTGATTGAAGCATTTGGGCGGTTTATCGAAAAGAAAATGGCGATTGAAGCGCCTGATAATCTCAATCCACAAATACAGGCGAAAGGAGATGTTCGATAATGATTCGTATTTCAAATTTCAGCAAATCCTTTTCTGGACAAATGGTTTTAAACAATCTTAGTTTAGAGATTCAAAAAGGAGAAGTGGTTGCTTTAATTGGTTCATCTGGTGCGGGGAAATCCACTTTCTTACGCAGTTTGAATTATCTGGAACAGCCAGACAGCGGCACGATTGCCATTGATGATTTTACTGTTGATTTTTCTACGATTAGCAAGGAAGAAATCCTAACCTTGCGACGAAAGTTAGCTATGGTGTTTCAGCAGTTTAATCTCTTTGAGCGTCGGACGGCTTTGGACAATGTCAAAGAAGGTTTATTGGTTGTAAAAAAATTATCAGACCAAGAAGCGACGAATCTTGCCAAAGAAGAACTGGCAAAAGTTGGTCTGTCAGACCGTGAAAATCACTATCCACGTCATCTGTCAGGTGGACAAAAACAACGTGTCGCTTTGGCGCGTGCGCTTGCGATGAAGCCAGATGTTTTGCTTTTAGACGAGCCAACATCAGCGCTTGATCCTGAACTAGTAGGGGAAGTTGAAAAATCCATTGCAGATGCAGCCAAGGCTGGTCAGACCATGATTTTAGTCAGCCATGACATGTCTTTTGTGTCTCAAGTGGCAGATAAAGTGCTGTTTTTGGATAAGGGGCACATTATTGAAATGGGAACTCCAGATGAAATAATGAACCACCCTAAAGAAGAACGCACAAAAGAATTTTTTGCCAGTTACAAACGGACATATATTTGATATAATAGAAAAAGAAGCCCAGTTGGCCTTGCTAGCTGGGTTTATTTTCAAGTTTGCGGCATTTGTTTTGAATGCCTTTAACAAAAATTAGGGAATAGAGGAGTGACTATGCTGTCTCAAGTTTTTTTACTCTATCTAGAGAGTTTACTGATTACGGCGCTATTGGTAGGGAGTTTTCTCGGATTATGGATTGGGCTGCGTGCTGTTCGCCGTGTTGATAAAACAATCAAAGATCGACAAGCTCATCTGTATGATATGCTATTGATTGCAGTGATGACGATTCCGATTTTATCCTTTGCAATGATGGGGATTCTGCTTATCTTCAGAGCATAATGTTTGAAAAAAGAGCTTAATAACGTTAGAATAACAGTGATTACAATAAAGGAAGTAAATTTATGTACGACACAATTATTATTGGAGCTGGACCAGCAGGCATGACAGCTGCGCTTTATGCTGCTAGAAGTAATCTTAAAGTGGCTCTTTTGGAACGTGGCATTCCAGGCGGACAAATGAACAATACCTCAGATATTGAAAATTATCCTGGATATGCTAATATCAGTGGTCCAGAACTAGCCGAAAAAATGTTTGAACCGCTCGAAAATTTGGGAGTGGAGCATTTGTTTGGCTCTGTTGAAAAAATCGAACACCAAGGAGCAATAAAAAAAGTCTTTACAGAAGATGAGATTTTTGAAACCAAGACGCTTATTATTGCGACTGGAGCTGTTCATCGTCATCTAGGAGTTCCGGGTGAAGAAGAATTAAACAGCCGCGGGGTGTCTTACTGTGCAGTCTGTGACGGAGCCTTTTTCCGAGATGAAGATTTGCTTGTGGTCGGTGGAGGCGACTCTGCGGTGGAAGAGGCTGTATTTTTGACTCGTTTTGCAAAAACGGTGACGATTATTCATCGGCGCGATGAATTGCGAGCCCAAAAGTTACTGCAAGAACGTGCATTTGCCAATGAAAAAATTCATTTTATCTGGGATTCAGTTGTGAAGGAAATCAAAGGTGACAAGCGCGTTAGCAGCGTTATGGTAGAGAATGTCAAAACGGGTGAAATATCTGAACATGAATTTGGCGGTGTCTTTATCTATGTTGGTTTAGATCCAGTTAGTGAGTTTGCCAAAGATTTGGGCATTACCAATGAAGCAGGCTGGATTGTAACCGATAATCATATGAAAACGGCTATTTCTGGCATCTATGCTATTGGAGATGTTCGCGAAAAAGATCTTCGCCAAGTAACGACAGCTGTCGGTGACGGAGCGGTTGCAGGGCAAGAAGTCTACAAGTATATCACAGAGAATTTTTAGAGCGAAAGACCAAAATCATCTTGAAAATTTTTGTTTCGTAGTCTCAGCCACGCAAGGCTTCTCAGCAGTTTAGGTGGTGGATAAAAAACGAAGTGTTTGACAAAGGTATTCTTTCGAACTTGTAAAGCGAATGTCTTTAGACTTTTGTTCCAGCATTAAGTGTACTCTAAACGCACGATATAAACAAAGGAAGCTGAGCACTTATTCCAGCTTCTTTTTGCTTAATGAAAAACAAGTAATGCATTGGAGGATTGGAAATGAAAGGGTTTCTTTTGATTTGTTCAATTCTCGTGCTCTCATAAATGACTAGTGAAATTGTCAGAATTGTGGTACAATGGAAAAGTTCATGTGAAAAGGAGGCTTCGTATGAGTGAAAAGAATTCTGAAAATAATAAGAATAAAATGGAACGTGGCTTAAAAAATCGTCATGTCCAAATCATTGCTATTGCTGGGACAATTGGAACGGGTCTCTTTTTAGGAGCAGGACGTTCGATTAGTCTGACAGGGCCGTCAATTATTCTCATTTACATGTTGACCGGCGTCTTTATGTATTTGATGATGCGGGCGATTGGAGAGATGTTGTATTATGATCCAGACCAGCACACATTTATCAACTTCATTACCAAGTATCTTGGGAATGGCTGGGGTTATTTTTCTGGTTGGTCCTATTGGATTTCCCTCATTTTTATCGGTATGGCAGAAATCACGGCAGTTGCACAGTACGTCCAATTTTGGTTTCCGACTTGGCCAGCATGGCTGATTCAAATCGTCTTCCTTGCCGTTTTGAGCATGGTCAATCTGATTGCAGTCCGAGTTTTTGGTGAAGTTGAATTTTGGTTTGCCATGGTTAAGATTGTAGCGATTATTGCTTTGATTGTGACAGCGATTTTTATGGTGTTGACAGGCTTTAAAACGCCCAATGGTGTAGCCAGCATCAGCAATATCAGTCAAAATTTCCAATTATTTCCTAATGGTTTTATGAGTTTTGTCATGGGCTTTCAAATGGTCTTCTTTGCTTATCAAGCTATTGAATTTATTGGAATCACAACGTCTGAAACGGCAAATCCTCGGCAGGTATTGCCAAAGGCTATTAAAGAAATCCCCTTGCGGATCGTTCTTTTCTACGGTGGCTCTTTGCTTGCAATTATGGCGATTATCCCTTGGCGGGATTTAGCAACCACAGATTCTCCCTTTGTGATTGTTTTCAAGTTGGCAGGCCTTAAATGGGCTGCAGCTTTGATTAACTTTGTCGTATTGACTTCAGCTGCTTCAGCTTTGAACTCTACCTTGTATTCGACTGGGCGTCATTTGTATCAAATTGCACATGATTCACCTAATCGCTTTTTGAATGGAATCGGTGCTGGGAAATTATCCAGACAAAATGTTCCGCAAAACGCTATTTTGACCTCAGCGGTAGTGATTGCATTAGCTGCTTTTATTCAGGTATTACCAGGAGTATCAGACTCCTTTGCTTTGATTACTGCTTCTTCATCAGGAGTTTATATTGCTATCTATGCACTCACTATGATTGCTCACTTGAAATACAGAAAATCAAAAGAATTTATGGCAGATGGCTATCTAATGCCAGCCTATAAGTTTCTCAATCCTCTTACTTTGCTCTTCTTTGCCTTTGTATTTATAACCCTCTTTTTACAAAAATCAACCGTTGTAGGAGCAATCGGTTCAGCTATTTGGATACTTGTATTTGGTATTTATAGCCAATTGAAATTTAAAGATAAATAATAATATAATAAAACCAAGGATAAATTTGCGACTTTTTTAAAGTTGTTCCAAATGCACCTTGGTTTTTAAGATGTTTTAAAACTGAAAATTTAAACAGCGCAATACAACAGAAAACTTGAGAATAGTTATTTAAACACCTAAAGTTGAACAAGATTTCCTCTTGCTCTTTTGATTTGTGGTATAATAAGTAAAAATACATCTTACAAGGAGTCGTTATGTATCCAGATGATAGTTTAACCTTGCATACGGATTTGTATCAAATCAACATGATGCAAGTTTATTTTAGAAGAAATATTCATAATAAACGAGCTGTTTTTGAAGTTTATTTTCGGAAAGAGCCCTTTCATAGTGGCTATGCGGTTTTTGCTGGCTTGGAGCGGATGGTTCATTATTTAAATCATTTGACATTTTCAGATAGTGATATTGCCTATCTTCGTTCTCTTGACTATGATGAAGAATTTTTAGACTATTTAGCAAATTTGAAATTGGAATTAACAGTGCGTTCTGCACAAGAGGGAGACTTGGTCTTTGCCAATGAACCCATTGTTCAAGTAGAAGGTCCTCTTGCTCAATGTCAATTAGTGGAAACTGCCTTATTAAACATTGTCAACTATCAAACCTTGGTAGCGACAAAAGCAGCTCGGATTCGCTCAGTCATCGAAAATGAGCCTTTAATGGAATTTGGTACACGCCGAGCACAGGAAATGGATGCGGCTATCTGGGGAACTCGTGCGGCAGTGATTGGTGGAGCAAATGGAACCAGTAATGTTCGTGCTGGAAAGCTCTTTGATATTCCAGTCCTAGGAACGCATGCTCATGCTCTCGTCCAAGTCTATGGAAATGACTATGAAGCTTTTAAGGCGTATGCTGAAACGCACCATGACTGTGTTTTCTTGGTGGATACCTATGATACATTCCGCCTCGGTGTTCCTGCAGCGATTCAAGTAGCGCGTGAAATGGGGGATAAAATCAATTTCCTTGGAGTGCGAATTGATTCAGGGGATTTGGCTTATATTTCTAAAAAGTTCGCCAGCAACTGGATGAAGCTGGTTTTCCAAATGCTAAAATCTACGCTTCTAACGACTTGGATGAAAATACAATCCTCAACTTAAAAATGCAAAAGGCCAAGATTGATGTGTGGGGTGTTGGAACTAAGCTCATCACGGCTTATGACCAACCAGCACTGGGAGCCGTTTATAAGATTGTGGCTATTGAAGATGAACATGGCAATTTGCGTAATACGATTAAGCTCTCTAATAATGTGGAAAAGTATCAACGCCGGGTAAAAAACAAGTTTGGCGGATTACTAGCCGTGCAAAAGGCAAGTCAGAAGGAGACTATATTACTTATGATGGTGTAGATGTGAATGCTATCACCGAATTGGAAATGTTCCATCCGACCTACACTTACATTAATAAAACTGTGACAAATTTTGATGCAGTACCTCTTTTGGTTGATATCTTTAAACAAGGTCAACTTGTCTATGAATTGCCAACCTTAACAGAAATCCAACAATATGCTCGCAAGGAATTTGACAAGTTGTGGGACGAGTACAAACGGGTTCTCAATCCGCAAGATTATCCTGTGGATTTGGCGCGTGATGTATGGCAAGACAAGGTTGATTTGATTGATCAAATGCGCAAAAAAGCGAATCAAATGGGAGAAACAAAATGACCTTACAAGAAACGATTATCCAGCAGTTAGGCGTGAACCCTGTCATTGACCCAGAGGAAGAAATTCGTAAATCCATTGATTTTTTAAAGGATTATCTTAAAAAACATTCTTTTTTGAAAACCTATGTTTTAGGAATTTCGGGCGGACAAGATTCTACTTTAGCAGGACGTTTGGCGCAATTGGCAATAGAGGAAATGCGTGCGGAGACTGGCGATGCTAGCTATCAATTTATCGCAGTGCGTTTGCCATATGGGGTGCAGGCTGACGAAGACGATGCACAGCGAGCTCTTGCTTTTATCCAGCCGGATGTCAGTCTTGTTGTCAACATCAAAGAAAGTGCAGATGCTATGACAAAAGCGGTTAAGGCTACAGGAGCGACTGTCTCAGACTTCAATAAAGGCAACATCAAAGCTCGCAGCCGCATGATTGCGCAATACGCTTTAGCAGGCTCTTATAAAGGAGCAGTTGTCGGAACAGATCATGCAGCAGAAAATGTAACAGCTTTCTTTACGAAATTTGGTGATGGTGGTGCAGACATTCTGCCACTTTATCGTCTCAATAAACGGCAAGGGAAACAGCTGTTGGCTGCCTTGGGCGCTGATTCTGCCCTCTATGAAAAAGTACCAACAGCAGACCTGGAAGAAGAAAAGCCAGGCATTGCAGATGAAGTCGCTCTCGGTGTCACTTACAACGAAATTGATGACTATTTGGAAGGTAAAACCATTTCTGACCAAGCGAAAGCAAGGATTGAATCTTGGTGGCACAAAGGGGAGCACAAACGTCATTTGCCGATTACAATCTTCGATGATTTTTGGAAATAAGCAGGAGAATTGTTCTGACTTATGTTTTTTAAAATACGTCGGTTACTAAAATCAGCTGTATAACAAAAAGTTAGGTGCGCCTAACTTTTTGTTTGAAGATTTTTGGAAATAAGCTATAATAGTGTTTAGAATTAGAAGGAGGTATCTATGAATTCTATAGATCAACAATTTACAGATAAATTATATGCAAATTATGAAGCAACTGCTAAGTATGCTGCAATTGAAAATGCAGTTAGCCACAATGGTTTATTAACATCGCTTGAAAAACGCAGCAGTGCAATTGAAAACAATCCTGTGTTTTCTATTGACTTAACCAAAGATAAAGTCAGCAATCAAAAAGCGTCTGGACGTTGCTGGATGTTTGCAGCGCTCAATACATTCCGTCATAAAATGATTGCAGGCTTTCAATTGGAAGAATTTGAATTGTCTCAAGCGCACACATTCTTTTGGGATAAATATGAAAAATCCAACTGGTTTTTGGAGCAAGTCTTAGCAACAGCTGACCAAGACTTAACCAGTCGTAAAGTGAAATTCCTCTTAGATACGCCTCAACAAGACGGCGGACAATGGGATATGGTTGTGGCACTTTTTGAAAAATATGGGGTTGTTCCAAAATCAGTTTACCCAGAATCCATTTCATCTAGCAATAGCCGTGAGCTCAACCAATATCTCAATAAATTACTCCGTCAAGATGCACAAATCTTGCGTGATTTGGTTACTAGTGGAGCAGATGCGACAGCTATTCAAGCTAAAAAAGAAGAGCTCTTGCAAGAAATCTTTAATTTCTTAGCAATGTCACTTGGACTCCCACCTCGTACTTTTGATTTTGCTTATCGTGATAAAGATAACAATTTCCACAGTGAAACTGGACTGACACCACAAGCATTTTACAAAAAATACGTGGATCTTCAATTAGATGACTACGTTTCAATCATCAATGCTCCTACAGCTGACAAACCATACGGCAAATCTTATACAGTTGAGATGTTAGGAAATGTCGTAGGAGCACGTGATGTTCGTTATTTGAATGTTAATATGGAGCGTTTGAAAGAGCTGGCTATTGCTCAAATGCAGGCTGGAGAAACTGTTTGGTTTGGTTCTGATGTCGGTCAATCTAGCAACCGCAAAGCGGGCGTTATGGTTAATGACATGTACGATTTCACATCAAGCATGGATATTGAATTGACACAAGATAAGGCAGGACGTTTGGATTACAGCGAAAGTCTCATGACCCATGCTATGGTCTTGACAGGTGTTGATTTGGATGAAAATGGAAAATCAACAAAATGGAAAGTAGAAAATTCTTGGGGTGACAAAGTCGGAGACAAAGGTTATTTTGTTGCCAGCGACGACTGGATGGACGAGTACACTTATCAAATCGTTGTCCGTAAGGAATTCTTAACAGCAGAAGAACTAGCTGCTTATGAAGCAGAACCAAAAGTACTTGCCCCATGGGATCCAATGGGAGCTTTGGCTAGTAAATAATAAGAATTAAAAAGAAGCGGTATAAAAAATTTTGATACTTAATGAAAATCAAATTGCAAACTAAGAGATGAGTCCGTAAGCAGATTAAAAGAGGAGCTTTTGAGATCGCAGACGAAACTGACAAAGTTTGAAGAGATTTTCATAAGGTATAAGACTGCTTCATGGTGATTTCATCAGGAATTGAAATATTAAAAACACGAACAATCTTATAGCCAGTTATTTACTGATCTTGATTGTTCGTGTTTTTTAATTTTTACAAAACTCTGATTTGAAGGTGTTAACTTTTAAACGGCTTAGCTTTCAGGAACTTGTTCATTATCGATTTCGTGAAGGAGGAGTTTCTGAATTTCCACCGCTATTAGGAGAACTTGCAGACGTAGAAGCACTCGGTTCTGTACTTGATGAAGCAGAGCTGCTTGATGACTCTTGGGTAGAACTTTCTTGGCTGCTTGAAGAAGATGATGATTCTTCAAGGCTCGAACTGGAAGTAGAATTATAATAATTTCCTTGGTATCTATTAGTGGAATTGGCTAAAAAGACATAATTTCCGCTACGATAAAGGCCGCTAGGCATTTCCCAGTCTTCTGTCCCACTTTCAGACAAGTAAGACATCATGGCACGGTAAACATCTGTTGCAACTTTCACACCGTCATCCAGAACAGGAGTGAGACGATTGGTGTAACCTGTCCACACCGCCATTGAATATTTCTGTGTATAACCAACAAATAGTTCATCTGGAGTTACAACACTGGAGCCACCATAAGGCTTCGTTAGTTTCGCCAATTCATCATCGGAATAGTTGGAAGTCCCTGTTTTACCAGCTTGATAGACACCAGATATAGCTGCATTGGTCCCAGTACCAGATGTAAGAACTGTTTTCAGCATATTTGTCATCATGTAAGCTGTTGTTTCTTTCATTGCGGTTGTACCTTGATTAGAGAAATCTTTTGAGGTTCCATCGCTAAAGACAACACGGCTGACATATTGTGGTTTGTAATAAGTTCCACCATTTGCAAAAGCAGCATAGGCAGCAGCCATTTTTTCACTGCTGGCACCATATTTTCGATCGGATTTTGTCGTGTTACTTGAAATGGCATTTGCATATACCATATCTGGATAATTAATGCCCAGTCCGCTTAGGAATTTCTTAGACTTGCTGAGTCCGACGGCTTCTAACGTCTTGACAGCTGGAACGTTCCGAGACTCTTGAAGTGCATACTGAATGGTGATGTTTCCAAAATAGCGCATATCCCAGTTGTAGACTGGAGTAGTTGTTCCAGGATAATTATAAGGAGCATCACTAATGTAAGCAGCCGTAGAAGTGTAAATGCCATTTTCAATGGCTGGAGCGTAATCCGTGATCGGTTTCATGGTTGAGCCCCAGTCGCGATTGGTTTCAACCGCTTGGTTAGTACCAAAAGAAACATTTGAAGCTTGATTTCGGGCGCCTAGTTGAGCAATCACCTTACCAGTTGTAGCATCTATAATGGTAGAAGCTACTTGTAATTCATCATCTGGATAAGCAACATATTCATTGCTATTATAAATATTCCAAAGGCGCTCTTGAGCTGCTCTGTTTACGTTTGTATAGACTTCCATTCCTGTCGTCAGCAAGTTATAACCCGTTTCTTCTTGGACTTGCTCAATAACTTGCTTTAAGTAGTTATCCATGTAAGCAGGATAAGAAGCTGAATTTTTTAAGCTTTGCAGACCATCTGTGACGGGTGTATTGACTGCTTTTTCATATTGCTCAGCAGAGATGTATTTGAGTTTATACATTTCTGACAATACAAGATTGCGACGATTTTTAGCAGCTTCTGGTTTTGTATAAGGGTCGTATTGGTTTGGTGCCTGAGGCATCCCCGCCAATAAAGCAGTTTGAGCTAAGCTCAAATCTTTCAAATCTTTGCCGTAATAACTTTGAGCAGCTGTTTGCATACCGTAGTTACCATTTGACATATAGACCTTATTTACATAATATGTAATAATTTCTTGCTTAGTGGCTTTGCGCTCCAATTGAATAGCTAACCAGGCTTCTTGAATTTTCCGTGATAGTGTTTGGTCGGCACTTGAAGTGGAGAAGTAGGTCAGTTTAATCAACTGTTGCGTCAACGTTGACCCTCCTTGTCGATTTCCTTTGCGCAAGTTATTTAAAAAAGCGCCTAAAATACGAACAGAATCCACACCACGATGGTTGAAGAAACGGTGGTCTTCAATTGCAACGATAGCTCGTACTAAGTCAGTTGGAATATCACTTGTTGCCGCATTGACCCTTTTTTCAGAACCTAAGTCAGCAATAAGATTGTTTTCACTATCATAGATTTTACTGGAAGTTGTGGCGACTAGTTTCTTTTCTGACAAGGCAGGTGCCTTGTGAACTTGATAGAGAAAAATTCCTCCACCAGCTACAACTCCAAGCATAAATAATGTAATGAGACCGATAGCTACATATTTTGCAGCTGTCAGTAAAGATTGCTTATTCATTTATTTTACCACCTAGTAAATTTTGTTGAATGATTTCAAGATAGGGAATGCTAGGAAGACCATTCTGTGAGATAGAATATCCATGCTTTTGAATGTAGTCAAGTGGCATGGACTTTTTCCCCTTGTCAACCTTGAAGAAGTTAATTAAATAAGGAGCAGGAAGTAGATATGTCAATTTTAAGGCTGAAAAGTGCAATAAAACGAAACAAATTCCTCCTTGTTTGACGACTTGTTCCATGTGCTTGATTTGATGAGCATGAAAATTTTTCATCGGCATGGAAGCCTTTTGATGTGTTTCTTTTGCTTCAAAATCTATATAATGTCCTTGATAGACACCAGAATAGTCTGTTGTAGAGGCTTGTCGAAAGTAGGCTTCAACAATTTTTGCCCGACTACGTCTGGGATAATCCACTTTTACAATCTGAATAGGGGTCGGCTTCTTGTGAATGACCGCTAAATCGTGACTAAGATAATAATCATTCGTTTCATTGATCATTTTTTCAAACGACATTCCCCGATTCGCAAAGTCAACAGACTTCTTTTTGGGAAGTCTTAATGAATTTCGAGAGGGAACTTTATGTGGATAGTTGACCATATATCTCCTTATTGGTACAATAACATCACTCTATTATAACATAAAAAAGGAAATAAAGGGATAATTTAAGTGGTTAGCGTACTAATAGTGGGTTATCGGAATTTTGATTTGGGAATTTTTAATGACAAAGACCCTCGAATCAAGATTATTAAAAAAGCCATTCAGCGAGATTTAACGCGTTTATTGGAAGAAGGTGCGGAGTGGCTGATTTTCACTGGGAATTTAGGTTTTGAAGTTTGGACACTAGAGGTTGCAAAAGAATTGCAGCAAGATTACGATTTTCAAATTGCGACGATTTTTACTTTTGAGAATCAAGGTGAAAGCTGGAATGAAGCCAATCAAGAAAAATTAAGTCGTTTTAAACAGGTGGATTTTGTTAAATACGCCTATCCTCATTATGAAAATCCCAGCCAATTTCGTGATTACAATCACTTTCTACTCAGTAATACAGACGGGGCTTATATTTTTTACGATGAAGAAAATGAAACAAATTTAAAACATCTTTACCAAATGATGAAGAAACAAGAACAATATTTTATCAAACAATTAACATTTGATGACTTGAATGAGGTCGCAGAAAATTTTTCCGAAAATTAGATGTTTAACCTTGATTTTTGCGGTTCATTTTTTATATAATTAAAGTAATGAACGAGAATGGAGAGAGAAATGGCTAGTATTATTTACACACCGAAAGATATTTTTGATCAAGATTTTAAAGTTGGCGTCCGTGGATATAGCAAGGTTGAAGTGGACGAATTTTTAGATGATGTCATTAAAGATTACGAAACGTATGCTGCTTTGGTAAAGGAACTGCGTGAAGAAAATGCTCGTTTGAAAGCAGGACTCGCTAAAAAGTCAAATGAGGCAGCAACTTCACCTTTGACGCAATCTATCATGGAAACCCCTCAAGTGGCATCTGCTACGCTGACAAATTTTGATATTTTAAAACGCTTAAATCGTTTGGAAAAAGAAGTATTCGGCAAGCAAATCTTAAATAACGAAATTTAATAAGTAATGTGCAATTTTTGGATAATCGCGTGAAGAGTCGTCTTTTCATGAGGAAAGTCCATGCTAGCACGGGCTGTGATGCCCGTAGTGTTTGTGCTAGGTGAAACAATAAGCCTAGGGACGAGAAATCGTTACGGCGGACGAAACAGCTACGTCTCTGGATATGCTGGAATAGTCCTGAAAGTGCCACAGTGACGTAGTTTTTGTGGAAACACAAGAAGTGGAACGCGGTAAACCCCTCAAGCTAGCAACCCAAACTTTGGTCGGGGCACGGAATGCGTGGAAACGAACGCAGCATTCTGACTGGAAACAGTAGACAGATGATTATCGAAGGAAATGATACCTAGTTATTTCTGGAACAAAACATGGCTTATAGAAAGTTGCATATAGGTTTAGCTAGCGTATTATGCTAGCTTTTATTTTGAGAGGACGAATGAAAACAAAATTTAAGTTGATTGCGACTGCTGCGGCTGGTTTAGAGGCTGTGGTTGGTCGTGAAATCAGAAATCTTGGCTTAGAATGTCAAGTGGAAAATGGGCGCGTGCGTTTTGACGGAACTGTTGAAACCATTATTGAAACTAATCTCTGGTTGCGTGCAGCAGACCGCATTAAGATTGTTGTTGGCAGTTTTCGGGCTAAGACCTTTGAGGAATTATTCCAGAGTGTTTTTGCTTTGGATTGGGAAAACTATTTACCGCTTGGAGCAAAATTTCCAATTGCCAAGGCAAAATGTGTCAAATCAAAACTTCACAATGAACCAAGTGTGCAAGCTATTTCTAAAAAAGCAGTAGTCAAAAAGTTGCAAAAGCACTATGCTCGACCAGAGGGTGTTCCCCTAATGGAAAATGGAGCTGAGTTCAAGATTGAAGTTTCTATTTTGAAAGACGTGGCAACTGTTTTAATCGATACGACAGGCTCTAGTCTCTTTAAACGTGGCTATCGGGCTGAAAAAGGTGGCGCACCGATTAAAGAAAATATGGCGGCTGCGATTCTGCTCTTATCCAATTGGTATCCAGATAAGCCCTTGGTTGATCCGACCTGTGGTTCAGGAACTTTCTGTATTGAAGCAGCTATGATTGGCATGAATATGGCGCCGGGGCTTCATCGCCATTTTGCGTTTGAAGAATGGAGTTGGGTTGACTCAGACTTGGTTGGGCGTGTTCGTGCTAGAGCTTTAGGACAGATTAAGCAAGACATTCAGCTTGATATTTTAGGAACTGATATTGATGCACGTATGGTGGAGATTGCCAAACGAAATGCCGAAGAAGCAGGTGTTTCTGAGCAGATTGTTTTTAAGCAAATGCGTTTGCAAGATTTGCACACCAACAAGATAAATGGTGTCATTATTTCCAATCCACCCTATGGAGAGCGATTGTCGAATGATGATGCTGTAACCAAGCTTTATCAAGAAATGGGGCAGACTTTTGCACCACTAAAAACGTGGAGCAAGTTTATCTTGACGAGTGATGAAGCGTTTGAAGCAAAATTTGGCAGTCAAGCCGATAAAAAACGAAAACTCTATAACGGGACTTTAAAAGTTGATTTGTACCAATATTTTGGTCAGAGAGTCAAACGCCAAATAGATTAGAAAGGATTTGCCGTGAGTAAAGACGAAAAACATTTGCCAGAACAAGAAGAAAAAGAATCAATTCTTGATTTTGAAACAGCTAAAGAAATGACAATTGGTCAGGCTGCTCGAAAAAGCGAAGAACTTGAAGCAGGAGTGACGGAAGAGGATAATGTGTTGGATAAATACATTAAACAGCACCGTCAAGAAATTGAAGCTGGGAAATTTTCGGCTCAATCTGCAGAAGAAATGTCTGAAGCAGAAGATCAAGAACAACTGAGCCAGTTAGACTTGGCAGAATTTATCCAGGAGATGCACGATGAGGTTCAAGAGGAAGCCCCCCTAGAACCTGCAGAGGTGGCGTCTGAGGAGTCTGCCTTTGATGAAACAGTAGCTGCACTTGCAGCCAGCGAAGCAGAACCGCAAGAAACTTCGGAAGAAAACAGTACACAAACTCCAGAGGAGTTAGAGGCTGAGACAAAAATAATGGAACCAATTCAGCCTGAAATGGATGATATTCCTGTGAGTTCAACTGAGTCAACGGAAAGCTATCCGACTTTTACAGCGTTGGATGAAGAAATGGAAACGGAGAAAGTTCCATTTTATAAAAATAAGAAAGTCCTCTATTCTGCAGCGAGTGTTGCTTTACTGGCTCTAATCGGTGGGACTGTTTATCTGTCGTTGAATAGAAAGCAAGCAAAACCAGCTACAAATTCAACGAGCCAAACCAGTAAATCTTCTACTACTTCTAGCTCTGAAAATAAGAATTTGAAAGCTTTCAACAGCCTTTATGATTCATTCTTTACAGATGCCAATAAATTGGCTTTGAAAAACAGCAGTTTCGGAAACTTAAACAAACTAAAAGCAGCACTAGAAAAATTAAAAAACACCAACGAGTACAATGTTGCCAAAGCAAAATACGATAGCTTGGTCAAACAAGTTGAGGCTGTTCAAAATGTGAATGCACAGTTCACCTCAGCAGCTATTACAGACGGTGTTTTAGATACAAAGGCGAAGATTAAAAGTGATGCCAAATTTACAGATGTCACAACTGGAAATACGGACTTGGATAAGGTGTTGAAATCTGCGATTAGCTTAGGAAAGAGTCAACAAACCTCTGCTCCTCAATCTGAGGCTGCCGCTGCACCGTCACAAAGCTCCGCTCAAGCACCTGTAGCAGAACAACCAGCTTCTGTACCAGCGCAAACAACTGCTCCAGTAGCACCAGCGTCAGGCGCGAATTTACAGCGTCATTTAAGTCGAGTACCATACGACCAAACTAAAATTAACGACAGTAATAATCCAGCTTGGAATTTCAATCCTGGTGTGTTAGAAAAAATCTTAGCAACCTCACGGGAACGTGGCTATTTCACAGGAGATAATTATATTCTTGAACGTGTGAATATTATCAACGGAAATGGTTATTACAATTTATTTAGAACAGACGGAACCTACCTCTTTAGTATTAACTGTAAAACGGGTTATTTTGTAGGAAATGGCGCGGGTTACGCAGATGCTTTGGATTATTAGGAAACGTTTTCAAGCAAGATATTAGACACTAAAAATCTTATAGGCTATAATGAGCTTATAAGATTTTTATTTTATTATAAAACTAATTTTGGAGGTAATCTTATGTCACTTATTGGTAAGGAAATTGTCGAGTTTACAGCAGATGCTTATCACGCTGGAAACGGGAAATTTATCACAGTTTCTAGTGAAGATTTAAAAGGTCATTGGAGCGTTGTCTGCTTCTATCCTGCTGATTTTTCATTTGTTTGTCCGACTGAGTTGGAGGACTTGCAAGAGCAGTATGCAGCTCTTAAAGAACTAGGTGTGGAAGTTTATTCTGTTTCAACAGATACGCATTTTACACATAAAGCTTGGCATGATCATTCAGATGCCATTGGAAAACTTGAGTACATTATGATTGGCGATCCATCTCACACTATTTCACTTGGTTTTGATGTGTTAGACGAAAGTGGACTATCTCAACGTGGTACCTTTATCATCGATCCAGATGGTGTTGTTCAAGCGCTTGAAATCAATGCAGATGGTGTTGGGCGCGATGCATCTGTCTTGATTGACAAAATCCATGCTGCACAATATGTACGTAGCCATCCAGGTGAAGTGTGTCCAGCCAAGTGGAAAGAAGGAATTGAAACGCTGACCCCAAGTCTTGATTTAGTTGGTAAAATTTAAGGAGGCTTATATGGCTTTAGATGAAACAATTAAAGCGCAACTGAAGCAATATTTGGAGCTTTTAGAATCTGATGTTGTATTTCAAGCTTCTTTAGGTCAAGATGAGCATTCTGAGCAGGTGCGGGCTTTTCTAGAGGAAATTGTAGCAATGTCTCCACGTTTATCATTGGAAAATGCAGAAACTAACCGCAAGCCAAGTTTTACTGTTACACAAATTGGTCAAGCAGGGCGTGTGCAGTTTGCAGGGCTTCCCTTGGGACATGAATTTACATCTTTTGTGCTGGCTTTGCTGCAAGTCTCTGGTCGCGCACCCAAAGTAGAAGATGCTGTTATAAACCGAATTCAGGCTATCCAATCTCCGCTTCATTTTGAAACTTATGTCAGCTTAACCTGTCATAATTGTCCAGACGTTGTGCAAGCTCTCAATGTGCTGGCTATTTTGAATCCTAATATCAGCCATACAATGGTTGAAGGAGGCATGTTTAGACAAGAAGTTGAAGATAAAAAGATCATGGCTGTTCCAACGGTTTTCCTAAATGGTGCAGAATTTGCGAATGGTCGTATGACAGTTGAGCAACTGCTTGATAAGATTTCTGGACCTGCTTCAAGTGAGGAATTTGACAATAAAGAACCATTTGATGTGTTGGTTGTTGGAGGCGGACCTGCAGGGAGCAGTGCAGCGATTTATGCCGCTCGTAAAGGCATTCGTACTGGTATGGTCGTTGAAACTTTTGGTGGACAGGTGATGGAGACCGTTGGTATTGAAAATATGATTGGTACTCCTTATACAGAAGGACCTAAGCTGATGGCGCAGGTAGAAGAACATGCCAAGAAATATCCAATTGATATCATGAAGAATCAACGTGTGAAAAACATCGAGAAAAAGGATTTGATTGAAGTGGAGCTTGAAAATGGCGCAGTTCTGAAAGCAAAAACGGCCGTTCTTTCTGTTGGTGCTCGCTGGCGAAATGTCAACGTCCCTGGTGAAGAAGAATTCCGGACGAAAGGTGTAACCAATTGTCCACATTGCGATGGTCCTATTTTTACAGGTAAAAAAGTGGCTGTTATCGGTGGAGGCAATTCTGGAATTGAAGCAGCAATTGACTTAGCTGGTCTGGCAGAGCATGTTTATGTACTAGAATTTCTACCAACTTTGAAAGCTGATCAAGTGTTGCAAGACAGGGTACAGCAACTTAAAAACGTGACGGTTCTAACCAATGTAGCTACAAAAGAAATTCATGGTTCCGATCAAGTTGAAGCCATTACTTATCTCGATCGTGCGAATAATGAAGAACATAAAATTGAACTCAGCGGTGTCTTTGTTCAAATTGGTCTTTTGCCAAATACAGATTGGCTTAAGAATAGTTCAGTTGCTTTAAATGAGCGTGGTGAAATCATTGTTGACAAACATGGTGCAACAAATGTGCCAGGAATTTTTGCAGCAGGTGATTGTACAGATAGCGCTTATAAACAAATCATTATTTCAATGGGGTCAGGAGCAACAGCAGCTTTGGGGGCATTTGATTATTTGATTCGTCAATAAAAAGAAAATGTGTAGGAAATCTGAGATTTCCTACACATTTTTAAGTTTATACAAGATGACGCTCGAAGGCATTATCAGAAATGCCTTTCTCTAAGATCAGTTTGCACCATTCTTTAGCGGAAAAAAGGCTGTGATCTTTGTAATTGCCACAAGATTCGATAGTCGTACCAGGGACATCATCCCAAGTGGTTATTTCAGCAATTTCCTCTAAAGATGCCTTGATGATTTTGGCAATTTCAGTTGAGCTATGCTGACCCCACATAATCATGTGGAATCCTGTCCGACAGCCAAAAGGTGAGCAATCAATCATGCCGTCAATGCGAGTACGAATGAGCTTAGCTAGCAGATGTTCAATCGTATGAAGTCCAGCGGTCGGAATGGCATCTTCATTAGGCTGTACTAGACGAACATCAAAGTTGGAAATGATGTCCCCTTTAGGTCCCACCTCTTCGCCAATCAAGCGTACGTAGGGGGCTTTGACAATCGTGTGATCTAACTCAAAACTTTCAACAATGACTTCTTTGACCATAAATAGAACTCCTTTTGCTTTTAATAAATTATACCATATTTTGCTCTAGCAAAGAAAAAAATTTCTACTTAACAAAGCCTGTCAGGAAAAAGGATTTGCAAAAAAGAATGTGAAAACAGTCACGTATTTATAAGAATTTAGTTTGTGAAAAATCGATTTTTATGATAAAATAATTAAGAATTTTACAATTCAATATCAATAATTTGAGGTAAAAACATGGAAATGATTTTTGCAGGTGTTTTTGCCGTCATCATTGGTTTAGTCATTGGATATGTAAGTATCACAGTTCGCATGAAATCTGCGAAAGAAGCTGCGGAACTTACTCTTTTAAATGCTGAACAAGAAGCAACTAATTTACGTGGACAAGCTGAGCGCGAAGCGGATTTGTTATTAAAAGAAGTGAAGCGCGAAAGTAAATCCCTTAAAAAAGAAGCACTGTTAGAGGCAAAAGAAGAAGCCAGAAAATATCGAGAAGAAGTTGAGGCAGAATTTAAATCTGATCGTCAAGAATTGAAGCAATTGGAAAGTCGTTTGACAGAACGTGCGACAAGTCTTGATCGTAAAGATGACAATTTGACCAACAAAGAAAAAACACTCGAGCAGAAAGAACAAAGTATTTCTGATAGAAACAAAAACCTTGAGGCGCGTGAAAACAAACTGACAGAGTTGGAGCAGCACAAAGAAGCAGAATTAGAGCGTGTTGCTTCACTTTCACAAACTGAAGCCAGAGATATCATTCTCACTCAGACTGAGGATAAGTTATCAAAGGAAATTGCGACGCGTATTCGTGAAGCAGAGCAAGAAGTCAAAGAACGTTCTGATAAAATGGCAAAGGATATTTTAGTCCAAGCCATGCAACGGATTGCAGGTGACTATGTTGCGGAGCAAACCAATTCAACAGTTCATCTGCCGGATGATACGATGAAGGGTCGCATTATTGGACGTGAAGGTCGGAATATTCGAACCTTTGAAAGTTTAACGGGTATTGATGTCATTATTGATGACACACCAGAAGTGGTGACTTTATCTGGTTTTGATCCTATTCGACGTGAAATTGCACGCATGACAATGGAAGCCTTGTTGAAAGACGGTCGTATCCACCCAGCTCGCATTGAAGAATTAGTAGAGAAAAATCGTCTGGAAATTGATCATAAGATTCGTGAATATGGTGAAGCAGCAGCTTATGAAATCGGTGCACCAAACTTACATCCGGATTTGATGAAGATTATGGGACGCTTGCAATTCCGTACGTCATATGGGCAAAATGTATTGCGTCATTCTGTTGAAGTTGCTAAGTTGTCTGGTGTTATTGCGAGTGAACTCGGTGAAAATGCTAACTTAGCTCGCCGTGCAGGCTTCCTTCACGATATTGGAAAGGCTATTGACCGTGAAGTGGAAGGTAGCCACGTGGAGATTGGAACAGAATTGGCTCGTAAGTATAAGGAACATCCAATTGTGGTCAATACAATTGCCAGTCATCATGGTGATGTAGAACCTGAAAGTGTGATTGCAGTTATTGTTGCAGCAGCTGATGCGCTTAGTGCGGCTCGTCCAGGTGCTCGCAGTGAATCCCTTGAAAGCTATATCAAGCGCCTGCAAGATTTGGAAGAAATTGCCAATAGTTTTGAAGGTGTGAAAAATAGTTTTGCCTTACAAGCGGGGCGTGAGATTCGGATTATGGTCAACCCTGGTCAGATTAAAGATGATAAGATTACTATTTTGGCTCATGATGTGCGTGAAAAGATTGAGAACAACCTCGAATATCCAGGAAATATCAAAGTAACGGTTATTCGGGAAATGCGTGCTGTGGATTATGCGAAATAGATATTACTAAGAATGAATGTTTATCTAGCTAATGTATAATTTTAGGCAGGTAAGAATGACTTGCATTGTTTTCTCAGAAAACAAGCATCTACCTATGCTAAAAAGCAGTTGAAAAAATACTGCTTTTTTGTTACACTAGATAGAAAGACAATGAAGGAGATATGATGGCGGATCGTGGCTTGTTAATCGTTTTTTCTGGTCCCTCAGGTGTGGGGAAGGGAACGGTTCGACGTGAGATTTTTGAAAGCTCGGATAATCAGTTTCAATACTCTGTGTCCATGACAACTCGTGCTCAACGTCCTGGTGAAGTGGACGGGGTGGATTATTTTTTCCGTACGAGAGAAGAGTTTGAGGAGTTGATTCGGCAAGGTCAGATGTTAGAGTATGCAGAGTATGTTGGCAACTACTATGGAACTCCTTTGACCTATGTGAATGAAACTTTGGATAAAGGGATTGATGTTTTCCTTGAGATTGAAGTTCAAGGGGCGCTTCAGGTGAAGAAAAAAGTGCCGGATGCCGTCTTTATCTTTTTAACGCCACCTGATTTGGTAGAATTACAAGATCGCTTAGTGGGACGTGGAACAGATAGTGCCGAAGTAATCGCCAAACGCATTGCCAAAGCAAGAGAAGAAATTGCTCTCATGCGCGAATATGATTATGCCATTGTCAATGATGAAGTTCCGTTAGCAGCGGAACGCGTCAAGCGCGTTATTGAAGCAGAGCATTTTCGAGTGGAACGTGTCATCGGTCACTATCAAGATATGCTGTCAGAACAACTTTCAGTAAGATAAGAATTTAGAAATTAGGTAAAGAATTATGATGTTAAAACCTTCAATTGACACCTTGCTTGATAAGGTGCCTTCAAAATACTCCTTGGTGATTCTTGAAGCAAAACGTGCTCATGAATTGGAAGAAGGAGCAGCTCCGACCCAAGAATTTAAGTCTGTCAAATCAACACTTCGTGCTTTGGAAGAAATTGAATCTGGCAATGTTGGGATTCACCCAGATCCTGAAGGCAAGCGAGAAGCAGTTCGTCGGCGTGCTGAGGAAGAACGCTTGCGCAGAGAAGAAGAAGAGCGTAAAATCAAAGAACAAATTGCGAAGGAAAAAGAAGAGGGTGAAAAAATTTAAGGTTGGGTCAGCTCAATCTTATTTTTTCTTTTACTGAGAAATGAGAGGTGGTGAGAAAGTGCAGATTGCAAAAGTCATTGTGGATGTCCCTTTAATGCAGACAGATAAACCTTATAATTATGCGGTGCCGAAAGAATTTTCGACTATGTTAGAAATTGGCATGCGTGTGCATGTGCCTTTTGGGAAAGCCAATCGCTTGATTCAAGGGATTGTCGTAGAGCTAGCAGAAGAAACGACAACAGAATTGAAGGAAATCGTGGAAGTGTTAGACTTTACACCAGTTTTAAATAAGGAGCAGCTGTGGCTGGCAGAAGAATTGAGAAAATTTGTCTTTTCTTACAAAATTTCAATTTTAAAAGCTATGTTGCCGGGGTTTCTGAACTCCAGCTATGATAAAATTCTTCATGCTCAACCCTCTTTGAATGAAGAAGATCGACTGCTCATTTTTGGCAATGCAGATCGGCAGCATTTCTCATCGCTTGATAAAGAGCTGCAAGCTAAGGTAATGCGTTTGGCACGGCAAGGAGCGATTCAGGTAGAATACCAAGCGATAGATCAAAAACATGTCAAAACAGAAAAATGGTATCAGGTTAATCACGAGATTTTAGGTCAATTGGTCATTCCTAATCGGGCAAAAAAAAAGCAAGCCTTGCGAGACATTTTGCAAGTTCAGACTGGAATGCACCGTTTAGCAGATTTGAAAGAAACATTTTCACGGGAAATTATTCACTATTTTATAGAGCAAGCAGCTTTGCAAATCGTTGAAAAAGAGGTGAGTCGTTCTGAGGCTTATTTTGAAAATATTTCAGCGAATTCTGCCTTGGTGCTAAATGAAGAGCAGGAAGCTGCGGTTCAAGCTATCACGCAGCAGATCGGGCATGACGGCAAGCCATTTCTGCTAGAAGGAGTGACAGGTAGCGGTAAGACGGAGGTTTATTTGCAGGTCATTCAAGAGGCGCTCAGCCGTGGCAAGACAGCCATTATGTTAGTGCCTGAAATTTCCTTGACACCACAAGTTACAAACCGCTTCATTTCGCGTTTTGGAAAGAAAGTAGCCATTCTTCACTCAGGTCTTTCAAATGGGGAAAGGTATGATGAATGGCGCAAAGTTGAGCGAGGAGCAGCACAAGTGGTTGTTGGTGCTCGTTCTGCTATTTTTGCTCCTTTAAAAAATATTGGAGTGATTATCATTGATGAGGAACATGAAGCGAGTTACAAGCAAGACTCCAATCCACGCTATCATGCACGAGATGTCGCTTTACTACGTGCAAAGTACAATCAAGCCATTCTGGTGTTGGGGTCGGCGACGCCGAGTTTAGAAAGCAGAGCGCGGGCTGGCAAAGGTGTGTATCACTTTTTGCAACTGACCAAGCGAGCAAATCCGCAAGCTCAGATTCCTGAAGTGGAAATTGTGGATTTTCGTGATTATATTGGGCAAAATGAAGCTAGTAATTTCACGCCTGTTTTGTTAGAAGCCATTCAAGATAAGCTAGATAGAAAAGAGCAGGTTGTCCTAATGTTGAATCGACGGGGCTATTCTAGTTTTGTCATGTGTCGTGAATGCGGGACAGTTGATACCTGTCCAAATTGTGATATTTCCTTGACTTTGCACATGGATACCAAAAGCATGAATTGTCACTATTGTGGTTTCTCAAAAGGGATTCCTCATAGTTGCCCGAATTGCTCCAGCAGGAGCATTCGTTACTATGGGACTGGGACGCAAAAAGCCTATGATGAATTAGCAGAAGCCTTTCCGCAGGCTCGTATTTTGAGAATGGATATTGATACTACTCGGAAAAAGGGCAGTCATGAACAAATTCTCAAAGAGTTTGGAGACGGACAGGCAGATATTTTGCTGGGAACCCAGATGATTGCAAAGGGTCTGGATTTTCCAAATGTTACTCTCGTGGGAGTGCTCAATGCGGATACGGCTTTGAATTTGCCAGATTTTCGTTCATCTGAGCGCACCTTTCAACTCTTAACTCAGGTTGCTGGGCGTGCAGGACGAGCTGAAAAGGAAGGTCATGTGATTATTCAAAGTTACAATCCGAACCATTATGCGATTACTTTTGCGAAAAATCAGGATTATGAGGGCTTTTATGCTTATGAAATGAGTATTAGAAAGCAGTTGGCCTATCCACCTTATTATTTTACGGTGGGGCTTACCTTGTCTCATAAAATAGAAGCAGAGGTTGTTAAAAAGTCATATACAGTGCTGAATATGATACGTTCTGCTCTGTCAGAGAAGGCTCAGATATTAGGACCAACTCCTAAGCCGATTGCCCGCACTCACAACCTCTATCACTATCAATTGATTATTAAATACCGTTTTGAGGAGCATTTGCAAGATGTGTTGAATCAGATTTTGGATTGGACACAAGAAAAGGACAATAAGGACTTACGTTTAAGCATAGACCATGAACCACAAAGTTTTATGTAGCCTTATTTTAGCCTTTTTTAAAGAAATACACGACTTCTTCTGATATAATAGTAAAAAAGAATATGAGGAAACCATGACAAACATTATTTTTATGGGAACGCCGGATTTTTCTGCAACGGTACTCAAAGGATTGCTGGAAAGCAAACAGTACGAGATTTTGGCAGTAGTTACACAGCCAGATCGCGCAGTAGGACGTAAAAAAGAAATCCGCATGACGCCTGTTAAAGAACTGGCTTTAGACTATGGCTTACCAATCTATCAGCCAGAGAAATTGTCTAAAAGTGCTGAATTAGATAGTTTGATGAATTTAAACGCTGATGGTATCGTCACAGCAGCTTTCGGTCAATTTTTACCAAGCAAATTGCTAGATTCGGTCAATTTTGCCGTCAATGTGCATGCTTCGTTGTTACCAAAATATCGCGGAGGAGCTCCCATTCACTACGCCATTATCAATGGTGACAAAGAAGCCGGTGTGACTATTATGGAAATGGTCAAAGAGATGGATGCGGGTGATATGATTGCGCGTCGAGCGATTCCTATTGAGGAAACAGACAATGTTGGGACGATGTTTGAAAAGTTAGCGTTGGTCGGACGCGATTTGCTACTTGAGAGCTTGCCTAGTTATCTAGCTGGAGATTTAAAATCAGTTCCGCAAGACAAAAATCAAGTTACCTTTTCACCAAATATTTCACCAGAAGAGGAGAGAATTGATTGGACCAAGACCAATCGACAACTTTTTAATCAGATTCGAGGCATGTATCCGTGGCCTGTAGCGCATACGCTTTTAAATGGAGAACGTTTTAAAATTTACGAAGCTACTCCAGTAGAAGGAGCTGGTCAACCGGGAGAAATTCTTGCTATCGGGAAAAAGGAATTGATTGTAGCAGCTGGTGAGAGCGCACTTTCTCTGAAAACAGTACAGCCAGCTGGAAAGTCCAAAATGACTATCGTTGATTTTCTGAATGGTCTGGGACGGCAATTATCAGTAGGTGATTTCTTTGGTCAATAAAATAAAAACAGCGCGGCAAACGGCTCTTGCAGTTTTAGAAGCAGTTTTTTCAGAAGGAGCTTATTCCAATATTGCTCTCAACCAGACTTTGCTAGAAGTGCCTTTAAGTTCTGCAGACAAAGGACTTGTAACAGAAATTGTATATGGTACCGTTGCACGTAAAATCACTTTAGAATGGTATTTGTCTCATGTTATTGAAAATCGAGATAAGTTGGATTCCTGGCTTTATATTCTTTTGTTGATGAGTTTGTATCAAATACAGTATCTTGATAAAATTCCAGCGCATGCGGTCGTCAATGAAGCGGTAGAGCTGGCAAAGGCACGAAAAAAGGGAAGCGAAAAGTTCGTCAATGCAGTGCTGCGAAGACTATTGCGGGACGGTGTGGCAGATATAGGCAGTATTAAACGTAAAAACAAACGCTATTCTATTCAGTATTCTCTGCCAGTTTGGCTGGTTAAAGTGCTGATTGAAGAGTACGGTGAAAAACGAGCTCTAGCCATTTTTGAGAGTTTATTTCTTCGAAATAAAGCCAGCGTTCGAGTAGTGGACCTAAGCCGTAAAGAAGAATTAAAACAACTGTTGCAGGCAGAAGATTCGCTATTAGCTCCGAGTGCGTTGGTGAAAAGCCACGGTCATTTTGCAGGGCATGCCTTGTTTGAAGAAGGTGCTATTACTATTCAAGACGAGTCTAGCCAATTGGTCGCGCCAACTCTTGAATTGCGCGGCGATGAAAAAGTGTTAGACGCATGCAGTGCACCCGGTGGTAAAACCATGCACATTGCTTCTTACTTAACGACAGGACAGGTCACGGCATTAGATCTCTATGAGCATAAGTTGGCTCTGATAAAAGAAAATGCACAGCGCTTAGGTGTGGCAGATAAAGTGATTACGAAAAAGCTAGATGCGAGAAAGGTTTTTGAAACTTTTGGGGCAGACGCCTTTGATAAAATTTTAGTAGATGCGCCGTGTTCAGGAATTGGTCTAATCCGACGGAAACCAGATATTAAATACAATAAAGAAAATGCAGATTTTGCCTCGTTGCAAAAAATTCAGCTTGAGATACTGGATAGTGTTTGTCAAAGCTTGCGAAAAGGTGGTATAATAACTTACAGTACCTGTACGATTGTTTCGCAAGAAAATTTTCAAGTTGTTGAGCAGTTTTTGGCAGCTCATCCAAATTTTAAACAGGTAAAACTAGAACATAATAGACAGGATATTCTAAAAGATGGCTGTATTTTAATTACGCCAGAATTGTATGGAAGTGACGGATTTTTCATCAGTCAATTCAAACGAATATCCTAACAGGAGGAAACTGACAGTATGGAAATTTCATTATTAACAGATGTTGGTCAGAAGCGTACAAATAATCAAGATTATGCCAATCAATTTGTTAATCGTGCCGGTATGACAATGGTTCTTTTAGCAGATGGTATGGGAGGTCACCGTGCCGGTAATATTGCTAGTGAAATGGCAGTAACAGACCTCGGTGCCGCTTGGGTGGATACTCAAATTGATTCTATTAATGGTGTCCGTGAGTGGTTCGCAGAACATCTCGAAACAGAAAATCAAAAAGTTCATCAATTTGGTCAAGATGAAGAATATAAAGGCATGGGAACGACGCTTGAAGCCTTAGCAATTATTGGCAATCAAGCAATTTATGCCCATGTAGGGGATTCTCGTATTGGTTTGGTGCGTGGGGACAGTTACAAGCAATTGACAAGCGACCATTCTTTGGTGAATGAATTGCTCAAAGCAGGACAAATTACACCTGAGGAAGCAGAACGTCACCCACAACGCAACATCATCACGCAATCAATCGGTCAAAGAGGCGAAGTGCAGCCTGATGTTGGCATGATTAGCTTAGAAGATGATGATTACATTATTTTGAATAGCGATGGTTTGTCCAATATGATTTCAGAAAGTGAAATTTATGATATTATGACAAGCGATATTGCTCTTTCAGAAAAAGCGGAAACCTTGATTCGCTTTGCAAATAATGCAGGCGGTCTGGACAATATTACAGTTGCCCTGGTTCATTATCATAAGGAGGACGCAGAATGATTCAAGTCGGCAAGATATTTGCCGGACGATATAAAATCATCAAACAAATTGGTCGAGGTGGCATGGCAGATGTCTACTTGGCGAAAGACTTGATTTTAGACGGGGAAGAAGTCGCAGTTAAGGTTCTAAGAACCAATTACCAGACGGATCCAATTGCTGTAGCACGTTTTCAAAGAGAAGCACGCGCCATGGCAGACTTGGATCATCCTCATATTGTCCGGATTACCGACATTGGAGAAGAAGAAGGTCAGCAGTATCTAGCAATGGAATATGTGGCTGGACTCGACTTAAAGCGCTATATCAAAGAGCATGCTCCTTTGTCCAATGAAGAAGCGGTTCGAATCATGGGACAAATCCTTTTGGCGATGCGTTTGGCACACACGCACGGGATTGTTCACCGTGATTTGAAACCTCAAAATGTCCTTTTAACTCCAGATGGCGATGCAAAAGTCACTGACTTTGGAATTGCGGTAGCTTTTGCAGAAACGAGCTTAACGCAAACCAACTCTATGCTGGGATCTGTGCATTATCTATCACCAGAACAGGCACGTGGTTCAAAAGCGACCGTTCAGAGCGATATTTATGCCATGGGGATTATTTTCTATGAAATGCTGACAGGACATATCCCTTATGACGGAGATAGTGCTGTTACAATTGCTTTACAGCATTTCCAAAAGCCTCTTCCTTCTGTGATTGCTGAAAATCCAAATGTTCCACAAGCATTAGAAAATGTAGTCATCAAGGCAACGGCTAAAAAATTGACAGATCGTTATCAATCTGTTGCAGAAATGTATGTGGATTTATCAAGCTGTTTATCTGCTGACCGTCGAAATGAGAAAAAACTAGTTTTTGATGACACTGCTAAAGCAGACACAAAGACACTGCCGAAAGTATCACAAAATACCTTGACTTCTGCGACGAAGTCAACACCTACTCCTACAAAAGAAGCAGTCAGTAGTAAGCCTACGCCTAAGCCAAAAGCAAAAAAGAAGCGCCGTTTAAGAACGCGCTATAAAGTTTTGTTATCAGCGGTGGTTTTAGTCATCGTAGCTCTGGTGGCTTTAGTCTATTTGAGTCCGTCAAATGTAAAAATTCCAGATGTTACTGGAAAAACTATTGCCCAAGCTCGTTCTGCAATTGAAACTGCAGGTTTGAAAGTTGGCAAGGAAAAAGACGAATACAGTGATTCTGTTAAAAAAGACTCAGTCATTCGCACCAATCCAGAAGCGGGAACGCAACGTCGTGAGGGCAGTACGGTGGATCTGATTGTCTCAAAAGGGACTAAAACTTTTATTATGGAAGATTATAAAAGTCAGAAAAGAGCAGATGCCATCAACAATCTGGTACAAAAATACAAGGTTTCAAAAGGCTTAATTAAAACAGAAGAAGTTGAAAGTAGTGAGTATGCGGCAGGAACAGTTGTTGATCAAACACCAGCAGCAGGCAGCACTTATGATTTGACTTCAAAGACACGTATCACGTTAAAAGTAGCGAAGTCCGTTTCAAGTGTCACGATGCCAAGCTATATCGGTTCAACCTATGAATTTGCTTATAATAATTTGACGGAAGTGATTGGTATTCAAGGTGCGAATATTGAAAAACGTACGGTTACAACAGCTCCAGCGGGTACACAGGCAAATACGATTATCAGACAAGCCCCAGAAGCTGGTCAGTCTTTGAATTTGAAGAGTGATCGCATTATCTTATATGTATATGAGCCAAAAACCGAAGATTCTTCAACATCTGAAAGTAGTTCACAATCTGATAGCAGCTCAGATAAAACTAGCCCATCCTCTAGCAGTTCGTCAACTAGTGGTAATGATGGAAGCAGCTCAAAAACACCAGACACAAGTGCTAGTGCAAGTAATTAAAAAAGAGAGAGGATAAAATCGTAGTTTTGTTAAACCGATTTTCCCTCACTCTTTTTTTGCACTCGTTTTACATCATTGATAAGCATTGTTTTTGCTCAATCAAGTTTATCCAGTATATTGTAAATAAAAATGTTAGCTTCTAGGACTACAAACTAGAACTTGAAAATATTTTCTTCCAGTTCACTCCCTTCTTTTCATACCTTAGCCGGAGGAATTTTTGTAAGTTTTTGATACAATAGAGTAAGAAAGGTATCGAGGCTATGAGAAAGATCCAATTTTTTATCTTTGTTGAATCTATTCTATTAACATTTGCATTAGTGACCATTTTGTCTGGTCATTTTTCACGTGTTATTCTTTTTTGGTGCTCTTCTTGTTATTGCTCTATTATTATTTTGGAAAACAAAGAGGAAATTTTCTGCTAGTAACCTCTACCATACTGCTCTTTTTCATTATTATGCTCAATCCTTATGTTATTGCTGCCTTGCTCTTTGCGGTCATTTATGGCATGATTGTGGCTTATCCTTACATTTATAAGGAAAATGGAGTGACGAATCTCATCTTTGATGATGCAGTAGAACAAAAACGTGAAAAAAATCAATGGTTGGGAAATCTTCATCATTTTGGCTCATCAGATACCTGTCGATTTGATGACATCAATCTTTTCCGTCTTATGGGTAAAGATACGATTCATTTGGAACAAGTCATTATCACAAACCATGACAATGTGATTATTTTGCGAAAATTTTTCGGAAATACAAAAATCATCGTGCCAGTTGATGTGGCAGTCAGCCTGAAAGTGAATAATTTATATGGTGAATTGCAGTTTTTAGATCAACCTGTTTATGAATTGCGAAATGAAAGTATCAGCCTAACGACACCAGACTTCAAGCGAGCACATAAAAGCGTCAAAATTGTCCTGTCAACGTTTTTAGGAAATGTTGAGGTGGTTCGCAAATGAAAAAAGTCTACTATCTCTTGATTAGCTTTTATTCCCTACTCATTTTAGGAATCATTATTCATTATATTTTTAGCCTATTTAATTTTGATTGGCAACTGATTTTTAGTAATGTAGAGCGGTTGGAAAAGTTCAGTTTCTTTGTGATTGTACTGACTTTATCTCTGACGATGCTGATGATTTTAGGTGTTAAAGTGATTCAAATGGTCACTTTATCTGCCATTCAGACAAACCTAAAAAATGTTTTAGAAGGTCGAGAATTGCAAGAAATTCATCATCCTGAAATTGATATCTCTTTTCGGCTGGTTTCAGAGAAATTAACTCATTTGACAGAAAATCTGCAAAAGTCAGAGAACCGCGCCCTGCAAAATGAGGAGACGATTATTGAGAAAGAACGCAAGAGAATTGCGCGTGACTTACATGATACGGTCAGTCAAGAACTTTTTGCTGCCAATATGATTTTATCAGGTGTGACAGGGCAAGTGGAGAACTTAGATACGGACACCTTATCGAAACAATTGACGGGCGTATCAGGAATTTTAAATACTGCTCAGAGGGATTTGCGTATCTTGCTTTTACATTTGAGGCCGACAGAGTTGGAAGGGAAAAGCTTGGTTGAAGGGCTGAACCTCATTTTGAAAGAGCTATCAGATAAAAGCGATATTGAGGTAAGTTTTCACCATGATGTGCAAAAATTACCGAAACAGATTGAGGAGCATATTTTTAGAATTGCTCAGGAAATTATCAGTAACACGCTTCGCCATGCCAATGCAAATCATTTAGATGTTTATCTATACCAAACACCGTACGAATTGCAGTTAAAGATGACAGATGATGGAATTGGCTTTGAGCACACTTCGTCTGATGAATTGAGTTATGGTTTGAAAAATATAGAAGAAAGAGTAAACGATATGGCAGGAACGATTCAGATTTTAACGGCTCCTAAACAAGGAGTAGCGATTGACATTCGTGTACCTTTATTGAAAGGAGTTTAGGATGCATATTTTATTAGTAGATGACCATGAAATGGTACGACTTGGCTTGAAAGGTTATTTGGATTTACAAGACGATGTGGATGTAGTGGCAGAAGCTTCAAATGGTCGCGAAGGAGTTGAAAAAGCTTTGGAGTTGCGCCCAGATGTGATTATGATGGACATTGTTATGCCTGAAATGAGTGGGATTGAAGCGACACTTACTATTTTGAAAGAATGGCCTGAAGCTAAAATTCTCATTTTGACTTCTTATTTGGATAATGAAAAAATTTATCCGGTTTTAGACGCAGGTGCTAAAGGATATATGCTGAAAACATCTAGTGCTGATGATATTTTACGAGCTGTCCGAAAAGTAGCTAAGGGTGAACTTGCCATTGAAACAGAGGTCAGCCAAAAAGTGGAATATCATCGAAATCATATTGAATTGCACGAAGATTTGACTGCGCGTGAGCGAGATATTTTAGGACTACTGGCAAAAGGTTATGAAAATCAACGCATAGCAGATGAATTATTTATTTCTTTAAAGACAGTGAAAACACATGTGTCCAATATCTTATCAAAGCTAGAAGTGAGCGATCGTACACAAGCTGTTGTTTATGCTTTCCAACATCACCTTGTCCCACAAGATGACATTTAGTGGTATAATAGAAAGCAGAATAATTCCTAGAGGGAGATTATGGACGCAAAATTAAAATATAAATCCAAGAAAATCAAAATCGTCTTTTTCGATATTGATGATACGTTGCGAGTGAAAGATACTGGCTATATTCCGGACTCTATCAAAACGGTGTTTAAACAGCTAAAAGAAAAAGGAATTTTGACAGGAATTGCTTCAGGGAGAGGGATTTTTGGTGTAGTTCCAGAGCTGAAAGCATTGCAGCCGGATTTCTTTGTCACTTTAAATGGTTCCTATGTAGAGGATAAAAAAGGAAATGTAGTTGTCCAGCATGTCATTCCCAAGGAAATGGTGGAGGCATACATTGCGTGGACGAAGGAAGTTGGGATTGACTTTGGCCTCGTTGGTAGTCATGAGGCAGCGCTTTCGACGCGAACACCGCTTATTGATGAAGCCATTGATATTGTTTATCCTAATTTACCTATTCAGCCGGATTTTTATCAAGATCACAACGTTTATCAAATGTGGACATTTGAAGATATTGGAGATAGCTTGCAATTGCCTAAAGAGTTAGAAGAACATCTACGATTGGTTCGCTGGCATCCACATTCATCAGATGTAGTTCTAACAAATGGTTCAAAAGCATCTGGAGTTGCGACAGTTGTGGAGCATCTAGGGTTGAAGCCTGAGAATGTGATGGTTTTTGGAGATGAACTCAATGACTTAGAGTTGTTTGATTATGCAGGTATCAGCGTTGCTATGGGGATTTCCCATGAAAAGATCAAAGCAAAGGCTGACTTTGTGACAAAAACAGTAGAAGAAGACGGCATTTTTTATGCCTTAGAGGAGTTAGGAATGGTAGAAAAAGAATTGCATTTTCCGCAAGTGACGATTGAAAAAACAGAAGGTCCGAAAGCGACTATTAAAACCAACCACGGAGATTTGAAAATTCAACTATTTCCAGAGCAAGCGCCGAAGACAGTAGCGAATTTTATCGCTTTGTCAAAGGATGGCTACTATGATGGCGTGATTTTCCACCGCATTATCAAGGATTTCATGATTCAAGGTGGTGACCCAACTGGTACGGGCATGGGTGGCGAATCCATTTATGGTGAAAAGTTTGAGGATGAATTTTCACCAGAATTGTACAATATCCGTGGAGCACTTTCAATGGCTAATGCTGGTCCAAATACAAATGGCAGTCAATTTTTCATCGTGCAAAATAGCAAGATCCCTTATGCACAAAAGGAATTGGAACGAGGTGGTTGGCCAGCACCGATTGCTGAAGTCTATGCAAGCAAAGGTGGAACGCCGCATTTGGATCGCAGGCATACTGTATTTGGGCAATTATTAGATGAAGCTTCTTATCAAGTGTTAGATAAGATTGCAGCAGTTGAAACTGGTGCAATGGATAAACCACTGGAAGATGTTGTGATTGAAACCATTAAAGTTGAGGATTAAAATGAAAATTGGTGAAAAACTAAAAGGCCGAATTACCGGTATTCAGCCTTATGGTGCTTTTGTGGAACTAGAAACGGGTGACATGGGATTGATTCATATCTCAGAAATTCGGACAGGCTATATCGAAAATATCCACGAAATTCTGCATGTTGACGATCAGGTCTTGGTGCAAGTGATGGACTATGATGAATTTTCGGGTAAGGCTAGTTTGTCAATGAGAACTCTGGAAGAAGAGAAGCATCATTTGCCTAAACGCCATCGCTTTTCAAATGACCGTTACAAGATTGGTTTTGCACCGCTCGCTAAAAATTTGCCGACTTGGACCAAGGAAGCAATGGATTTTCTGAATCAATCAAAAGAAGAAACTGATGAATAAGCATCAAAGCAGACTTTAAATACTCAATATAAAGCCCTCAATAGAATGGTTCTATGAGGGCTTTTATGTGTTTTCATACATTAAGGAGTGGTTGTATCATCACATATGCTCTACTTAATATACCATTACATCAAGGTATACTCATCTGGCAGCATAATAGTTTCTTTACCATTATTGTCAGTCACAAAGATTTCTCGTGGAAAAAATGGATCGAAAGCGTCATTAAAATCAAAAGTGACAACAGTCGCTAGGCTCTCTTGTGAAAATTGAAAAGTCGTTTTTCCTTTGTTGTTGATGAGTTCAAATCGAAGAAGTTCATCTAATTCAAACACACCTTTTAGAAAATTGTCAATAATATACCAAAAGCTGTCAACGATATCATCTGGTAAACTGGTTACAACGCCAAAGCTGGCATAACGTCCACGTGTATTTGTAAAAGCCATCGTTTCTTCCTTTCTGTGCTCATTCATCAAAGGATTTTCTATATGATACATAAAATAAGCTTGAATTGCAAGAAATTGTTCTTTGAAAATCAAAAAGGACCAGAGGTCCCTTGGCAACTTTAGCGATTCTTTAGCTCTACATAACGTTTGTACCAAATATTGACATAGGCTTGTGAAAAAGGTCCACGCTCATTATTAATCCAGTCTACTAAGATTTTCACATTCTCCTTGAGAATGTAATCTAAATCATTGGAATAGTTCATTTGCCGCTTGTGGCGCTCGTATTCATCTACATCCAGCAATCGCTTTTCACCATTGGTGAAGACTTTGACATCTAAATCATAATCTATGTATTTTAATGCTTCTGCATCAAGATAATAGGGGCTGGCTAGATTGCAATAGTAGGAAACCCCATTTTCGCGGATCATAGCGATAATGTTAAACCAATATTTTTTATGAAAATAGACAATAGCTGGCTCGCGTGTCACCCAACGCCGCCCGTCACTTTCTGTGACCAAGGTATGGTCGTTGACACCAATAATGGCGTTTTCTGTTGTTTTTAGTACCATGGTGTCGCGCCAAGTGCGGTGCAGACTTCCATTATGCTTATAACTTTGAATTGTAATAAAGTCGCCTTCTTTTGGAAGCTTCATCTTCTACCAACTTTCTACAATTAATCAGGTTATCGCTCTTATTGTAACATATTTTCATGAAAAAACATAAATAAACCTTACATTTTTTATAGATATTCTCTGAGAGCGCTAGCAATATCAGAAAAATCGTAGCCTTTGCGTGCGAGTGCTTGGGTGAGCCGTTGTTTTAAATCATAGCCATCGTATTTTTTAGAATACTTGCGGTATTGTTTGTCTAATTCTTTGTAAAGCAATTCTTGCTGGTTTCCATCATCATCTTCTATCGTGAGGTTTTGGTATGCCACTTTTGCTTCTTCATAGGAAAAACCTTTATTGATGAGCTGTTGTAAGATTTTATCGTGAAGTGCTTTTGTCGGGAGCTTCCCTTGATATTTTTTGAGTAATTTCTGAGCAACTTTTTGACTTACTTCTGTAAAATCAAATTTGCATAATTCTTCATCAATAATAGGAGCTGTGATACCTTTTTGAGCTAATTTTTGCTTGAGGACAAAAGCACCTTTATCACCAGATAGAAGATTGGAATGAATAAAGGAATAAGCATATTGTCTGTCATCTATCCAGTTATCTTTTATGAGAATCGTTAGCACTTTCTCGATGGTATCTAAGGAAATCCCGTGTTTTGTCAAATAATCCCGCACTTCTTTGACAGTTCTTTGCTTGAAAGAAAGATAATATAGAGCTAGATTTTTTCCGTAAGAAAACTGTGCGTAGTCCTGAATTTCTTTTAATTCTTGCTCACTGATGTTCATGCCTTTTGATAACATAAAGTGAACGATGGTATCTTCAGTGATGTAAAGTTTGTCAGTTTCGTCCAATTCTAAAAGATAGAGACGCTTTTTCTTTTCAATTTTAGTGATTTTCATAATCATTCTTTCGATAACTTGTGTGAAATTTGGAGCTAATGATGGGATAGTGAGTGTGACTATTAGCCAAATGCTTCAAAAGCTGCGATAAGTCGTAATTTCTCGGAGTTGATATTTTCTCGACCATAGTAGTCCAAAAATAGGTCGCCATATTTTGGATTGCCTAGATTATAAGTCAGTGACCAGATAGCCCAATAAAGGTCAATGTGGCGATCACTAAATCCAGATAGCCCAACATCAATGAAGCAGGAAAAATGACTGGCATCAGTGAAGATAAAATTTGGAAGACAGGCATCTCCATGGATAAAGACTTCTTCAGTCAGCAAGTGCCCTAGCTTTTGAATGAGGTGATAAGCCTCTTCTCGACTGCGAATCTGAAATTGTGGCAGGAGAGCTTTTTCATAGAAAAGCCCTTTTTGATAGTTCTCTTCCGCTAGCTGAATATAGTTCTTTAGAAGTGAGTTTGTGGGAAAGTGGACTGGTTGGAGGTTATGGAGCTGTCTTAGCGCTGTTGCCATGGTTTGGCAGAGGACTTCTGGTTGGTCTAGCACTTCCAATCCTGATATGCCGGAGGCTTCTTTAGTGAGCAAGTAGTCCTTGTCTTGGCTGATGTATGTCAGGACAGGAACACCGAGCCCTTGTTTGTCAAACCATTTAGCACATTGTGCCTCTCGTGCTAGCTTTCCTTTTTGGTCTATTTTAAGATAGTAGCCTGTGTCTAGATAAAGCACGGTTGCGCCTGAGTGGGAAGAACTGTCATACAAAGTGGCTTTCTCTGTATATATTCGTAATTCTTCTGGGAATTGAGAAATTGTGAGAGTTACTTTTTCTTTTTTCATACTGATTATTGTACCATATTCTCAACATTATCGTGTTGGCATGGTATAATAGGCTTATGAATCTGAAAGTAAAACAAAAAATCCCCTTGAAAATCAAAAAAATGGGAATCAACGGGGAAGGGATTGGATTTTATAAAAAGACATTGGTCTTTGTACCAGGTGCTTTAAAAGGTGAGGATATTTTTTGTCAAATCACGACGGTTAAGCGTAATTTTGTCGAAGCAAAACTGTTGACGATTAACAAACGCTCTAAGTATCGAGTAGAGCCTCCTTGTGAGATTTATGAAAAATGCGGGGGCTGCCAGATTATGCACTTGCATTATGACAAACAGTTAGAATTTAAGACAGATCTGCTGCGTCAGGCTTTGAAAAAATTTGCACCAGCTGGTTATGAAAACTACGAGATTCGTCCAACGATTGGAATGCAAGAACCACTTTACTATCGGGCTAAGCTTCAATTTCAGACACGGAAATTAGGAGATGAAGTCAAAGCAGGGCTTTATGCGCAGAATTCTCATTATCTGATTTCTTTGAAAAATTGTCTGGTTCAAGATAAAGTAACGCAGAAAATCATCAATAAAGTGGCTCTCCTTTTGGGAAAGTACAATCTTCCTATCTATGATGAGCGCAGGAGAGCCGGCGTTCGGACAGTCATGATTCGCAGGGCTCGGAAAACGGGACAGGTGCAGATGATTTTTGTTACGGGAAAGAAGTTGGACTTCTCTCCAGTCATTCGAGATTTAACAGCAGAATTTCCAGAATTAGAAACAGTGGCGGTCAATTACCATACGACAAAATCAAGTGAAATTTATGGAGATAAGACGGAAATTATCTGGGGAAAAGAGACAATTCAAGAAGGTGTTTTGGATTACGAGTTTTCCTTATCGCCTCGGGCTTTTTACCAGCTCAATCCAGAGCAAACAGAGGTGCTTTACAGTGAAGCACTTAAGGCCTTGGATGTCAATTCGGAAGATCATTTGATTGATGCATACTGTGGCGTGGGAACGATTGGCTTTGCTTTTGCTAAAAAAGTGAAGTCTCTTCGTGGCATGGATATTATACCAGAAGCTATTGAGGATGCTAAGCGAAATGCCAAGAAAATGGGATTTGACAATGCTCATTATGAAGCTGGGACTGCTGAAAGCATTATTCCTCGTTGGTATAAGGAAGGCTATCGGGCAGATGCTTTGATTGTGGATCCGCCACGGACTGGCTTAGATGATAAGCTGCTTGAAACGATTGTTCGTTATGCACCAAAGAAAATGGTTTATGTCTCTTGTAATGTCTCTAGTCTAGCCAGAGATTTGGTGCAATTAAGCAAGATCTATGATGTCCATTATATCCAATCGGTGGATATGTTTCCGCACACAGCTAGGACCGAGGCTGTAGTGAAGTTGATAAGGAAAGAGGCTTAGAATGGATATTTGGGAAAAAATGTATGAAGAAGCTAAGTAGCTCTATAATCCGCATGAGGTATCACCCTTTGTGTACGCTAATCATGTTGTAGCAGCTATTGAAGCAGAGGATGGAAAGATTTATACCGGCTTTTTCTTTGCTCCAACAGCTTGAGGGCTGTTGGAGGTTGCAGATAAAATCAACGAAGTTGCTATCAATAAATGTGGTGTTTTTCATCTCTGCGCTGAAAGGGCAGCAGCTTTTAATATGTATCAGTATTCTGGACAGACAAAAATGAAACGAGTATTGGCTTTTCGTGATAAACCGCCTTATGGCGGATGTTCTGGTATGCCTTGTGGGGCGTGTAGAGAATTTCTAATGGAGTTGAATCCTGAAAATCGTCATCTGGAGTTTATGTTGGATTTTGAAAAACGCGAAACGATTACTTTGGGAGAACTCATGCCTTACTGGTGGGGACAAGAACGTACTGAAAATGACGGGAAATGATATGAAACACTTTTACTGTATGTTAGAATAATATACGAGGCACTTTCTAACAACGAAAGTTCAAAGAATCAGGATGTAAAAATTGCAAAGAAGGTATCCTGTAGCAATGCTATTGATATTTTATAGCATTTGGTAAATGGGATAGAATGACTTGTTCATGAGTGAGCCTAGTTTAAGGCAGATGACAAATAGGCGACAGAAGTTGAGCAGTAAAATGAAACACAAATATTTTCAACTACTTCAGCAATAGAAAAACTTGTAGAGATCATTTTCTACAAGTTTTTTCGATTTTACAAGGAAATCTCTGTGTTTTCCAATGCTTTTTGTGCATCTGAGACGATTGTTTCAATGATTTCTTTGCATGGTCGGATTTCTTTTATCATACCAGCAATTTGACCGCACATCATGGAGCCGTTTTTTGTGTCTCCGTCATATACAGCTTTTGAGAGAGCTCCAATAGTAATCTCTTCCAGTTCCTCACGGCTGGTACCTTTATTTTCAAGTTCTATATAATGGTCTGTCATTTCGTTTCGGATACAACGAACGGGGGCACCCGCCCTCCTGCCTGTGACAGCTGTATCTGTATCATTTGCCTTGAGAACTGCTTCTTTATAACTTTCAGCGATTGGGCATTCTTCTGATGCGAGAAATACCGTACCGAGTTGAACTCCTTGTGCGCCTAAAACGAAAGCAGCAGCAAGCCCGCGACCGTCTGCAATACCTCCTGCACCAATCACGGGAATATCAACTGCATCAGTAATTTGTGGCAGCAAAGCCATGGTATTGGTGCTACCGATATGACCACCCGATTCAGATCCTTCAGCGATAACAGCGTCAACACCTAATTCTTGCATTTTTTTAGCATGTTTCACGCTGGCAATGACCGGAATAACCTTGATACCTGCTTCTTTGAGAGCAGGCAGAATAAATTTAGGGGTGCCAGCACCAGTTGTCACAATAGGAACTTTTTCTTCGATGATAACATTCACAAGCTCTTCGACATTTTTCAGCATCAGCATCACATTAACAGCGAATGGTTTGTCTGTGAGTTTACGCAATTCACGAATTTCTTCGCGCAATTGGTCGCCAGTCATACTACCTGAAGCAATAATCCCCAAGCCACCCGCTTCTGAAACAGCAGCAGCCAACCGATAGTGAGAAATTTGCGCCATAGCACCTTGAAAAATTGGATATTTGATGTTTAATAAAGTTGTAATAGACATACTATCTCCTTCATCCTGTTTTTGAAATTATTATATCACGATTATAAAAACGTTTTCAAATCCGTGATTTAATAAATTTTCTTTTGTTTGTGAAATATTTTGCTTTAAAAAGAGGGGCTATCAATTATTTTATTTGTGAAAAATACAAAATCATTTTATTATAACAATTACTTATACTATATTAAAAATAGTTATAGATGATGATTGATTCCAAAAAATGGAATGAGGCAAAGATAAGGAATGTGTTGATTTTGCTTAGAAAGCAACCGCTTTTTGTGTTATAATAATAGAAAAATGTTCATGAGGTGAAGTATGGACAACATCATTGATGTATCAATTCCTGTGGCAGAAGTAGTTGACAAGCACCCAGAAGTGTTAGAAATTTTGGTGGAACTGGGTTTTAAACCGCTTGCCAATCCAATCATGCGCAATACGGTTGGTCGCAAGGTGTCGTTAAAGCAAGGTTCTAAGTTAGAGGGAACCCCTATGGATAAAATTGTCATGACATTAGAAGCAAATGGCTATGAAGTGGTGGGGCTAGACTAATGGCAGATGAACGAATTGAGATTTTGAAATCCATTTTGCTGGATTTGCACCATGGTGCAACAGCAGAAGAGGTTCAAGAGCAGTTTAACAAGCATTTTACAGGTGTTTCGGCTATTGAGATCAGTCTTATGGAGCACGAACTGATGAACTCGGATACGGGTGTAACCTTTGAGGATGTTATGTCGCTTTGCAATGTTCATGCGAATCTTTTTAAGGGAGCAGTGAAAAATGTAGAAGTGGCTGACACAGATCATCCAGGACATCCAGTTCAAATTTTTAAGCAGGAAAATCTGGCTCTGAGAGCGGCTCTGTTGCGGATCCGGCGCCTCCTTGATACCTATGCTCAAACAGATGATGCAGAAATGAAGACAGAGTTGGAAAAGGGGTTGATGCGCCAGCTGGGCTTGGTCGGTCAATTTGACATTCATTATCAGCGCAAGGAAGAGCTGATGTTTCCGATTATGGAGAAATACGGTCATGACTCACCACCCAAGGTTATGTGGGGTGTGGACGACCAGATTCGAGAGCTTTTTCAGGAAGCAAAGACTGCTGCTGAAGATTTGTCTAACCTAGGTATCGAGCAAGTTCGAGCAACATTTGAAAATTTTGCAGCTGAGTTTGAAGCGATGATTTTCAAGGAAGAGTCCATCTTGCTTATGATTTTGCTGGAATCTTTCACACAGGACGATTGGTTGAAAATTGCAGAAGAAAGTGGTGCCTACGGTTATGCGATTATCAAGCCGACTGAGAAATGGGTACCAGATCGTCAATCATTCACGGAGGCAGAAAAAGAGACTGCTGAGAAGACTGGAAGCGAAGCGGCAGCCCGTGACGAGTTTGTGTCAGACGGTACTATTCAGCAAGTCATTGAGACGCCTGATGGGCAGGTCATTATTTCCTTTAAACCAAAAAAGAAAAAGGCAGAAAACAATTTTGATCGGCAGAACCAACAGCCGTTTGGACATGGCTATTTATCAGTGGAAGAGGCTAATTTGATTCTCAATCATCTGCCAATGGAGATTACCTTTGTTAATAAGGAGGATATTTTCCAGTACTACAATGACAGTGTGCCAGCTGATGAGATGATTTTCAAACGGACGCCGGGTCAAGTGGGGCGCAATGTCGAGCTGTGCCACCCGCCTAAGTTTTTGGAGAAAGTTCGCTTTATTTTTAAGGAATTGCGTGAAGGCAAGCGAGACAAGTTTGTTATGTGGTTCAAGTCTGAGTCGCGGGATAAATTTGTTCATGTGACGTATGCGGCAGTGAGAGATGAAGCAGGAGAATTTCAAGGTGTGCTGGAATATGTCCAAGATATTCAGCCTTTCCGTGATATTGAAGAAGATTTCTACCGAGGAGTAGATTAGAAGGAATATGATGACGTACGAACAGGAATTTTTAAAGGATTTTGAAGCTTGGGTCAAAACTCAGGTGGCAATCAACGAAATGGCTCTTCAAGAGAGTCAAAAAGTCTATGAAGAAGACCAAGATGAACGCGCTAAAGAAGCCGCGATTCGTTATGAGAGTCGTCTGGATGCTTATCAGTTTTTATTGGGGAAATTTGCCAACTATCAAGAGGGCAAGGGATTTCATGACCTACCAGACGGACTTTTTGGGCAGAGAAATTATTGATTTTCTCTAGAAAACATGTTAAACTAAATGCATTAGAGGTGTTTTGAATCCCATTTGTCACAGAAAGCGGCACTGCTGAGAAATCCGCACAAATGTCAAAACTGGTTGCTAAGGCTAAAAATGAAATAATGGTGTCTTTTTGTTTACTTTTAGGACTAAGCAGCGAGTTGCGGGCTGTACTGGCGTACATCTAAGCGAGCTAACAACGTAATAAAAGATGAACAAGAAGACCAGAGTTGCGGGCGTCTGCCCGAAATTGGGTGGTACCGCGGATAAAAACATTCGTCCCTGTCATGTATGGCAGGGACGAATTTTTATAAGCGGAACGGGGAGAGGAATTATGATAAATATTTTAGGTCAAATTGAAGACAATAAACTTCCTGATATTGAAACAGAGCGGCTGTATTTGCGCCAACGTCTAGTCTCAGATGCTAAAGAGATTTTTGCTTATGCGAGTTTGCCAGAGGTGACTTGGCCAGCTGGTTTTCCACCTGCAGAAAGCGTGGAAGAAGAGGAAAATTATCTCGAAAACATTATGCCAAAGCGCTGGATTGATCAAAAAATACCGTCTGGTTATGGTATCTGCTTGAAAGGAACAGATGAAGTCATTGGCTCGATTGATTTTAATCATCGCCATGCTGATGATGTTCTTGAAATGGGCTATTTGCTTCACCCAGATTATTGGGGGCAAGGGATTGTGACAGAAGCTGCGCGTGCGCTGTTGGAAGTTGGCTTCACCCTACTCAATCTCTGCAAAATCGAAATTGAATGTTATGGATACAACAAAGCAAGCCAGCGTATTGCTGAAAAACTTGGCTTCACCCTCGAATCTCGCATTCGTGACCGCAAAGACGCACAAGGCAAACGCTGTGATTTATTGCGTTATGGATTGCTGAAAAGTGAGTGGGAGGGGAGATGATTATAGAAAATTCTATTTTAACAGAAGAACAAATAAAAGGAATCGATGAAAAATATTCTCATTTGAAAGATACTGATGTTATTGAAAGTCTGGGATGCTATGAAATGGATTCTGAACAAAATAATTTGGTTATTACTGAATTTCCAATTAATAAGGAAGATTTAATAGAAATTTCTAATCAAATTTCCAACATTCAACAGGAATTTGAAAGACTTAAAGTAATGTATAAAATGTTTATTTCGGACGTTTTTGATTTTTTGAAGTTGAATTCTGAGTTAGAGAAGAAAAATAAGGGGACTAATGAGCTTGATGTAAATCGTTTCATGATGCACTTACTTTCTAGTGGAAAATTATTTGTTGATTTTGCTGAAAATCAGATAAAAACAAAACATAGGCAAAAATTTAAAAAATTTCATAAACTTACTAGTCAACAATATGACAATAGTTTTGCTTATCGATTTTGCTATAATCTTAGAAATTTTTCACAACATGTTGGAATTCCAATCTCTGCACTTCATAAGAAACAAGATTACGTCGATGACGAAAAGGCAATTATTAGTCTTTGGATTGAAAAAGACTATTTATTAAATTCTAGTTTCAATTGGAAAAAATTGCGCAATGAAATAGAGGCAAGAAATGATATTGATGCAGTTGAGTTGGTTAAATCTTATATGGAAGCAATTACGATTTTATATGGTGAATATAATAAATTTCTTTTGAATATACACCATTGTAATTTAATAAATTTAAAACTTTCACTTGAAAATTTTGGATTAGTACATAAAAAATACTGTATAGTTGAAAGAACAAAATACAATTTAAAGTACAATCCAGCTAATATCACAACAAGACCTTTACTGGGATTAGCAGATATTGATGCAATTTATGTGCATCTTAGTGAAATTGGAATTGTAAAACTAGTTAATAAAGAATAATATAAATTTAGGAGACACATTATGTCAAAAGAACTTTCACCAAAATATAACCCAGCTGAGGTTGAGGCTGGGCGTTATCAAAAATGGTTAGATGAGGATGTTTTCAAGCCGTCTGGAGATAAGAAGGCTAAGCCTTACTCTATCGTGATTCCACCACCAAATGTAACTGGTAAACTTCACCTTGGTCACGCTTGGGATACGACTTTGCAAGATATTATCATCCGTCAAAAACGTATGCAGGGCTTCGATACCCTTTGGATTCCTGGTATGGACCACGCTGGTATCGCTACACAAGCTAAAGTTGAGGCACGCCTTGCTGAAGATGGTATCTCACGTTACGACCTTGGTCGTGAAAAATTTCTTGATAAAGTCTGGGAATGGAAAGATGAATACGCATCAACAATCAAACAACAATGGGGTAAAATGGGTATCTCTGTTGACTACTCACGTGAACGTTTCACCCTTGATGAAGGTTTGTCAAAAGCGGTTCGTAAAGTTTTCGTAGAACTTTACAAAAAAGGTTGGATTTATCGTGGTGAATTTATCATTAACTGGGATCCAAAAGCTCGTACAGCCCTTTCTGATATTGAAGTTATCCACAAAGATGTCGAAGGTGCTTTCTACCACATGAACTATATGTTGGAAGATGGTTCACGTAGCCTTGAAGTTGCCACAACTCGTCCTGAAACAATGTTCGGTGACGTTGCCGTTGCGGTTAACCCAAATGATGACCGTTACAAAGATTTGATTGGTCAAAATGTCATCCTTCCAATCGTTAACAAAGCTATTCCAATCGTTGGTGATAAACACGCTGACCCAGAATTTGGTACTGGTGTGGTTAAAATCACTCCAGCACACGACCCTAATGACTTCTTAGTTGGTCAGCGTCATAACTTGCCACAAATCAACGTCATGAATGATGACGGTACAATGAACGAACTTGCTGGTGAATTTGCTGGTATGGACCGCTTTGAAGCTCGCAAAGCTGTTGTTAAAAAATTGGAAGAAATCGGTGCGCTTGTTGAAATCGAAAAAATGGTTCACAGCGTTGGTCACTCAGAACGTACAGGGGTTATGGTTGAACCACGTCTATCAACTCAATGGTTTGTTAAAATGGATCAATTAGCTAAAATGCTATTGCCAACCAAGACACAGACGACAAAGTGGACTTTTATCCACCGCGTTTCAATGATACTTTCCTTCAATGGATGGAAAATGTTCATGACTGGGTTATTTCTCGTCAGCTCTGGTGGGGGCATCAAATCCCAGCATGGTACAATGTTGAAGGTGACATGTACGTTGGTGAAGAAGCTCCAGAAGGTGACGGATGGACTCAAGATGAAGATGTGCTTGACACTTGGTTCAGTTCAGCCCTATGGCCATTCTCCACAATGGGTTGGCCGGATGTGGAGTCTGCAGACTTCAAGCGCTATTATCCAACATCAACCTTGGTGACTGGCTATGATATTATCCCGTTCTGGGTATCTCGGATGATTTTCCAAGGTTTGGAATTTACTGGCAAGTCGCCATTCAAAAATGCCCTCATCCATGGTCTCATCCGTGATGAACAAGGCCGCAAGATGTCCAAATCCCTAGGCAACGGGATTGACCCAATGGATGTTATCGAAAAATATGGTGCTGACGCGCTTCGTTGGTTCTTATCAAACGGTTCTGCACCAGGTCAAGACGTGCGTTTTTCTTACGAAAAAATGGATGCCGCTTGGAACTTCATTAACAAAATCTGGAACATTTCTCGTTATATTTTGATGAACAATGAAGAGTTGACACTTGACCAAGCGAGTGAAAATGTTGCAAAAGTTGTGGCTGGTACAGCCGGG
>NZ_KV811162.1:176508-182792 GCF_001813035.1 Streptococcus sp. HMSC071H03 | reverse complement strand
ACAGCCGGGAATGTTACTGACCGCTGGATTCTTCACAACTTGAATGAAACAATTGCCAAAGTTACTGAAAACTTTGATAAATTTGAATTTGGTGTGGCTGGTCATATCCTTTACAACTTCATCTGGGATGAATTTGCTGACTGGTACGTTGAATTGACAAAAGAAGTGCTTTACAGCGACAACGAAGATGAAAAAGTGATTACTCGCTCAGTTCTGCTTTACACACTTGATAAGATCCTTCGTTTGCTTCACCCAATCATGCCATTTGTTACTGAAGAAATCTTCGGTCAATACGTAGATGGTTCTATCGTGACAGCAGCTTATCCAACTGTTAATCCTACTTTTGAAAATCAAATGGCGCATTCTGGCGTGGAAAGTCTCAAAGACCTGATTCGAGCTGTACGTAATGCGCGTGCAGAAGTCAACGTAGCTCCAAGCAAACCTATCACCATCCTTGTCAAAACAAGCGACAGCAACTTGGAAGACTTCTTCAAGGCCAATGTCAACTACATCAAACGCTTCACAAACCCAGAAACACTTGAAATCAGCTCTGCCATTGCCACCCCAGAACTAGCCATGTCAGCAGTTATCACAGGTGCAGAAATCTTCCTGCCGCTGGCAGACTTGCTCAACGTCAAAGAAGAACTAGCCCGCCTCAACAAAGAACTTGCTAAATGGCAAAAAGAATTGGATATAGTTGCACGCAAACTTGGTAACGAAAAATTCGTCGCCAATGCCAAACCAGAAGTCGTCGACAAAGAACGCGACAAACAAACCGACTACCAAGCTAAGTATGATACGACAAAAGAACGGATTGAAGAGATGAAGAAGTTGGTGGGATAGGCTAATGAACACGGTGTAAGAACCGTGTTTTTTTGTTGTTAGTGTGTAGTGTAAATTTATAAGAGGAATATATAATTATCTGTAAGGTATGTACTATGATATAATTAAATTGACAATTTATTTGGGAAAAAAATATATCTAAATTGTAAAATCAGCTACATTGAGAATTGATAAACACCAAAAGGTTATAAAGGAGTTTTAGCAAGTGATTAATTTTTCAAATTTAATGACAACAATCATAGGAGCATTTATAGGCGGTTTATTTTCTATTGGGGTTGCACGACTTCAATTAAAATCAATAGAAAAAGAAAAGGAAGCTGAACAAGCCTCAAAAATTGCAGCCTGGTTAACAAGTGTATCAAATTCAGATGACCAATCTAAAAATTGTTTTATTAGATATGATTTAATTATTAATAACAATTCTCATTTACCTATATATAATGTATTAGTTTTAGCGTTAAGCACTAAGAAATATCTTCATTTTAAAGATATTAAAAACTGGGATTATAATCTTATCAATTATTATTCATGTTTAGTACCAGGGGAAAAAATAGATTCAATAAATACTTATGGGAGTGGTTCTGGTGAACGTCCTATGGTATCAATATTATTTACTGATACTAACACGAGACATTGGTATCGTAATCAAATAGGGCAATTAACTCAGTTAAATTCCCAAGAATACGATAAAATAGTTAAAAATTTAGGTTACAGACCGCCATTATAAAAATTTTCCCCATTAAGTTTTTTTCATGAATCTTCCAAGCCCAGCCATACGATTGGGCTTGTTTTTTGGTATAATGAACTTAAATTAATACATCAACATCTGAGGTCAGAAAGGTTCTTACTTAGTGTATACATTTTAGGTGGAGTACCTGAAACAAGAAAGTTACCAACATCTTCTAACATCCTCATCCATCAAAAAAAGAACAGCTCAATAATAGAGTTGTTCTTTTTAAACTGTTAGCGAAGCCAAATTTAAAGTTCGTATTGTGTATATGCCTCAACTTCTAAATCTCAAAATTATAGAGATCTGTTGATAAATAGCGTTCGCCATTATCTGGAGCAAGAGCTAGAATTTTTTTGCCTGTGCCTAATTTTTTTGCTACTTCAAGTGCAGCATAGATAGCTGCGGCAGAAGAAATCCCTACAAGAAAGCCTTCTTGTCCACCGACACGGCGTCCAAGGTCAAGCGCTTGATCAGAGGTAACACGGACAATACCGTCATAAGCTTGAGTGTCCAGTGTTTCTGGAATAAAACCAGCTGAAATTCCTTGAATTTTGTGTGGTCCAGGATTTTCACCAGACAGGATAGCGGACTCATCGGCTTCAACTGCGTAAACTTGTATATTTGGATTGACTTTTTTGAGAGCGTGAGAAACGCCAGAAATTGTACCACCTGTGCCAACTCCTCCGACAAAGCCATCCAATCCTTTTTCACCGAAAGCAGAGATAATTTCTGCTCCTGTTGTTCTTTCGTGTACTTCAGGATTAGCTGGATTATTGAACTGTAGCGGCAGCCATCCGTTGCGTTCTTTGGCGATTTCTTCAGCTTTGGCAATCGCACCTTTCATTCCCTCGCTTCCGGGAGTGAGCACCAATTCGGCGCCATAAGCTTGGATAATTTTGCGGCGTTCCACACTCATGGTTTCTGGCATAACAATAACGACCTTATAACCTTTAGCAGCACCGACCCAAGACAAACCGATTCCAGTATTTCCGCTGGTTGCTTCGACAATGGTTGCACTCGGCTGAATCAAGCCCTCTTGCTCAGCGGTCTCAATCATGCTGAGAGCAATGCGGTCTTTGACAGACGACCCCGGATTGAAAGCTTCTAGCTTGACATAGACATCAGCAGCGCCTTCTGGAACCAGCTTGTTCAATTTCACAATAGGAGTATTTCCAATGAGTTCTGTAATGTTATGATAAATTTGTGCCATAAATGATACCTCAATAATAGTGATAGAAACAGTATAAAACGAAAAAAAGTCTTTGTAAAATATAAAAAAACTATCAAGTCGATAGCTTTTTTTAATATTTAGGATAAAGAAATGGGAACTTCAACTTTCCGCAATCCCTGCTCAACAATGTTAATTTTTCCATTAAGCAGCTCAATCAAACTTTCTATAACGCTCTCCTTATCATCTTTGTCAACGAAAATGGTCGTTTGTACTTGATCTGTAAAAGCTGTATCCTGTTCTTGCAACTGTTTAGCTTTAAGAAAATTTGGTAACTCTTGATATTGACTGTAGGAAAGAGTAAGCCTTAGTCCAAGTTGTTCTTTTATGTGGACACTTCCGATTTCTTTGATAGCTAGGGCAACGCTGCCAGCATAAGCCCGAATGAGTCCACCTGCTCCTAACTTGATGCCCCCAAAATAGCGCGTCACGACAGCACAGACGTTGGTTAGTTGGTGATTTTCTAAGACGCCTAGCATAGGCACGCCAGCAGTTCCGCTGGGTTCGCCATCATCGCTACTTCGCTTCATTTCGCTCCGCTCTCCTAAAATAAAGGCAGAGCAGTTATGAGTAGCTTTGTAGTGTTCTTTTTTGACAGCCTGAATAAAATTTCGTGCTTCGTCCTCTGTTGTCACACGCTTGATATGACAGATAAAGCGCGATTTTTTGATTTCTTCTTGGACTTGACCGTCCTCTTTGATTGTTCTAAATTCCATATCTTCATTTTACAAAAAAACTTTTATTTTGCCAAAGTTTTTCCGAATAAATAGATATGACAGAATTACAAGATTGTTTAGGTCGCATTTTTACAAAAAGTCAACTGTCACCAGAATTACAATTGCAAGCACAAACCTTAGCTGGAATGGTAGAAGAAAAAGGGAAGTTAAGCTGCAATCGTTGTGGGCAAGTCATTGACAAAGAAAAACACCAATTGCCAATAGGTGCTTATTATTGCAGGTCTTGCTTGATCTTAGGAAGGGTCAGAAGTGATGAAGATCTTTACTATTTTCCACAGGAAGAATTTCCTAAAGCGAATGTCTTGAAATGGCAAGGGAAGTTGACAGCGTTTCAAGCCAAGGTTTCTCAAGGACTTGTAGAGGCGGTTGCTAAACGAAAAAATAGCTTGGTTCACGCAGTCACGGGAGCCGGAAAGACGGAAATGATCTATCAGGTGGTGGCACAAGTCATCAATCAAGGTGGAGCAGTCTGCTTGGCTAGTCCCAGAATTGATGTCTGCTTAGAACTTTATCGCAGATTGAAAGTAGATTTTACTTGTGATATTTCACTCCTACACGGTGAATCAGAAGCATATTCCCGCAGTCCTCTCGTGATTGCCACCACACATCAGCTTCTCAAATTTTACCGAGCATTTGATCTTCTTATTGTTGATGAGGTAGATGCCTTTCCTTATGTGGACAATCCGATGCTTTATCATGCAGTTCATCAGGCAGTCAAAGTAGAGGGGACGAAGATTTTCTTAACGGCAACTTCCACAGATGAGCTGGATAAAAAAGTGGCTAAAGGAGAATTAACTCGTTTGAGTCTACCCAGACGTTTTCATGGCAATCCTTTGATTGTTCCGCAAAAAATTTGGTTGGCGGATTTTCAAAAATATCTTGGTCAAAAGAAGCTAGTTCCCAAGTTAAGGCAGTTTATTCAAAAGCAGAGAAAAACAGGATTTCCACTTCTTATTTTTGCTTCCGAGATCAGAAAAGGGCAGGAGCTGGCAGAGATTCTTCAAAGCACTTTTCCTAATGAAAAAGTTGGTTTTGTAGCCTCGACGACTGAAAATCGACTAGAAATTGTAGAGAAATTTCGTCAAAAAGAAATCACGATTTTGGTAACGACGACGATTTTGGAGCGTGGGGTGACTTTTCCTTGTGTAGATGTTTTCGTGGTGGAAGCCAACCACCGTCTGTTTAGTCGCAGCGCTCTGGTACAAATTGCTGGACGCGTTGGTCGCAGTATGGAGCGACCGACAGGCGAGTTAATCTTTTTTCATGACGGTACGACTATGGCGATAGAAAAAGCGATTAAAGAAATTCAGGAGATGAATCAGGAGGCCGGTTTATGAATAACTGTCTGTTATGTGAAAGTCTACTTGATGAAAAGCTAACATTTTGTGATTTGCTGACTTTGAAGAAGCCAAAAGCAAGGACTTGTGATGACTGTTTTGAAAAATTTCAGCTCATTTCAGCGCAGCATTGCCCGAAGTGCTATCGTGAAGGGACATGCGAAGTCTGCATGGATTGTCAAGTATGGATAGAAAAAGGAAAAGAAGTTTGTCATAAAAGTTGTTTTGTATATAACGAAGCCATGAAAGACTTTTTCAGCCAATATAAATTTCAAGGAGATTATACTCTTTATTCTGTATTTACAGAAGTTTTGCAAAAGGAATTAAAAGGATACAGCGATTATACGCTTGTTCCCATTCCTGTAAGTGCCAAAAAGTATCAGACAAGAGGGTTTAATCAAGTGACAGCTCTTCTTGAGGGTACAAAGTTGCCATTTAAGGAAGTTTTAGAAAAGCATGATACAATTGCTCAATCAAGCAAGACGAGAGAGGAGCGCTTGCAAAGCCAGCAGTGCTTTAAAGTGAAAGACAATGTTCAAGTTCCGACAAAAGTTCTTTTGATAGATGACATTTATACAACAGGCTCAACCCTACAATTAGCCAAGGAAATTTTAGTGGAAGCAGGAGTGAAAGAAATTGTGACATTTTCATTGGCAAGGTAACAAAAAATTTGCAAAAAAATAATGAAAGCGTTATAATAAAATAAAGAAAAACAAAACGCTTAGAAAGAAGGTACTTATATGATTAAATATAGTATCCGTGGTGAAAACCTAGAAGTAACAGAAGCTCTTCGTGACTATGTAGTTTCTAAACTTGAAAAAATCGAAAAGTATTTCCAAGCTGACCAAGAATTGGATGCACGTGTAAACTTGAAAGTCTATCGTGAAAAAACAGCCAAAGTTGAAGTAACTATTCCACTTGGTTCTATCACTCTTCGTGCAGAAGATGTTTCTCAAGATATGTATGGTTCTATTGATTTGGTGACAGACAAAATTGAACGTCAAATTCGTAAAAATAAAACAAAAATTGAACGTAAAAACCGTAATAAAAAATCAACCAGTCAGTTGTTTACAGATGCTGTTGTTGAAGAAGCTGAAGCTGCACCTGCAAAAGTCGTTCGCTCCAAACAAATTGACTTAAAACCAATGGACTTAGAAGAAGCTCTTCTTCAAATGGATTTATTGGGACATGACTTCTTCATCTATACTGATGTAGAAGACAACACAACCAATGTTTTGTATCGTCGTGAAGACGGTGACGTTGGCTTGCTTGAAGTGAGATAATCAATCAATCCTCTGATTCATATCAGGGGATTTTTTATGTGGTCTGCAATCAGCTCGAGATAATTGCAAAAAACTGTATTAAAAATCATCATGTTTGAACTGCATTTCAAAAGTTAGACAGAAAAA
>NZ_KV811162.1:162449-176408 GCF_001813035.1 Streptococcus sp. HMSC071H03 | reverse complement strand
AAAAACAATTGACTTACAGCTATCACAGAAGAAAAACTGATACATTCTTTAGAGATTTTGTTATAATATTCTTTATGAGAGTTGTTGCAGGGAAATATGGGGGGCGTCCTCTTAAAACATTGGAAGGCAAAACAACCAGACCGACGACAGACAAGGTTAAGGGAGCTATCTTTAATATGATTGGTCCTTATTTTGATGGAGGACAGGTTCTGGACTTGTATGCTGGAAGCGGCAGTTTAGCGATTGAAGCTATTTCGCGAGGCATGGTTTCGGCTGTTTTGGTTGAAAAAGACCGCAGGGCGCAAGCGATTATCAGCCAAAATATCAGTATGACTAAGGAAAAAGAACGATTTGAACTTCTGAAAATGGAGTCCAATCGAGCACTTGAATTGGTCACAGGACAGTTTGACTTGGTTTTGTTAGATCCACCCTATGCAAAAGAACAGATTGTTTCAGATATTATAAAAATGATTGAACGAGAGCTTCTGAGCGATGATGTACTGGTTGTTTGTGAGACAGACAAGTCGGTGGATTTACCAGAAGAAATCGCAGGGCTAGGTATCTGGAAGCAAAAAATATATGGAATTTCAAAGGTGACGGTTTATGTCAGATAAAATTGGATTATTTGCGGGCTCTTTTGACCCGATTACAAAGGGGCATATTGACTTGATTAAGCGAGCTAGTAAGCTCTTTGATTGCCTTTATGTTGGTATTTTTTATAATCTTGAGAAAACGAGTTTTTTTAGTATTGAAGCGAAAGAAAAAATGATAGCAGCTGCTCTAGTTCATTTGGAGAATGTAAAAATTGTTACTTCTCATGATGAATTGGCAGTGGAAGTAGCTAGAAAGCTAGGAGTGACAACTTTTGTACGGGGATTACGTAATAGTCAGGATTTGGATTATGAGGGGAATCTCAACTTTTTCAATCATGAATTAGCACCTGAGATAGAAACCATTTTTTTGATAAGCAAACCAGCTTATCAGCATCTCAGCTCATCAAGAATTCGTGAATTGATTTCCTTTGAGCAGGATATTTCAAAGTATGTGCCCGAAAGTGTCATAAAGGAGTTAAAGAAACAATATGGAAAAACCAAGAAATAAATTTAAAAAATGGCCGATAATTGCAGTAGTAGGGTTGATTTTGCTTTTCTTATCTTTTGTAGTTCCCTTGCCTTATTATATTGAGGTGCCAGGTGGTGCAGCGGATGTCCGTCAGGTATTGCGCGTGGACAACAAAGAAGATAAGGAAAAAGGTTCTTATAATTTTGTAACGGTTGGAATTCAGCATGCGACCTTCGCTCATTTGGTTTATGCTTGGCTGACACCTTTTACGGATATTTATTCGGCGAAGGATTTGACTGGTGGAACTTCTGATAAAGAATACATGCGGATCAATCAGTTTTATATGGAAACGTCGCAAAACCTAGCTAAATACCAAGGGTTGAAAAAAGCTGGCAAAGACATTACTCTGAAATATCTAGGGGTTTACGTCTTGCAAGTCACAAAGAATTCTACTTTTAAAGGTATTTTAAATATTGCAGATACCGTGACAGGTGTGAATGATAAGACTTTCAATAGTTCAAAAGAATTGATAGACTATGTCGGAGCGCAAAAGATTGGCAGCAAGGTCAAGGTGAACTATGTAGAAGACGGTCAGAAGAAATCTGCTACAGGTAAAATTATTAAACTTGAAAATGGAAAAAACGGGATTGGTATTAGCTTGATCGACCGAACAGAAGTCACAAGCAACACACCAATTGAATTTTCAACAGCCGGTATTGGTGGACCAAGTGCGGGCTTGATGTTTAGTTTGGCAATTTATACGCAAATTGCAGATCCAACATTGAGAGACGGCAGAAATATTGCTGGGACGGGCTCAATTGACCGCGAAGGAAAAGTTGGCGACATTGGTGGGATTGACAAAAAAGTTGTTTCAGCAGCTAAAAATGGCGCAGAAATTTTCTTTGCGCCAAATAATCCAGTCACCAAGGAAGTGAAAAAATCCAATCCTAAAGCGAAAACAAACTATGAGACAGCTTTGGCAGCTGCTAAAAAAATTAAAACTAAAATGAAAATTGTACCTGTCAAGACCTTGCAAGACGCAATTGATTACCTCAAGAGCACAAAAAAGTCGTAAAAATAATTCAATAAAAGAGCAAGTTAATGATAGAAATTTGACTTTGCTCTTTTCTTCTTTCCCTATTTCAACTATCAAAAACACTTCTTTTTATGGTAAAATAGGTTTAATACAAGAATAAATGATAAAGGATGACTATGCGAAAAGAAATTGCACCTGAATTATACAATTACAATAAATTTCCTGGACCGGAGTTTCGGCAAATAGGAACCAAAATCTTGACTGAGACAATTGAATTTGACTTGGTAGAGAATTTCAAGGAAGGTTTTGATATAATGGCTTTTAATCAGCGCTTTTCAGAAATTTTAACAAAATTTGATTATATTGTTGGCGACTGGGGAAATGAGCAGTTGCGTTTGCGTGGATTTTATAAAGATGACAAGGCAAATGAAAGTGAAGAAAAAATCAGTCGCTTAGAAGATTACTTGTTAGAATACTGTAATTATGGCTGTGCTTATTTTGTTTTGGAAAATTTGAAACCACGTCGAGCGTCGTTTGATAAAAAATCTCATCACAAAAAGGAAAATGAAACCAAACCACGCCGTTCTAAGCAAGCTTGGTCCTATAAGGAACAGGAGCAACCCAAGCGAGAAAATCGCCAGCGCAGTAAGCGACAAAATCAAAAGCAAAGAGCAAGAAAGCAAAATTCAACGAAGCAACAACAAACAAGCAGCCAGCGCCATTTTGTCATTCGTCAAAAATAGCGGAAACCGAGAATGGAAATCGAGAGGAAGAAAATGAAACCATCAATTTATAGTTTGACCCGTCAGGATTTGATAGATTGGACAGAAAGTAAAGGAGAAAAGAAATTTCGAGCTACTCAGATTTGGGAGTGGCTTTATCGCAAACGGGTTCAGTCTTTTGCAGAAATGACCAATATTTCAAAGGATTTGTTGGCAAAATTAGAAGATGAATTTGTCGTCAATCCACTGAAGCAAAGGATTGTACAGGAGTCGGCTGATGGAACAGTCAAATATCTCTTTGAATTGCCAGACGGTATGTTGATTGAAACAGTTCTTATGCGTCAGCACTATGGTCTTTCAGTCTGCGTGACTACTCAGGTGGGTTGCAATATTGGCTGTACATTTTGTGCTAGCGGGCTGATTAAAAAGCAGCGTGACTTGAATAACGGAGAAATTATGTCTCAGATTATGTTGGTACAAAAATATTTTGATGAGCGAGGACAAGGTGAGCGCGTCAGTCATATTGTGGTTATGGGGATTGGTGAGCCTTTTGATAACTATGACAATGTTCTTAAGTTTGTGCGAACTGTCAATGATGACAAGGGGCTGGCTATCGGAGCTCGTCACATTACGGTTTCCACTTCCGGTCTAGCACATAAAATTCGTGATTTTGCAAACGAAGGAGTGCAGGTTAATTTAGCTGTTTCTCTTCATGCACCCAATAATGAATTGCGCTCTAGCATTATGAAAATCAATCGTGCTTTTCCAATTGAGAAGCTATTTGCAGCGATTGAATATTATATTGAAACGACTAACCGAAGGGTTACTTTTGAGTATATCATGCTAAATAAAGTCAATGATGGAGTAGAACAGGCTCTGGAATTAGCAGCTTTATTGAAGAATATCAAAAAGCTATCGTATGTCAATTTGATTCCTTACAATCCAGTTAGCGAACATGATCAATATAGTCGCAGTCCCAAAGAACGTGTAATGGCTTTCTACGATACTCTGAAAAAGAATGGCATTAACTGTGTTGTTCGTCAAGAGCATGGTACGGATATTGATGCAGCTTGCGGTCAATTGCGCTCAAACACCATGAAGCAGGACAAGGAGAAAGCTCTTACCAAGCATGCTTAAATTGAACAATCTATTGAAAACAGATGGTGAATTAACCGTTAAGGGACGTACTTTTCTTACTTGGGGAAGCATTTTCTACATTTTATTATTATGTCTAATGTGTTTTCTCCCTCAAGTGCCAGAAAAGGGAATGGAGACGCCGGGGATTCAGCAGTTTGGTCGTATTGTAGTGCTTCTCATTCCTTTTAATTCTTTTATCAATCTTGGGCAAATTACTTCTCTATATCAATTGATTAAGGTTTTCGTGCAAAATGTGATGAATATTTTTCTGCTTAGCCCACTGATTTTTCAGCTCCTCTGGCTTTTTCCTAAGTTGAGGAGCACTAAGTGTCTGCTATTTGTCAGCTTTGCGATAAGCCTTTTCATTGAATGTACACAGATTTTGTTAGATATTTTAATTGATGCCAATCGTGTTTTTGAAATAGATGATTTATGGACAAATACATTAGGCGGATATCTGGCTTTTCTATTGTATAAAACTTGTGTCAGCCATTGGAAAGATAAGTTTCTGACTTCTAAGTAAAAATAAAGGTCATTGTTCGGTTTTAGGATGCTTTTCCATGATTTTTTCACTATTTTATTGACAGAATGGTAGAAAAACTCTATAATAATGCTCAAACATCAGAAAAGTAGTAAATTGATACTTCCAGAGAGCTTGTGCTAGGTGTAAACAAGTAGTAGATATCTATGAAATGGGCTGATGTAAATGATATGAATTTGAAACAATAAAAATTCGGTGTGCACACCTTACAGTGCAGCTTGTTGATAGACAAGATAGAGATATGCGGATAAGGTATACTTTTCCCATAATTGAGATGGCACCGTGTTCATATGCCCTCACACAGTTTTTGTGTGAGGGTATTTTGTTGTTTAAATTCAAGAATACTAAAGATTGTGAGGAAACATCATGGTAGAAAACAAAGGATATTTTGGTCAATTTGGTGGTAGCTTTGTACCGGAACTGATTCAAGTTTTATTAGACGAGCTAGAGGGGACATTTGAAAAGTATAAAAATGATCCAGAGTTCCTAGCAGAATATCATCATTATTTAGCAGATTATGCAGGTCGAGAGACACCGCTTTATTTTGCAGAAAGTTTGACGGACTATTTAGGAGGTGCAAAAATCTATCTTAAACGAGAAGACTTGAATCACCTAGGTTCTCATAAATTAAACAATGTTTTAGGGCAAATTCTCCTAGCAAAACGAATGGGTAAGAGCAGAGTTATCGCAGAGACTGGAGCTGGTCAACATGGAGTAGCAACAGCTGCAGCGGCTGCTAAGTTTGGCATGAAATGCGATGTGTATATGGGAGCAGAAGATGTGGAACGCCAGCGATTGAATGTTTTCCGAATGGAAATGATGGGAGCAACTGTCCATGCGGTCGAAACAGGGACTAAAACATTAAAGGATGCGGTGGATGCTGCTTTTGCTGCTTGGATGACAGATTTAGATGCTTTTTATGTCCTGGGTTCGGCTGTTGGTCCTCATCCTTATCCAACGATTGTGCATGAGTTTCAAAAGGTTATTAGTCAGGAATCCCGCCGTCAAATTCTAGATAAGGAAGGTCGTCTACCAGATTATATTATTGCCTGTGTCGGCGGAGGTTCTAATGCAATTGGAGCATTTTCTGAATACGTGGCAGATAAAGAAGTCAATTTAGTTGGTGTTGAAGCAGCTGGTCATGGCTTGAATACAGACAAGTATGTGGCTACAATGACTAAAGGGTCCATTGGAGTTGTTGATGGCATGAAAACGTATGCTGTATTTTCAGAAGACGGTCAGGTGGCTCCTGTTTATTCTATTTCCGCTGGATTAGACTATCCGGGAGTTGGTCCTGAACATGCCTTTTTTAAAGATTCAGGTCGAGTTGAGTATGTGGCTGCAACAGATGATGAAGCGGTAGATACACTGTTATTGTTGACACAAAAAGAAGGAATCCTTCCTGCCATTGAAAGTTTTCACGCTATTGCAGAAGCAGTTAAACGCGTGCCTCGATTGAGTAAGGACAAGATTATCATTGTCAATGTAACTGGGCGTGGTGATAAAGATGTAGCCGCTATTGCTGATTATTTAGAAAAAAGAAACACGAAAAATCAAGAATGAGATAGACGATCATGATTGCTGGTACATCATCCCCAAAAAATTATAAAATCTGGGAAGATTATGTCTAAAAACTAAAATTTGAAAATTGTAATCATCGCTTTATTGTTTCGAGGCTCCGCTGAATCTGGAGACATTCATCCCAGACTCATGATAGGACGTTATTCTAATTTTATTGAAGCAACAGTTCGCATAAAAGCAGAACAATCACTCCAATCAAAAGACAGGGAACGAAAGCTATCCTGTCTTTTCTCTTTTTTAAGCAAAAGAGACATAAGCCCACTAAGCTGGCAATTTGAATCAGCCAAAGAATCTCTGTCAACTTGAAAACAGTTGAACAAGAAGCTAGAAAAAGAAAATCTCCTGCACCGATACGCAAATCAACGAAATGAGCCAAAATTCCAAGAGCTAAAAAAATAGTCATTAGAAGATTAAAACCTACCAAAAATAGGAGAAGAAGATGAAAGAACAACCAAATGAGGATAGGATATTCCTGTTCTCTTTGATCATAAAGAGCTAGTGTAATTCCCATTATGAGCAAGACAAGTTGGCTGATAGTTAAGTAGCTTAAGGAAGTTGCGAGAAAGAGTAAACTACCTACCAACTCTAATATCAAGTAGCGAATGGGAATTTTTGACTGACAAAACCGACAGCGCAGTCGATTGATAAGCTGTGAAAGGACAGGGACTAAATCACGAGGTGCTAATTTCTGCCCACAAGCATTACAATGACTGGAAGGAACGATAATGGACTGTTCAGGAAAGCGATCAACAACCAGCCCTAAAAAAGAAGCCACAATGCTTCCAACCAAGAAAAAATAAAAATGAATCATACTTTTTTATTCGCAAATAATTCTAAAAAATTGCAACTTTTCTAATAAAAGAAATTTCTGAGTTCAATCATTTGACTTTCTTATTTAGAAACATTATAATTAAACCATAATCAAAAAGATTAGAATCATTCTAAATAAAAGCGAGGTAGGATAATGGTTAATCTAAAAAATGAAGCAGCAAAAGATGTTGCAACTTTCTCAAGTGTTGAGTCTTTCAGTAAGTCTCTTCCCAAAACAAAAGTGGAATTGAACCAAGCAGTAGCAGATTTATACACTGCTCGTATTGCTCTTCACCAAGTACATTGGTACATGCGTGGAGCTGGTTTTATGGTTTGGCATCCTAAGATGGATGAATATATGGAATCCTTGGATACAACTTTGGATGAAGTGAGTGAACGTTTGATTACTCTGGGCGGAACTCCATATTCAACTTTGAGTGAATTTATCCAACACAGCAATATTGAAGAAAAAGAAGGAAAATTCAGTAAGAATGTTGCAGAAAGTTTGGAACGTGTCATCGAAATCTTCCGTTACTTGGTAGGCCTCTACCAAGAAGCTCTGGATGTAACAGATGAAGAAGGGGATGATGTGACCAACGATATTTTTGTCGGTGCAAAAGCAGAACTTGAAAAGAATATCTGGATGTTAACAGCAGAAATCGGTCAAACTCCGGGTTTGTAAGTAAATTTTTGAGAGTAGAAAATAAATTTTTAAAATCTTTTAGAATTTAAGATAAGTTTAAGGAGGTGGCGTTATACTAACATCATCAGATGAAGACCTCCTAACTTTATTTGATAAAAATCCTAAACTTTTCTTTTTCATAATAATCTCCCTATAAGAGTCGCCCAATCGGCGGCTTTTTTGTTGTTTTTGAGCACTTGAAGAATGTTTTACTTACAAAATGAGTTCTTTTCAACCTTGAAATACTCCTAAAATTCTGGTAAAATAAGCCTCATGAAAACACTTTATGATGTGCAGCAATACCTCAAAAGTTTTGGCATTATTATCTATATGGGTAAGCGCTTGTATGATATTGAAATGATGAAAATTGAGTTAGAGAGGATTTATGATGCGGGCTTGATAGAAAGAATGGACTATCTAGAAGCTGAGCGGGTCTTGCGAAAGGAACATCAGTTGGAGTTACAATATTTGAAGAAGAATGAGGAGAAAACATGTTAAACTGGATTTTATTGGCAATTATTGTTGGAACGTTAGGCTGGATGGGCTTTAACTATATTCGTGTTCGTCGTGCGGCTAAGGTAGTAGACAATGCAGAATTTGGTGATATGATTCGTCAAGGTCAGTTAATTGATTTACGAGATCCAGCCGATTTTCGTCGTAAACATATTTTAGGGGCACGAAATATTCCGTCACAGCAATTAAAAACAAGCTTAGGAGCGATTCGTAAGGACAAGACTGTTTTACTATATGAAAATAGTCGTGGACAACGTGTGATGAATGCAGCTATTCTATTAAAAAAACAAGGTTATCAAAATATTTACATCCTCTCTACAGGACTAGATGGATGGAAAGGAAAAATCAAAAGTGAGTAATCCAAGCGGGTTGCTCACTTTTAATAGCTTTTTTCTAGATAGTGCCTCACTATTTCGAGTTCTGCTTGGTTCAATGCTCGGTATTCTCCTGCGGCTGAGTTTGGTTCTAATTCAAAATCTCCAAAATGCGTCCGTTTAAGAGAAGTAACTTTGACACCGACAGTTAAAAACATCTTTTTGATTTGGTGAAATTTTCCTTCAGAAATAGTGACAGTAGCACAGCTTTTGTTTGAGCTAGAAGAATGAATTGTAAGAATGGCTGGTTTACAACTTGTTCCGTCAAGAAAAACGATGCCCTTTTGAAAGGATTGCACTGCTCGGTCATCTAGGAGACCATTAACTTCAACCTCATATGTTTTTGTGACGTGATATTGAGGATGAAGCAATTGAAAACCGAGCGGACCGTTGTCAGTGATTAACAGCAGTCCAGAAGTATCTCGATCTAGTCGCCCGACAGAATATAACTTATCATTGAAATCTTCTGGTTTGATGAGATCTAGAACCGTTTGGGATTTGGCATCGGAGTTAGCTGTCACGACACCAAGGGGTTTATTCATCATAAAATACTGATGAGGCTTGCCCAGAACAGGTTGTTCTTCTAGCGTAATCGTCTGCAAACCTGTATCAACATTTTGACTGAGTTTTCGAGCAGGACAGTCATCTACCAAGATTTTCTTTTTTAGGAGAGCTTGCTTCATCTTTTTACGACTAATGTGAGCTTGAGCTAGTAAAACATCTAAACGCATACAGTTTCCTTTGTTTTTTTCTTATCATATCATAATTTTGCAATAAAGAATGTAAATAAATTTGTTGGGCATTGATTTTCTAATGAAAACATTTACACCCGGTTTAACCGTGTTTTTTACTGTAATCTGTGGTATAATTGTTCAGTTAGAAATAAAACTTAAGATTTAGAGGATAAAATGACAAAATTAAGAGAAGATATTCGCAATATCGCTATTATCGCTCACGTTGACCACGGGAAAACAACGCTGGTGGACGAATTATTGAAGCAATCACATACATTGGACGATCGAAAAGAGTTGCAAGAACGCGCAATGGACTCCAACGATCTTGAAAAAGAACGCGGAATTACCATTCTTGCTAAGAATACAGCTGTTGCTTACAACGGTGTTCGTATCAATATCATGGACACTCCAGGACACGCGGACTTCGGTGGAGAAGTTGAGCGGATCATGAAAATGGTGGACGGGGTTGTTCTGGTTGTTGATGCTTATGAAGGAACCATGCCACAAACTCGTTTTGTATTAAAAAAAGCTCTTGAGCAAGATTTAGTGCCGATTGTTGTGGTCAATAAAATTGACAAACCATCTGCACGCCCTGCAGAAGTGGTGGATGAAGTCTTGGAACTTTTCATTGAGCTGGGTGCAGATGATGACCAATTGGATTTTCCAGTTGTGTATGCTTCTGCTATCAACGGAACGTCTTCTATGTCAGACGATCCTGCTGACCAAGAGCACACTATGGCACCGCTTTTTGATACTATTATTGATCATATTCCAGCACCAGTGGATAATTCAGACGAGCCACTTCAATTCCAAGTTTCTCTTTTGGACTACAATGACTTTGTAGGTCGTATTGGGATTGGCCGTGTTTTCCGCGGGACTGTAAAAGTTGGAGACCAAGTGACACTTTCTAAACTAGACGGCACAACGAAAAACTTCCGTGTCACCAAGCTATTTGGTTTCTTTGGACTAGAACGTCGTGAAATCGACGAAGCCAAAGCAGGTGATTTGATTGCCGTGTCTGGTATGGAAGATATCTTTGTTGGCGAAACGATTACTCCGACAGATGCAGTAGAACCATTGCCAATTCTTCACATTGACGAACCAACGCTGCAAATGACTTTCTTAGTGAACAATTCACCATTTGCTGGTCGTGAAGGGAAATGGGTAACGTCTCGGAAAGTTGAAGAACGCTTGCAGGCTGAATTGCAAACGGACGTTTCACTTCGTGTGGATCCGACTGATTCACCAGATAAATGGATTGTATCCGGTCGTGGAGAATTACATTTGTCGATCCTGATTGAAACTATGCGCCGTGAAGGTTATGAGTTACAAGTATCGCGTCCAGAAGTTATCGTCAAAGAAATTGACGGTGTGCAATGCGAGCCATTTGAGCGTGTGCAAATTGACACCCCAGAAGAATACCAAGGTTCGGTTATCCAAAGTCTTTCTGAGCGCAAGGGTGAAATGTTAGACATGGTAGCTACCGGAAACGGACAAACACGTTTGATTTTCCTTGTGCCTGCGCGTGGTTTGATTGGATACTCAACTGAATTCCTTTCTATGACGCGTGGTTACGGGATTATGAACCATACCTTTGACCAATATCTACCATTGATTCCAGGTGAGATTGGTGGACGCCGTCGTGGAGCTCTCGTGTCAATTGATACAGGAAAAGCAACGACTTACTCTATCATGTCTATTGAAGAACGTGGAACCATTTTTGTCAATCCAGGTACAGAGGTTTACGAAGGAATGATTATTGGTGAAAATTCACGTGAAAATGACTTGACGGTTAATATTACAAAAGCCAAACAAATGACCAATGTTCGGTCTGCAACGAAAGACCAAACAGCGGTTATTAAAACGCCTCGTATCTTGACATTGGAAGAATCACTTGAATTCTTGAATGATGATGAGTATATGGAAGTCACACCAGAATCTATCCGTTTGCGGAAACAAATTCTTGATAAAAATCAACGTGCCAAAGCTGCTAAAAAGAAAAAATCAGCTGAATAATGAAAGAATGGTTTGCTTTGCTGTCATTATATGAAAGAAGCGGATGGGCTAGAAAGGAGTAGAAATGTTTTATTTGATCTTTGGAATTCTCATTCTATTATTTTACATTTTTGCTGCTCCGCAAAGCATTAAAGGGACTTTAAATGTAGTAGTTTTAGTGATTGCTCTAGTCGCTTTTATCATTTTATTAGGATTGGCAGTATTTCAGATTTTTCAATTACCGTCTGAATTTTTCGTAGGAATTGCAATGATTGGCGTAGCTTATTTTTCTCTACGTGATATTTCAAAATTGTCACAAAAAAATAGAAAAGTATCGTTTCGCTCAAAACTTCGTAACAGACAAGAATAAAAAGCCGTAAAGGCTTTTTTATTTTCTGAAAAAAGGTAAAATAGATACAGAAGAATTAAAAAGAGGCATGTTATGAAGCACATTACAAATTTTGCAAATAAGAAAGTTTTAGTTTTAGGCTTGGCCAAGTCTGGTGAATCCGCTGCTCGTTTATTAGATAAGTTGGGAGCGATTGTCACAGTGAATGACGGAAAGCCATTTGAGGAAAATCCTGCTGCTCAGTCTCTTCTTGAAGAAGGCATCAAAGTAGTAACAGGTGGTCATCCTTTGGAACTCTTGGATGAAGACTTTGAACTAATGGTCAAAAATCCTGGTATTCGTTACGACAACCCTATGGTCAAGAAAGCATTGGAAAAGGAAATCCCAGTCATCACTGAAGTTGAGTTGGCTTATTTGATTTCAGATGCTCCAATTATTGGGATTACGGGCTCTAATGGAAAGACAACAACGACAACAATGATTGCGGAAGTCTTGACTGCAGGTGGTCAAAGTGGTCTACTTTCTGGAAATATTGGTTTTCCAGCCAGTCAAGTTGCAACAACTGCAACCAAAAATGATACTCTAGTCATGGAGTTGTCTTCTTTCCAACTCATGGGTATTGAAACCTTTCACCCAGAGATTGCAGTGATTACCAACTTGATGCCAACTCATATTGATTATCATGGCTCTTTTGAAAATTATGTGGCGGCTAAATGGAACATTCAAAAAAATATGAGCAAATCTGACTTCCTCGTATTGAATTTCAACCAAACATTAGCGAAAGAGCTGGCTGCAAAGACGCAAGCGACCGTTGTACCATTTTCAACTACAGAAAAGGTAGACGGCGCTTACTTAGAGGGAAACATGCTGACTTTCCGTGGAGAGCCTGTTATGGCAGCAGATGAGCTTGGCGTTCCGGGTAGCCATAATGTTGAAAACGCCCTCGCAACTATTGCAGTTGCGAAATTGCGTGGTATCGAAAATCAAGTCATCAAAGAAACATTGGCAGGTTTTGGCGGTGTTAAACATCGTCTCCAATATGTCGGTGAAATCAACCATGTTAAATTTTATAACGATAGCAAATCCACAAATATTCTTGCAACGCAAAAGGCTTTATCTGGTTTTGACAATAGCAAGGTCATCTTGATTGCTGGTGGACTGGACCGTGGCAATGAATTTGACGAATTGGTGCCAGATATTCAAGGATTGAAGAAAATGGTTATTCTTGGAGAATCTGCAGCACGTGTCAAGAGAGCAGCAGATAAAGCAGGTGTTAGCTATATGGGTGCTGCTGATGTGAAAGATGCGACGCAAAAAGCTTTTGCTGAAGCACAAGCAGGTGACATTGTTCTTCTCAGTCCTGCAAATGCTAGCTGGGATATGTATCCAAATTTTGAAGTTCGTGGCGATGAATTTATTGCAACATTTGAAGAATTAAAGGGTTAAGATGAAAAAGATTATATTTACAGGTGGAGGGACGGTTGGTCATGTGACTCTAAACCTTCTACTCATTCCAAAATTCCTAGAAGCAGGCTGGCAAGTTCACTATATTGGTGATAAGCATGGGATTGAATACCAAGAAATCCAGAAGTCAGGTTTGGATATCACTTTTCATTCTATAGCGACGGGGAAATTACGTCGTTACTTTTCTTGGCAAAATATGTTAGATGTATTCAAAGTGGCTTGGGGCATTTTGCAATCTTTAGGAATTATGGTAAAGGTTCGTCCGCAAGCTCTCTTTTCTAAGGGTGGCTTTGTATCGGTTCCTCCTGTTATTGCAGCTCGCTTAGCTGGGATTCCAGTTTATGTACATGAATCAGACCTCTCTATTGGTCTAGCAAATAAAATTGCTTACAAATGTGCGATAAAAATGTATTCTACTTTTGAACAAGCCCATGCGTTGACAAAAATTGAGCATGTGGGAGCTGTGACAAAAGTAGGAGAAAAAACAACTGCTCCAAATGAGCAGATTCAAGCGATTCGGCAGCATTTTGATGAAAACCTTCCGACACTTCTGTTTGTTGGTGGATCAGCGGGAGCAAAGGTTTTTAATGATTTTGTAACGGCAAATAAAGCAGAGCTAACTCAGCACTACAATATTATCAATTTATCAGGCGATGCTAGTTTAGATGAATTATCAAATCATCTGTACCGAATTGCCTATGTGACTGACCTCTATCAACCGTTGATGGATTTGGCGGACGTCGTTGTTACACGTGGTGGCTCTAATACTATTTTTGAATTGTTGGCTATGGCAAAACTCCATGTAATTGTTCCTTTGGGACGCGAAGCAAGTCGCGGTGATCAGATTGAAAATGCAGATTATTTTGTAAAAAAAGGTTATGCTAAAAAATTAGACGAGTCTCAATTGAATTTGGAAAATCTTCAAAAAATGATTGCAGAGTTGCTTGAACAGAAAGCAT
>NZ_KV811162.1:143605-162349 GCF_001813035.1 Streptococcus sp. HMSC071H03 | reverse complement strand
CATTTTATGAAGAAAACATGAAACAGTCCCACGAAATAAAATCGTTAGATGAATTTTATAACCTTTTAAAAAATGACATAGATAAAGGAAGAAAATGACAAAAAAGAAGCAAGAGGATCAGAAAGAGCAAGAAACAGAAAAACTTTCTGAGTGGCAAAAAAGAAACAAGGAATACCTTGAAAAAAAGGCTCAAGAAGAAGCTGAAAAAGAGAAAGAACTAGCAGAGCAAAAAAAGCAGCATTTGCCAAATTCTGAAAAAGAGAAAGTCGAAAAGAATGATGAAAGTGCAGAAGAAGTGACAGCGGATACTCAAGAGAACGAGTCAGAGGAGGCAGAAAAGCCTACCGAGACAGAGACTTCTGAGGAAGAACAAGATGCGCCTTTTGATAAAACAACCTTGAGAAAAAAGAAGAAAGCAGAACGCAAACAAGCTAAGCAGGAAGCAAAAGAGACAAGAGAAAAAATTGCTCCTCGCCATATCTACCGTGCTTTGCCAGTATTGATTCTAAGTTCTATTTTGTTAATTTTAGCTGTTTATTTTATAAGCCCCTATTCAAAATTAAAGAATATAGAGGTAACGGGCAATAAACAGCTTTCAAAAACAGAGGTGCTGGATGCTTCTAGTATTCAAAAAGAGGATTACACCTTGACGACATATTTAAGTCAAAAGGCACATGCTAGAAATATTAAATTGTCAAGTCTATGGGTGAAAAAAGCAGAGATAAGTTACCAATTTCCAATTACATTTAAAATAAAAGTAACAGAATACACGGTTGTTGCTTATGATTATTCTGGGGAGCAGTATTTCCCAGTATTATCTAGTGGAGAAGAAATTGCTACTCCAGTTAAAAAATCACAGTTGCCAAAAAGTTATATAACACTTGATTTTTCAGATAAAGCAATGCTTAAGAAATTTGTGCAACAATTATCAGGTATTTCTAATACAATCAAATCAGAAATTCAAACGGTTCAGCATACACCGAGTAAAGCGACTGAGGATTTGCTGACAATCACTATGACAGATGGAAATAAAATCTTAGTTCCTTTGTCAGAAGTAGCTAAAAAACTACCTTATTATGAAAAAATTAAACCACAATTGACGGAAACAAGCGTTGTGGATATGGAAGCAGGAATATTTAGTTATAGAAATAGCTAAAATAATGTAGAAAATCTACCCAATTTTTATTTTTTTATGTTATAATATGCTTTGAATAACTATACTTTTTTGATAGTTAAATTGATAAGTGAGAAACTTGGTAGATAGAGAGGAATGGTCTAATGGCTAGAGATGGCTTTTTTACAGGATTAGATATCGGAACAAGCTCCATTAAGGTCTTGGTAGCAGAACACGTAAACAATGAATTAAATGTAATCGGAGTTAGTAATGCAAAAAGTGCTGGTGTAAAAGATGGTATCATTGTAGATATCGAAGCAGCAGCAAGTGCTATAAAATCTGCAATTTCACAAGCAGAAGAAAAAGCAGGAATTTCCATTAAGTTGGTGAACGTTGGTTTGCCTGCTAACTTGTTGCAGATTGAAGCAACGCAAGGTATGATTCCTGTAACAAGCGAAACAAAAGAAATCACAGATGCAGATGTTGAAAATGTTGTGAGATCTGCTTTGACAAAAAGTATGACTCCAGACCGCGAAGTTATTACCTTTATTCCTGAAGAGTTCATTGTAGATGGCTTCCAAGGAATTCGTGATCCTCGTGGAATGATGGGCATTCGTTTAGAAATGCGTGGTCTTCTCTATACAGGTCCACGTACCATTCTTCATAATTTGAGAAAAACAGTTGAGCGTGCAGGAGTTCAAGTGGAAAATATTATCATCTCTCCGCTTGCCATGACCAAATCTGTTCTAAATGAAGGTGAACGTGAATTTGGTGCGACTGTCATTGATATGGGTGGTGGCCAAACAACAGTTGCTTCTGTTCGCAACCAAGAATTGCAATTTACCAATATCTATCAAGAAGGTGGCGAATACGTCACAAAAGACATCTCAAAAGTTTTAAAAACTTCTAAAAAACTTGCCGAAAGTTTGAAGTTTAATTACGGAGAGGCTTATGTACCGGCTGCTAGCAATGAGTCATTCCAAGTGGAAGTGATTGGAGAAGTGGAGCCAGTTGAAGTAACAGAGCGCTATTTAGCAGAAATTATTTCAGCACGTGTTAAGCATATCTTTGAACAAATCAAGCAAGATTTAGAAAGAAGACACTTATTAGAACTTCCAGGTGGACTTGTTATTATTGGTGGTGGTGCAATTTTACCAGGTGTGGTGGAATTGGCGCAAGAAGTTTTCGGTGTTCCTGTTAAACTATACGTACCAAATCAAATCGGTATTCGTAATCCAGCTTTTGCTCATGTCATTAGCTTATCAGAATATGCTGGAAATCTATCTGAAGTGGATGTTTTAGCACAAGCTGCCGTTCACGGTGATGAACTTCTGCGTCATCAACCGGTTGAATTTTCTCGTCCGACTCAACAAACTCAGTCGTTCAATCCGTTGCAGCGCTTTACTCAGCCGCAACAAACAACTGTGACTCCGATTGCTGAACCAGCAGAAGAAGTTGAACGTCCCGAACCACTTCCGACACAATCTCAACAACCAAAAGAAAAATTGACAGATCGTGTTCGAAATCTACTTGGCAATATGTTTGATTAAAGGAGAAGGTAATACATTATGACATTTTCATTTGATACAGCTGCGGCACAAGGAGCAGTAATTAAAGTTATTGGTATCGGTGGTGGTGGTGGTAATGCCATTAACCGCATGATTGATGAAGGAGTATCAGGCGTTGAATTTATCGCTGCCAATACAGATGTGCAAGCTCTGAGTGGCTCAAAAGCAGAAACAGTTATTCAGCTTGGACCAAAGTTGACTCGCGGTCTAGGTGCTGGAGGACAGCCTGAAATCGGTCGTAAAGCGGCTGAAGAAAGCGAAGAAGTGTTGACGGAAGCTCTTACGGGAGCTGATATGGTCTTTATTACTGCTGGTATGGGCGGTGGCTCTGGTACAGGTGCTGCACCAGTTATTGCTCGTATTGCAAAAGGTCTTGGTGCCTTAACTGTTGCAGTTGTTACTCGTCCGTTTGGCTTTGAAGGAAGTAAGCGTGGTAACTTTGCGATTGAAGGAATCAATGAACTTCGTGAGCATGTAGATACACTTCTTATCATTTCAAACAATAATTTACTTGAAATTGTTGATAAGAAAACTCCTCTTCTTGAAGCATTGAGCGAAGCAGACAATGTCCTTCGTCAAGGTGTACAAGGAATTACGGACTTGATTACAAGCCCAGGACTTATTAACCTTGACTTTGCTGATGTAAAAACCGTTATGGCAAATAAAGGTGATGCTCTTATGGGAATCGGTATTGGTAGTGGCGAAGAACGTGTTATTGAAGCTGCACGTAAGGCTATCTATTCACCGCTTCTTGAAACAACGATTGATGGAGCTGAAGATGTCATTATCAACGTTACAGGTGGTCTTGATATGACCTTGATTGAAGCAGAAGAAGCATCAGAAATCGTCAATCAAGCAGCAGGTCATGGTGTTAATATTTGGTTAGGTACTTCTATTGACGACAGCATGAAAGATGAAATTCGTGTGACAGTTGTTGCAACGGGTGTTCGTCAAGAAAAAATTGATCGAGTAAGTGGTGTTCGTCCAGTTGCTCAACAAAATTCTTATGCAGCTGGAACTCGTGAAAATCGTAATTCTAGAGGAAGCCAAGGTTATGACCGTAACTTTGATTTGACTGAAAATCTTGAAGTTCCAAAGCCAAGTCGTCAACGGACAGAAGCGCCACAGGCTTCAGCATTTGGTGATTGGGATTTGCGTCGTGAAAATATTGTTCGCTCAACAGATGCGAGTTCTGCACCAGCTGTGGAACGTTATGAAGACACTAGTTCTGATGACGATGAATTAGAAACACCACCATTCTTTAAAAACCGATAAAATGGATTTAGCAAAGAATACATATCAAGTTTTGGAAAATGTAGCGCAAGCTACTCAAAAAGCTAATCGCTCAAAAAATTCAGTAGAAGTAATAGCTGTCACCAAATATGTTGACAGCTCTACTGCTAAAGAGCTAGTTAAAGCAGGAATTCATCATATCGGTGAAAATCGAGTTGATAAATTTCTAGAGAAATATCAGGCTCTGAAAGATGAACGTGTAACTTGGCACTTAATTGGTACACTTCAAAGGCGGAAAGTGAAAGACGTCATCAATTATGTTGATTATTTCCATGCCTTAGATTCCGTAAAATTAGCTCAAGAAATCAATAAAAGAGCTGAACATATCATTAAATGCTTTTTACAAGTAAATATTTCCAAAGAAGCCAGTAAACATGGTTTTGCTATAGAGGAAATTGATACTATTTTACCTGAGCTAGAAAAACTTGAAAACATCCAGATTGTAGGTTTGATGACAATGGCACCGATTGAAGCAGATGAAGCGGAATTAAATGTCATTTTCCAACAAGCCTATCAATTACAGCAAAGATTACAACGTAAACAGTTACCTAATATGCCTTTTACTGATTTAAGTATGGGAATGAGCCGTGATTATGCAATAGCTATTGCAAATGGTTCGACTTTTGTCAGAATTGGTACCGCATTTTTTAAATAGGAAAGTATTATGTCTCTTAAAGATAGATTTGATAAATTCATTGATTACTTTACGGAAGATGGTGAAGATGCTGGCGTTCAAACGCCTGAGCTACCACTACGTGCGAGTAGTCAATCTGTAACACCTACTAAAGAAAGAACAGTACATACAGCGAGTAGTTCTGTACAATCTTCTACAAGGTCAGGAGCAAATGAAAACATCACTCGTCTTCATGCGCGCCAGCAAGAATTGGCACAGCATCGCACGATTTCAGATGACAAAGTGACCATCAATGTTCGTTACCCAAGAAAATATGAAGAAACAACTGAAATTGTTGATTTGTTAATTGTTAACGAAAGTATTTTGATTGATTTTCAATATATGACAGAAGTGCAAGCTCGTCGTTGTTTGGACTATTTGGATGGTGCGCGTTATGTGCTTGCTGGGAACATAAAAAAAGTTGCGAGTACAATGTACCTTTTAACACCAATCAATGTTATTGTAAATGTTGAGGATTTGAAATTGCCTGAGGATTTACAAAGTGGCGAATTTGATTTTGATATGAAACGTAGATAAAAACATGGTTTGGATTGTAAATATACTTTATAATTTGGTAAGAGTGTATTCATTTATTTTAGTGGTGTATGCTCTCTTATCTTGGTTTCCGGGTGCCTATCAAACATCACTTGGTCAGTTGATTCTGCGGATAGTAGAGCCTGTTTTAAAACCATTTCAACGTTTCAACCTACAATTTGCTGGGATTGATTGGACGGTTCTTGTTGTTATCTTTCTTCTGAATTTTGTTTCTGGCATCATTTTGAATGCCCTTTTGCTTTTAGCTTAAATTCATGAAGAATAGCAAACATTTATATCAACATTTTGCAGAAGAAGATCGTGAATTTGTTGATAAAAGTTTAGAACAGATGCAGCGCGTTGAGGATTCTTATTCTTTTGAAGTGACTTCGTTTGTAAATCCACATCAAGTTGAAGTTTTGCGAAATCTTGGGAATCATTTGCAATTGCAAATATTTTCAAGTTCGGATTATTATACGAGTGAATTTGCTAAAGTCATTATTGCTCCTCTCTACTATGAGTTGCAATTAAGTGATTTTGAAATAGAGTTGTTAGAAATTAGCTATGCGAATAAATTTCACCATTTAACCCATTCGCAAATAATGGGAACGTTATTGAATCAATTAGGGATTGAACGTAAAGTTTTTGGTGATATTCTTGTAGCTTCAGGTAGAGCACAAATTATGGTAGATAAGAAATTCATTCAATTTTTCATCGATCATATCTCAAGGATAGCAAAGACACCTGTAAAATTGAAGCGAGTGGATTTTTCACAACAAATTATCGCTCAAACTGATTCAAAGCTAAGAGATGTGCTTGTCTCTAGTATGCGTTTGGATAAAGTGGTAGCTGCCTCATTTCATTTGTCACGAAGCATTGCCGCTCGGCTGATAGCAACAAAGCAAGTTAAGGTAAACTATTCTACGCTGGATAATCCCAGTCATCATTTGTTATTAAATGACTTGATTAGTGTACGAGGATATGGGAGAGTAAAAGTTTTAAGAGAAAATGGCTTTTCAAAAAATGGAAAGTACAAATTAACTGTTGAATTATTGTCTAGTAAGTAAGGAGAAAATATGGCTATTACATCATTAGAAATTAAAGATAAAGCTTTTGCTCATAAATTTAGAGGATATGATGTTGACGAAGTAGATGAATTTCTTGATATCATTGTCCAAGATTACGAAGATTTAGTGCGTGTCAATCATGAACAAGAGTCAAAAATTAAAAATCTGGAAGAACGTTTGACCTATTTTGACGAGATGAAGGATTCCCTTAGCCAGTCTGTATTGATTGCACAAGATACAGCAGAACGTGTAAAACAAGCGGCAAATGACCGTTCTGAAAACATTGTTCATAAGGCTGAGCAAGAAGCCCAACATTTATTGGATGAGGCAAAATACAAGGCTAATGAAATTCTTCGTCAAGCGACAGATAATGCTAAGAAAGTGGCTGTTGAAACAGAAGAGTTGAAAAATAAAACACGTGTCTTCCACCAACGTTTAAAATCAACAATTGAAAGTCAATTAAGCATTGTGAATTCTTCAGAATGGGAAGATATTCTTCGTCCAACAGCTACTTACTTGCAGACTAGTGATGAAGCCTTTAAAGAAGTTGTTCAGTCTGCTTTGGGTGAAGTCGTAACGACTCCAGAAGAAGATGAAGTGGATGTGACGCGTCAGTTCTCTCCAGAGGAAATGGAAGAATTACAAAGACGCATTGAAGAAGCAAATCGTGAATTAGCCGAAACACAAGCGTTTGAAACATTAGATGAGTCTGTCTTAGGATTAAATCTGACAAATGCTGAGACTTCAACAGATAACTCAGAAGCTACTTCAACAGAATCTGTAGATATTTTATAAGAGAATGTAAAAACAAGATGCTAACAAAATATTCGCAGCGAGCAGGTGACGGTGAGAGACCTGTAATTCCTTTTGTTAGGATTATCATTTTGCAAACTTAAATCTGAAAACAGTAAGATTTAACGCTTAACTCACGTTACGAGTAAGAGGGATAGGAATCTTATTCTTATCTAAATGAAGGTGGTACCACGAATTTTCGTCCTTTTGATGAATTTGTGGTTTTTTTAGTTGTTACTAATATGAAAAAGGAGAACTTATGAAATTAAAAGAAACTCTTAATCTTGGGAAAACTGCTTTTCCAATGCGTGCTGGCTTACCAAATAAAGAGCCTATTTGGCAAAAAGAGTGGGAAGATGCAAAGTTGTATCAACGTCGTCAAGAATTGAATGAAGGTAAACCACACTTTACACTTCACGATGGCCCTCCTTATGCTAATGGAAATATTCACGTTGGGCATGCCATGAACAAGATTTCTAAAGATATTATCGTTCGTTCAAAATCGATGTCTGGCTATTATGCGCCTTACATCCCAGGCTGGGATACTCATGGTCTTCCGATTGAGCAAGTTCTGGCAAAGCAAGGTGTGAAGCGAAAAGAAATGGATTTGGCAGAGTATTTAAAACTTTGTCGCGATTATGCACTGAGTCAAGTAGACAAACAACGTGAAGATTTCAAACGCTTAGGTGTTTCTGGTGATTGGGAGCATCCGTATGTGACGTTGACTCCGGATTATGAAGCTGCTCAAATTCGCGTATTTGGAGAAATGGCGAAAAAAGGCTATATCTACCGCGGTGCGAAGCCGGTTTATTGGTCATGGTCATCTGAATCAGCTCTTGCAGAGGCAGAAATTGAGTATCATGATTTGGTTTCAACCTCTCTTTACTATGCAAATAAGGTAAAAGACGGCAAAAATGTGCTAGATACAGATACTTATATTGTAGTTTGGACGACAACACCATTTACTATTACGGCTTCTCGCGGTTTGACAGTAGGTGCTGACTTTGATTATGTTGTGGTAAAACCAGCTGGGGAAAGCCGTAAATTTGTCGTTGCTGCTGACTTGCTCAATAGCTTGTCTGAAAAATTCGGCTGGGAAGATGTGGAGGTCTTGGCAACTCATCGCGGTGCTGAACTGAACCATATCGTGACAGAGCACCCGTGGGATGAGGAAGTAGATGAATTGGTGATTCTTGGTGACCACGTTACACTAGATTCAGGTACAGGGATTGTCCATACAGCTCCTGGTTTTGGTGAGGACGACTACAATGTTGGAGTTGCAAATGGCTTAGAAGTAGCCGTTACAGTCAATGAACGTGGTATCATGATGGAAAATGCTGGCCCAGATTTTGCAGGGCAATTTTATGACAAGGTAGTTCCTACAGTAATTGAAAAGTTAGGTCAACTTCTCCTTGCGCAAGAAGAAATTTCTCACTCCTACCCATTTGACTGGCGGACGAAAAAGCCAATTATTTGGCGTGCGGTACCGCAATGGTTTGCTTCAGTTTCAAAATTCCGTCAGGAAATTCTTGATGAGATTGAAAAAGTGAAGTTCCACTCTGAATGGGGTAAAGTTCGTCTTTACAATATGATCCGTGACCGTGGAGATTGGGTCATTTCGCGTCAGCGGGCTTGGGGAGTGCCACTTCCAATCTTCTATGCGGAGGACGGCACACCGATTATGACAGAGCAAACAATTGAGCATGTGGCTGAGCTCTTTGCGGAACATGGCTCTATCATTTGGTGGCAACGAGAAGCGAAAGATTTGCTTCCAGAAGGATTTACTCATCCAGGGTCACCAAATGGTACATTCACTAAAGAAACGGACATCATGGACGTGTGGTTTGATTCTGGTTCTTCTTGGAATGGTGTGGTGGTCAATCGTCCTGAATTGACTTATCCTGCTGACCTTTATCTTGAAGGGTCAGACCAGTATCGTGGTTGGTTCAACTCATCGCTTATCACATCGGTTGCCAACCATGGTGTAGCTCCTTATAAACAAATTCTTTCACAAGGGTTTGCTTTAGACGGTAAAGGCGAGAAAATGTCGAAGTCTCTCGGCAACACGATTGCTCCAAGTGATGTTGAAAAACAATTTGGTGCGGAAATCTTGCGGCTTTGGGTAACGAGTGTAGACTCCAGTAACGACGTTCGTATCTCTATGGATATTTTGAGCCAAGTTTCTGAAACTTACCGTAAGATTCGGAATACCCTCCGTTTCTTGATTGCCAATACATCTGACTTCAATCCGAAAGAAGATACTGTTGCTTATGATGACCTTCGCTCTGTTGATAAGTATATGACCGTTCGATTTAATCAACTTGTCAAGACGATTCGTGAGGCTTATGCCGACTTTGAATTTTTAGATATTTACAAAGCGATTGTAAACTTTGTGACAGTTGATTTATCAGCTTTCTATCTTGATTTTGCAAAAGATGTTGTCTATATTGAAGCAGCTAAATCATTGGAACGCCGTCAAATGCAGACCGTCTTTTATGATATTTTAGTAAACATTACAAAATTGTTGACCCCAATTCTTCCACATACAGCAGAAGAAATCTGGTCTTACTTAGAACATGAGCCAGAAGAATTTGTTCAGTTAGCAGAATTGCCAGATGCGCTGACTTTCCCTAATGAGGAAGAACTATTAGATACTTGGACAAACTTTATGAACTTCCGCAGTCAAGCTCAGAAAGCTTTGGAAGAAGCACGTAATGAAAAGGTTATTGGAAAATCTTTGGAAGCTCATTTAACGATTTATCCAAATGAAGTAGTGAGAACATTGCTTGAAGCGGTTAATAGCGACGTTGCGCAACTTCTCATTGTCTCTAAATTAACAATTGCAGACGGGGAAGCTCCTGAAAATGCTATTGCTTTCGAGGATGTAGCTTTTACAGTTGAGCATGCAGAGGGACAAGTTTGTGAACGTTGCCGTCGGGTAGATGAAACAGTCAAAGAACGTAGCTATCATGCAATTGTTTGTGACCACTGTGCAGAAATCGTTGAAGAACATTTTGCGCAAGCAGTTACAGAAGGATTTGAAACAAAATAATCAAAAGGGAGTGGGACAAAAATCGGTAATTTCGGAGAAATTTGATTTTGTCGTCCCACCCCCGCACAGTTGAGTAGGGCTGTAAAGGTTGATTTATCAACCGCATAGAACCCACTCAACCGCTGCAACTTGCAAGAAACTCATAAAAATCTGACGAGGTTAAGGACTTTTGTCCCAGCCTCTTCATTTTTTTAATTCCAAAGTTGCAAATGCAACCAATGTGTGCTATACTGATTTCATTGAGCATTTTCTATTTTATTGAGGATGGCTTCTAATTGAAAGAGTTCAGAGGAAGTCAGAGCTTTCATGACAGACTGGATGTAGGTCGTTTCAAATCCAATCAATCGGTCGTAGATTTGCAAAGCCTTCGTCGTAGGGAAAAGCTCTTTAAATTTCTTATTTTGAGAGTTGACTTTCTTTGTGATAAATCCTTTTTCCTCTAGTTTTCTAAGAGAGCGACTAAGTGTTGTTTTATCAATTTTTACCATATGAGAAAGTTGAGATTGATTCAGTCCTTCATGCTCAACAATGCGGATAAGGATAAGAAAAAGATTATTATCTAGGTTGTATTGGCTGGCTTCATGATTCATATTCATCATGGCTTGGCGAGAAATTATGCCCATTTGACGAAAGAGATGACGATAATCCATAAAAGGCTCCTTTTATAGTTGCATTTACAATTATTATATAATAAAGAAGAAGGAAAAACAAGTATGTGGTATAAAAAGACATTTGAGGAATTAACCACCTTAGAATTTTATAAATGCTTGAAATTACGTTTGGAAACATTTGTCGTAGAGCAAAATAGTGTTTACAATGATTTGGACGAGAATGATTTAGTAGCTGTTCATATTTTTCATGAAAATGAATCCGGGGAAGTGGATGCTTATGCGAGAGTATTTGAAACGGGTACTACTATTCATTTTGGACATGTCGTAACAGCGGCTTCTACTCGCGGTTAAGGGCTTGGTCGTAAGTTGGTCCAAGCTATTATGGAGACTTGTGCTGAAAAATGGCCTGAAAAAGAGATTCACATAGAGGCGCAAGAGCAGGTGGTGGGCTTGTATGAGAAATTTGGATTTGAAGCTGTTAGTGAACCCTTCATCTTAGAATCACGAGTACATGTGAAAATGGTTTACAAACGAAAATAAATGGAAAAATAAGTTTTGATAGTGGGAAACGAAAGAGTCTGTTCCTAAAATAATTTAAGCCATTTTAAGAAAAGCACTCTATTTTAGTGGAAAATATGATAGAATAGCTGATAGGAGGAACAGTATGTTTCATAAAAGTAAGTTATTTTTTTGGACAACAGAAGTCTTACTACTAACCATTATCTTTTTTATCTGGCGGCAAATGGACGGCTTGATTTCCCCTTTTGTGAGCGTTTTAAATACGGTTTTAATTCCTTTTCTAATTGCGGGATTTTTGTACTATGTGACGAATCCTTTAGTGAAATTCCTGGAGAAAGAGCTGAAAATTAAGAGGATTTTTGGAATTTTGATTACCTTGGTTCTCTTGTTTGGGATTATTGCTCTGGGCATTATTTATCTGCTACCTATTTTGATTACGCAGTTGACAAGTTTGATTTCTTCTAGTCAAAATGTTTATGGAGAATTGCAAAATTGGATTAACCAGCTATCGCAGCACTCTCTCTTTAAAAATCTGAATATCCAGTCTATTATTAAGCAGTTAAATTTGTCTTATGTGGATATTTTGCAAAATATTTTAAATAGTGTCACCAATAGTCTGGGGAGTGTCGTTTCAGCAGTAGTGAATACATTTTTGATTCTCATCATGACGCCGATCTTTTTGGTCTATTTCTTAATTGACGGGGATAAATTACTGCCCATGTTGGAAAGAACTGTTTTGAAGCGGGATAAGCTCAACATCACGAAATTATTGACCAATCTTAATGCAACGATTGCTCGGTATATTAGTGGGATTTCGATTGATGCGTTTATTATTGGAACGTTGGCTTTCATTGGCTATAGTGTTATTGGTCTGAAATATGCTTTGATATTTGCTATTTTTTCTATGATTGCTAATCTTATTCCTTATGTGGGCCCAAGCATTGGGTTGATTCCGATGATTATCACTTATCTGATTGCTGATCCGAAAAAAATGGTGATTGCAGTTATATATATGTTAATTGTGCAGCAAATTGACGGAAATATTCTCTATCCACGGATTGTAGGTGGCGTGATGAAGGTGCATCCAATTACCATTATGGTTCTCTTGCTTTTGTCAAGTAATATTTATGGGATTGTTGGGATGATTGTAGCGATTCCGATTTATTCTATTTTGAAAGAAATTGCAAAATTCCTAGCGAATTTATATGATAATCATCGAGCTGCACAGGAGCAAAAGAAAAATGAGGAGTACGGAATTATTAATAAATAAGAATGGGATGATGAATAAATTCAAAATCTGAAAGATGAATAGACATTCAGAAGGACTGTGTCTTAATGTTTTAGAATGATGAATATAGGGAAGTGGAAGCAAACTAAATGCAACAAAAATTTAGTTTGGAATTCCACTCCTTTTTCTTTCTAATACGTTTTATTAAAACCATAAGTGTATTTTTATGCTAAAATAGAACATATTCTCCAAATAACTTAGTAATATCAAGGTTTTGAGAGGTTGTAGATTGAGTGACTACGTTTTTGACTACGCTTCTTTTCTTTCGGACATGTATTCGTTAAAACGATTTGCTACTTGTTCGTGTCGTTCTTTGGTGACATGAGCGTAGATTTCCATAGTTGTTTTTATGTTACTATGTCCTAATCTTTCTTGAACCTCTTTAATGGTTGCGCCAGATTCAAATAGTAGGGAGCAATGAGTATGACGGAAGCCATGTATTGTGATTCTCCGCATGTTAAATCTTTTCGCAAGCACATTATTTAAATCAGATATATGGTTGTAGGAATACCATTTGCAATCTCTATTCGTGAATATATATTGTTCGTCACCCTCAAATTTTACTCCATGAGCCATAAATCGTTTCATTTGGTAAATTTTCCAAGTTTTCAACAATGAAATTGTATGGTCATCGATGGAGATGGTTCTACGGCTTTTTTTAGTTTTTGGAGATTGGCAAAATTGTTTTCCGTCAACTTTTACTGCTGTTCGAGAAACTTTTAGAGTTTTATTTTGAAAGTCTATGTCTTTCCATTTTAGTCCAAGAGCTTCACCTTTTCTTAGCCCGGTATATCCTAAAACGTGGAAAAATGTCACATTAAATGGTGAGCGTGAATTTTGACATTTATTTAAAAATTCTAGTAACTCCATTCTAGTATAGAAGTTATCTACTTGCTCTTCTTGATTTTCTTCTGTATATTTTTTTCTAGGGATAATGACTTTATCCATAGGATTTTCAGGGATAATCTCTAGGTGGTAAGCGTATTTAAAGATACGCTTGATAATACTAAATAATAGACTTGAACTTTTATATTTATCCTGTATCTTTTGAACGTTATTTTGACAAATTAAAACAGTAATATTTTTTATCTTCATACCGTCAAAATATTTTATGACAGTTTTTAGCATACACTTTGCTGTTGCAAGAGTGGTAGGTTTGACTGTGGATTTATAGGAATCCATCCACATTTCGGCGATTTCTTCAAAGGTATAGTCTTCGTATATTTTTGTAAACTCTTGCTCCTCTGCTTGAGATTGCAAGAGGAATTCTGCTTGTTTTGCTTCTTTCTTTGACTTGAAACCTCTTCGTGTAGTCCGTTTTTGTTTTCCTGTCAACGGATCAATGCCAAGATAGGCTTTCAACATGTAGCGAGTTTCGCCATTTTTTGTAGTATATTTTTTAATCATCTTTCTTCTCCTTTTTTAGCTTGCCCGCATAGTTGAGAGAAAGAACTCTTTGTGATATACTAACTAAGGTATATTTTTTATCGGCTCATCACCTTGACTACGGGTGATGAGTTTTTTAATTTCTATTTGCAAAATCGGGGAAATATCTGAAAGAAGCAAGAGCAGGATAGCCCGCTTGTTCATCCGTAACAAAACCGTATGAAATAAATTTATCTCCTTTTTTTAAAGTGTACTTATAATATTCTGGAAGTATTAAAACTAAAAACTTATCTTTTCCATTTTTACAAACAATAACTTTTGCATTGCTTCCCTCCATAACATCAAGGACAGTCCCTCTAACTCGTACTTTGTCATTGTAAGCCCACTCTTCAATTGGAGTCTCTTCATACCCTTTGTCTCTGACTTCGGGGTATAATGATTCAAACTGGCTGTAAGTCAGCTTTTCTTTTTTCTTTGATGAAGTTGTTTCAATACTAGAATCACCAACTGTAGACTTACCTTTTGAATGTTGGTTACTAGAACAAGAAGCGAGAGTGGTTGTTGCAAAAAGTATCAATCCTAAAACAAATGCTTTTTTCATAATAATTCTCCTAATTTTCTATTGGCATAAAATTGCCTACTACTTTGCCGATAATCCGTGGTTCTTCTTCCCACTTAGCGAACTTATCATCATATTTATCATTCAACGAGACGAGCCTTAGGCCGTCTTTTTCTTTATATACTTTCTTGATGTAGCTTTGTCCGTCCCAATCAACGGCATAGATAGCACCGTCATAGTCCCAGCCAGTGTCTTTAATAAGGGCAACAGAACCGTCAAGGTATTTTGGCTCCATTGAATCGCCATAGACCCAAGAAGCAAAGTCATGATCTATATATTTGTTGTAAAATACGACATCGTAATTGCGATCTTCCATGTAGTCGTAACCATTTCCTGCAGAGAGTTTTTCAAACACATGATATTCTGTTCGTTCTTCGCTGAGTTCATTCTGTGCTCGTTTTTGCTCCTCTAGCTGCATTTTAGCTGTGTCAAGCACAATTACTCTACGAGGTTCTTCTAAACGTTCTACAGTATCGGAAATTGCCTTAGCAGTATTAGTTAAAGGTAATGAAACAATGTTAGTTTGAATTGGTGGGAATAAATCGTCAATAGATATGTCAAATGCTTTAGCCAAATCAAACATTGTGTTTTTCTTAGGAGACCGAAAACCTTTTTCGTAATTGCTTATGGCGTTTTTACCTAAACCGACTTTTTCCCCTAGTTCTAACTGTGTCCATCCTTTTAGTTTACGTTGTTCTTTAATTTTTGAACCTATAACGATAGCAAGTGTTTCTTTATCCATATCACCAGAGCTCCTTTCAATTTTATTTTGATTAAATTATAACACAAAAAACCACGTAAAGAAAACTTTTTTGTTTTTTTCGCAAAAAAACTGTTGACAGAACACGAAACGTGTGCTAATCTATAATCAAGGTCAGGGAAATGACCAAAATTGAAATTTTATTTTTAAGGAGCGGAGAAAATGCAAGAAGTTATTCAGTCGATTGCAGCTATTGGTGGTTTTGGATATTTGAATTACCAAATTATTGTTAGAGTTAAGGATATTGATTGGGGGAGTGAACAAGATAAGAAGTTTTTATTGATTTTTTTATCATCATTAGACTACAGTATATTTCTCTTATGGCAATTTTTAATTAAAAATTTACTTGTTAGTATTGTTTTAACAATTCTAACGGCAATTCTTATCAGTCTTGTTCTTCCTGATTTGGTACATATTTTTTATAAGGTAGTCAATTGGATTAGAAAAGACAATAGTTTACCTGATTTAGATAGTAAAACAATGTATGATGTTTTTGCGACAGATACAGATTGTCAAAACTGTTTTGTTTTTCGTATAGGTGATAAGCAGGTAGTATCGTCAGGATATATTGCTTACACTAATGGAGAACGAGATGATTTATCGTTAATTTTGTACCCCTACATTTCTTACAATGATCCTGAAAAATATGCCATTAAAGACGAGGATGGCCTGCTTAGGTATCTAGATAAAGAAAAAATCCAAGTCAAGATTTATCTTAACTTGAAAAAGCAAGTGAAATTTATTTATTTTTAGGCTTCGGCTCTTGATGGTATGCTTTTTCAGGCAATCGTCTTTTGCCAGGATTATTACTATTTTTCACATTTGGTTCTTTAGTGGTATATTTTTTATCCATAAAAGTCGCTCCTTTCTGTTAATAGTGGTGAGATAGCTCTATATCTCATCTCTATTATATCAGATTTGAGGTATAGAAAATAAAAAAGGAGGTGAGGAGTGTGCAGATAAAATTATATGAATTGCGGAAAAATGCTGGATTGACACAAGCGCAAATGGCTGCTAAATTAGATATTTCGGAAGCCTCGTATCGTTCTAAAGAATTAGATTACATAGATTTCAAATCATCAGAAATGTTTTTAATCGCTGATATTTTCAAAAAAGATATTAGTGATATTTTTAGCAGAAAAAGCCCACAAAACGTGTTCTAAAGTAACTTGAATATAACTAACTACGCTTGCCCGCATAGTTGAGAGAAGGAGAAGAAATGAGACCAAAAAAATATCCATATGTTCAAAAAGCATTAGTACATCAAAGAGAGAGGGTTAAGAGTTATCTTAATTGTTTGGATTCTCTTAATAAAAATATTAAAAGCTGCTCTACCGAGTGGCAAAAGCAGTTTTTTGAACAACAGAAAGAAAGTCTTAAAAGCGATCTAACACCTTTGGATTTTCTTTTACTTGAGCAAGAATTTGATTTTCGTGAGAAGAGAGAACTTAGATTTCGATAAATTTCTGATTTGTCCCATTAAAACATAATTTTTGAATATCTCTTATGATGAGATTAGAAAGGAAACTCAAAATGAAAAAAATATTAGAACGAATAGCAAAAAGCCTTGAGTCCATTGATTTGGAACTCAAAGCAAGAAACGCAGACCGAAAGACGCTTATTGAAGAAGCTACACGGATTGAAAAAATATGTTCAGATATAAAACAAGACCCTTTCGGTCTCGGTTCTTTGAAAGAAAAGACATTAGCTGATAAAGCTAAGAGAAAGGAATGACAGCTTTAATTTTAGCCGCAAAATCAAGAACACTTTCTATTCTTTCTTTGAGAGTAGGTTCTTTGAATTCTATCTCAAGCGTAGCGATAGCTTCTGTCGTTAAACTAATAAGAAAAAGCGTGTCGTTGCCAGCTATGCCGTTAATGTAGCCATGACGCTTTAATTCAAAGCATGTATCGAGAATATCTTTTTCAGACCATTCAGTCATGATGTCATTCTTAATAGAATCAATATTTTGAAAATTTCTTGCTTCTTCTTTAGAAATTTCTTCTTTGCGTCTATTTAAGTATTCTGCGTACATTGAACTTAAAAGGAATTTAGCGTCATTTGTTAGCTCGTTCATAACAGTTACCTCCTTTCTGAATTTATTATATCAGATTGGAGAAATTTAGATTTACAGAAAGGATAAAAATGAATGAATTAGCATTATCAAATAATCTAGCTCAGATTGAGCTTGAAATCAATCATCATAAGCAGATTGCAGGGCAGTCTATTTGGGAGATTGGACGCAGATTGAATCATGTAAAAAAACATGATTTGACACATGGACAATTTACGTCATGGATAGAAAAGCAAGGATTGCATTATAGAGAAGCAAATAGAATGATGACTATTGCCAGACAGCTTCCAAATGTGACAACGTTGTCAGATTTAGGAACGTCAGCCCTCTACCTCATAGCCACTTTGCCAGATGACCAAAAGCAAGAGCAACTAAATCGCATTGAAGAGGGCGACAATCCAACAGTTCGAGAATTGCAGGAACTGCGTCGGCAACTCAATCTGTCTAAAGCAGACAATGAAGAATTGCGTCAAAAGAATGAGCAGCTAGCCGAGCAGGCTTTGGCAAAGTTTGAAACAAAGATAGTCACCAAGGAGGTTGCACCTCAAGACTATGATTCTACTAAGTCTTTAAACAAGACATTGATGGAAAAGAATAAGGAGTTGAAAAGTGATTTAGAAAGTTTAGAAGAACGAAATAAATTTGTTGAAAGTCAATATCAAAACCTTTTAAAAGAATGAGAAACGGTGGATGCTAATTCTAAGAAATACGAAGAATTAACAGAAGCTATCCAACAGTCGAAAGGGCAATTAAATGACGTTCAGAAAAAAATGTCCGACTACAAGGACATTTTGGAAATTGTCCGTTCAGGGGACGATTTATTAACAAAGATGTCGGGATTGATTTATAAAGATGAGGAGAAATTTAGACAAGCAGACCATGTTATCGGTCTTGAAATTGATAGCTTGGTAAATCGCATGCAACTACTCATCAACGACCTTTCGCAAATGAGGAAGGCAGCAACTATTATTGAAGGAGAGTTTAAATGAAGAATGAACTTTTAGAGAGTGTTACTGGTGTTACACAAGAAGATATTTTGATTCAAGTTTTGGAAAATCAAAAGCAATTGAAGCAGCAACAAAAATCACTAGAGAGTGATGTTGATTACTTAAAAAATGAACAGCCTGTTAATCCGTCTGTTTGTCTTGATTTGGAGCGGATACGCAAGAAAAAGGTGATTGATATTTTAGGTGGAAAGGATAGTCCTGCTTATCGTGATAGTCATTTTGCTCGTTCTGTGTTTGCGCAAGCTGCAAAAGACTTTAAAGATCATTTTCGTATTCCACGTTATGATTTGCTGAAACGTAAAGACGAATTGAATGCGTATGAGTATTGGCGGAATTGGGAGCCAAATACAAATACTAAGTTTGATATTAAGGCCAGAAATAAGCAGC
>NZ_KV811162.1:138942-143505 GCF_001813035.1 Streptococcus sp. HMSC071H03 | reverse complement strand
TGAACTTTTTGGAGGTTTGTTATGAATGAATCAAGCCAATCAAGCAGATTGCCACCGTTGATGTCTGACGAGATGGCGCAGTTATACATTCGTGAGCAGACGAATATTATCCGTGAGGAGGTTCGAAAAGAGCTAGAAGCGGAAAAAGTTCCTTTGAATCAAAAGGAGCTCATGGAAAAGTTTGGTTTTGATGCTAAGTATTTGAAAAAGATGCTAGCGAATGGATTAAAAAGACGTAAGCAAGGGAGGGATTGGAAGTATGACCTTGCGGATGTCTATGAGGTGCTGGACTATCTGAAAGAGAATTTCAGAGGGTATCAGCCGAGAAGATGAGAGGTGAAAAATGAAACAAATAAAAAATATTGCACTTACAGGATTAGTTTTAATTAGTTTATTTGGACTAGCTGCTTGTCGTGAAAGCGATAAGGTATCACATAATATCAGCCAAGAAGCAGATAATTTTAATGTTATTCGTCGTGTTGCAGTTATCAATACACGAACAGACAAAATAGAATTTGAAGTAATCGGACGGATTTCTGTTGACACCGAAGCAAATAAAGGTAAACGTTTGGAAATTTTGGTTGAAACAGATAAAGGTGTTTATAAGAAACACATGGTCAATTTAACTGGTTGGAATATGTATGTTGTCGAAGATATTGAGGGGGCAAAAGTCAACCAATATAAATACGAAATCAATTATATGCCAGAAAGCATTGTCCCGTTTGATATTATAAAAAAGAAATAAGGAGAAATTAGAAGATGATACCAAAATTTAGAGCGTGGGACAAAACGCATAAAAAATTAGGATTGATAGATGCGGATATGCTAGGCGGATATTTCCAAAGCGTGAAAATATTTGACGAAGATGAAGATGATTGGCAAGAGCCCGAAAACTTTATTCTCATGCAATCAACCGGCCTCAAAGACAAGAACGGCAAGGAAATTTTCGAGGGGGACATCATTGCAACTAACTCTTTTGCTTGTATAGTTAGCTTTGGAAAGTATGACTATTTTGAAGATGACGGCATTAAAATTACCGGAATAGGTTTTTATTTAGAATACTTAAATGTCGAACCTGCCACCTACTCACCTTTTGAATCTCCATTTTTAGAAAACTGTGAAGTGTTGGGAAATATCCATGAAAATATGCTGGATTTAATCATGTTTGAAAAATGGAAAAGCGAAAATTGGGAGCTGATGGAGGGCAAGAAATGACGCTAAATGAACGAGTTAGCACGCTAGAAGTTAAACACATAACAAATAAACGCTCAATAGCCAACGCTAACCTAATCATGACTGCTCTAGCATTTGTCATGCTGCTATTCGCTGTCGGCTTAATCACATCCACCGAGCACCAGCAACGGCAAATTAGCGAGCTAAAGACAGAGCTGCAGAAAAAGACAAGCGAAATCGAAAAGTTGCAAAACAGAAATTCGGCACAAGACATTATCTTGAACAAGCTGAATGCAGAATATCAGCTTAAAGAAAAACAGAAAGCAGAAGAAGCAAAACGGATCGCGGACGCTAACAGAGTTGGAGGGTAGATTGAAATTTCTTGATTTATTCGCAGGAATCGGCGGCTTTCGTCTTGGAATGGAATCAGCAGGACATGAATGCGTAGGTTTTTGTGAAATAGACAAATTTGCAAGAGAAAGCTATAAAGCTATTCACGATACGAAAGGAGAAATTGAATTACATGACATCACAGCAGTATCAGATGAGTCTATTCGAGGAATCGGAAGTGTGGACGTTATCTGTGGAGGATTTCCGTGCCAAGCTTTCAGCATTGCAGGAAATAGACGAGGTTTTGAAGATACACGAGGAACTCTGTTCTTTGAAATTGCTAGGTTCGCATCTATTCTCAGACCTAGATATCTGTTCCTTGAAAACGTCAAAGGACTCCTCAACCATGACAGAGGAGCTACGTTTGCGACCATCCTCAGAACCTTGGACGAACTGGGGTATGATGTGGAATGGCAAGTGCTTAACAGCAAAGATTTTGGTGTCCCCCAAAATCGGGAACGTGTGTTCATTGTCGGACATCTTAGAGGAGGAAGTACCAGAAGAATTTTTCCTCTCTCAAGCACTAGCAAACAAGTTGATAAGTATCAGAAACTGTCAACAAATACCCTTACAACCAGATACCCAAACAGTCAAGGGGTCGGATCGTACATTATTGAAAGTGAATCGCAGAGAGTAAGCTCTATTGGTAATATCAATCCATCCGGAAGGGGGATGAATGGAGAAGTCTATCAAGCTGATGGCCTAGCACCCACCCTAACTACCAATAAGGGAGAGGGCCAAAAGATTGCAATTCCAGTCTTAACTCCAGACAGACCTAAAAAAAGGCAGAATGGTCGGAGATTTAAGGAAAACGGAGAGCCTATGTTTACTTTGACTGCGCAAGATAAGCATGGAATTTTAATCGCAGGGAAATTGCCAGGTAATCACGACCAAAACTCAAGAGTGTACAATCCCAGAGGTCTCGCGCCAACTCTTTCGACCATGCAAGGAGGAGGGCGAGAACCAAAGATTATTCAAAAGGCAAGGGGATTTAATAAAGGCGGTCAGCACAGCATAGCGCCTACTTTATCTAGCAATAGCTATCATGAGAATAATTATGTAAAAATTTATGATTTTTATAACAAGTCCGAAAAGGAGATAGTCGGGACATTGACGGCAAGCGGTCACCAAGGAAACACGAAAGCAGGTGCTTTTGGTATATCAGATGGTTTCCGCATTCGCAAGTTAACTCCAAAAGAATGTTGGCGACTGCAAGGTTTTCCAGATTGGGCATTTGAAAAAGCTCAGGAAGTCAATAGTAACAGCCAGCTATATAAACAAGCAGGAAACAGCGTGACAGTCAATGTTATCGCTGAAATAGCTAAAAGATTATGAGGCAAAAAAATGAACAAACAAGAAGCAATTGAAAAGATAAATGAATCCAGACTAGCATTTGCGGCAATTTTGAGCAGACGAAACGGAAAGATGCCTTATTTTGAAAAAGAAGTCGTGGTAATGAAAAAGAAAGACCTTGTTGACATCATCAACCAAATTGACGAGGTGGAATAAATGATTGAAATGATTGAGTGGATTGACGGGAAAATCGCGCTAAACAAGCATATGATTGAGGATGAGAACAAGCCATCAGACTTTGAAATCTTTCTTTTGGCAGATAACAACATGCTAACCAAAATCAAGGAAGAATTATTAAAACGGGAGGATAGAAAAAATGGCAACAAAAGAAACTCAGGAATTTATTGACAATAGCTTATCAATTGTACATTGTCTAGTTGCGGCGCATTTATTGTATGGAGTGGGTAGAAATGAGTGAAATTTTAGGAGCGGTAGCAACACTCGCATTCGTTTTCATCGCTGGCGCATTTGTCAACCACTTAGACTGGCGCAAGGAGCAGAAGAAATTAGAGCAACAAGCAAAAGAAAACGAACGCATAGAGCTTGAAGCAATGTATGTGGTCTGTGCAATCGAGCACGACCGCATGGAACGGCAACAGAAACTAGCAGAGGCTCGGAAGAAAAGCCCGAGTTGGCAGTATTAAATATAAGGAAGAATGTTGAATGAATAAACGACTAAAAAAGAAAATCAAGAAAAGAAGTTATAAAATACCTAAATACATTACTCGGCTAACTAAAAAGTGGACTGAACTGGATGATTACATGATATTTCTAGCTGAATTTCGAAACATTGAAAATCAATTTCCAAAAAAGTTGATAGAAAGTATGCATCGCAAATACAGAAGAATCAACTCATTCCTTGATGGAATTGAAGGCGATGAGATATTTCGATACAATTTTTCCATTTATCACGGAGCGTACGGGGATGAGCAGTTAGATGGAGAATATTGTGATCAATCTTGCGGCTATTATGGAGATGATTTCCGTGGTGTTTATTATTATCCGATAGGTAACAAATTATATTTTGCCTATAATTATGAATGTTAATTAGAAAGGTATTGTTATGTTTCCAATAACAATAATTGAATTTAAAGTCAGATCTATTGGAACTAAAAAAAGGAACGGAAAGTAAAAAATGTGGAAGATAATCTTGATTGGAGTAGTAACACTATTTTTAGCACAGACGCTTTTAACTTACTCATTACTAAAAATATCAAGCCTGATAGATAAACGAGAGGAGAAGAATTGATGATTAGAAAAAGACCGAAACGTTATCCATACACAAAAAGTCAGTACGAATATTCCTGCAGCGCGGTTTATGGTTATGGTGAAAATAAACCATATTTTAAAACGTGGTTTAAAAGAGATGTGATTACAGGGGAGGTAGTGTCTATATATGATTAACAATGTTGTACTTGTGGGTCGCTTGACCCGTGATGCTGAACTTCGCTATACTCCGCAAAATCAAGCGGTCGCAACTTTTACTCTTGCTGTTAATCGCAACTTTAAAAATCAAAGTGGCGATAGAGAAGCAGATTTTATTAACGTTGTTATTTGGCGCCAACAGGCAGAAAATCTTGCAAATTGGACAAAAAAAGGTTCTCTCATTGGAATTACAGGTCGCATTCAGACACGTAGTTATGAAAA
>NZ_KV811162.1:129736-138842 GCF_001813035.1 Streptococcus sp. HMSC071H03 | reverse complement strand
GCATTCAGACACGTAGTTATGAAAATCAACAGGGGCAACGTGTCTATGTGACGGAGGTTGTGGCAGACAGTTTCCAAGTTTTGGAAAAACGTGATAATTCAGCTAACCATTCAAGTATGGATAGCCAGATGCCACCATTCTCAGATGATGACTTGCCATTTTAGAGGAAAATTCATATGAGATTAAAAATTTTAAGAAGGAACAGTCCAATTAGAATTTATGAATACTGTTACATTGTTTTTAGTCCGAGTAACAAAATAGATGTAGCGGAAATATATGATAATAGCATTCAAATTGATAATTTTGAGGACTTTTCATATTGGTTTGAACAACAAATCTATTATCTTACAAGAGATCAATTTCGAAAGATTGATGGTATCTGGTTAAAGATGATGATTGATTGTTATAAAAAACGAGACGAGTTACTATTTTAGATGCTTTTAGACGACTTATGAAAGAGGTGTCACAATGAGTCATATTGAAACTTTAAGAAGTGGGATACAAGTCACAAAACGTGATGTGGTAGATGATTTAAAAGAAGTTATTAAAAATTATGAATTTTACCAAGACGAAATTCGGCGTTGTTATCACGATATGGAAGAATATGAAGCAAAAATCGATTTGCTTGAAACTCAAAAAGCGAATTTGATAGAAGCTCTAGCAAATAAAACATGGCAGGACATGCGACAGACTGCATTTTATCGTAGACAGGCTAGAAAATGGAGGGCGAGAGCGTGAAATGTGAGTTATTTCATGACAATTTTCAGAATTATAAGCGCTACGGGATTCCTAAAGCTCAGTTGGTAATCGCTGATATTCCTTATAATATAGGAAATAATGCCTATGCGTCTAGTCCTGAATGGTATGTGGATGGTGATAATAAGAATGGTGAGAGTGACAAAGCCAATTCAAATTATTTTAATACAGATGTGAATTTCAATATTGCTGAATTTATGCATTTCTGCAGCAAAATGCTGATAAAAGAACCAAAAGAAAAGGGGAAAGCGCCTTGTATGATAGTCTTTTGTGCGCATCAGCAACAACAAACCGTCATTGATTTGGCAAAAAGATACGGATTCCAAAAATATATCCCGATTGTTTTTATAAAAAAATCGAGTCCGCAAGTCTTAAAAGCAAATATGAAAATTGTCGGAGCTGTGGAATATGCTTTGGTGCTGTATCGGGATAAGTTACCGAAGTTTAACAATGACGGTCAAATGGTTCTCAATCATTTTCCGTGGATTGTAGACCATTCTTACCCCAAAATTCACAAAACGCAAAAACCTGTACCTATCCTCAAACGCTTGATTGAAATTTATACAGATAAAGGCGATGTAGTAATTGACCCTTGCGCTGGAAGTGGTTCGACATTGAGAGCTGCTTTGGAACTGGAGCGCAAGGCTTATGGTTTTGAAATTGACCGCTTCTTTTACAAGGATGCAAAGGAGAAAATGCTTACATCCTTTCAAGCCAGTTTATTTTGAACAGGGGGAACAAATGACAATATTTGATTTTTTGGAGGATAGAAATGGCACAACGTAGAATGTTTAGCAAGAAAATCACAGATACGGATAAGTTTTTGGAGATGCCACTTTCTTCTCAGGCTCTTTATTTCCACTTAAATATGGGCGCAGATGATGATGGCTTTATTGATCGACCAAAACCATTCAGAAAACAATTGGAGCAAGCGATGATGATATGAAATTACTCATTGCAAAGCAGTTTATTATACCTTTTGAAAGTGGTATTGTGGTTATTAAAGATTGGAGAATTCATAATTATATTCGTAAAGATACATATCAGCCAACAATCTATCAAGAAGAAAAAAGATTGGTTGAAAATACGATGACAGAATTACCAGAAAAAACGTCCACGAGCCGTCCACGAAAAGTTGACACAGGTAAGGATAGGATAGGTAAGGATAGGATAGGTAAGGATAATCTATATAATGCAGATGAAAAAGAAAAAATTCCGTTTCAAACTATTATTGATTATCTAAATTTAAAAGCAGGCACGAAGTATCGTGCTTCATCAGCTAAAACGAAACACTTTATCAAATCAAGATGGAATGAGGGCTTTAGAGAGGAGGACTTTAAACAAGTTATTGATATAAAAGTTCGTCAATGGTTGTATGATCTAAAAATGAATAAGTTTCTTAGACCTGAAACGCTTTTTGGTACAAAATTTGAGAGCTATCTCAATGAGCGACCGCTTAAACAAGCACAGCCAATTGATGATGATATTGGAATTTGAGGTGATGTGATGAAAATTGAAAAGAAAAATCGTTTTAAAATTAAAAATTTAGAATTTATCAGACAACTCAGAGAGGGTAATAAGCTGGCTGATAAATATAAAGTATTTATCAACGACGCGTTGGGTGGTATCCCTTGTCATAACAGGATATTCGGAAGCAATAGCGATTTTGAATATGGGTCGTATTTTGAGGTTACATCCCAATTTTATGTTAAAAAAGGTTATATGGAATTGTCCTGTCACGCTTTCGGTGGTATATGCGGTTTTACTTTTGACACAGATGAGATAAGCTCCAAAAACATGAGTGATCTAGAACGCGAATGTGCAGGTTATGTCAAAAACTATATTAATAATTTAGTAGAAGCAAGAATAATTGAGGTAGACGAATGAAAACAGTAACTCTTGAAGAAGTGATTGAAGCTTTTGAGAAACAATTTTATTCACTAGGAGAAATGCAGAAGCAAAAGCTTCTCAATTATCCAGATGCGCATGCAGTTCTATCTAGATTAGCTTTCTTAATGGATTGTGCGAGGTGTTAATATGGAATTTGGAAGATGGGCATCAAAGCCAGCTCAAAAAGTTTGTCAAATACACGGAGAGCAAATGTTTTATATCGGGCCTAACAATGTTCTTGTTTGTAGTAAATGTGGTAAAGAACTTATAGAGCGAGATGAGCAAAAATTGCAAGATGATTTTTGGGAAGTTGAAGAGCAACGATTAGAAGCTAAGCGAATTGATGTGTTGTTTAATTCGTCAATTGTTAATGCCGAGCTAAAACAAGCAACGTTAAACAATTATGAGGTTTTAAATCAAGACCAGAAAGAAAAGTTAGATATTGCTTTCAAATTGGCTAGTGGCTATATTGAAGGAGATACGAATAACACATTATTTCTGGGGCCTGCAGGGACTGGCAAGAGTCATTTAGCTTATGGCATTATCAAGCATATTTCTGATAAAACTAAAAAGCATGCTATGTTTATCAAAATCCCTGAACTGTTAGCTAGGATTAAGAGTGATTTCAGCTCATCAGAGCAGACACAACAGAAATGGATTGCTCGTTTGTCAAAAGTTCCTTATCTAGTTTTAGATGATTTGGGAACAGAGAAAGTGACGGATTGGAGCAAAGAAATTCTATTCTCAATCTTAGACAATCGTAATTGTACGATTATTACAAGTAATTTGCGGAGTAGTGCTGAAATCGGGAATATTTACGGTGAAGCGATTAAAGACAGAATTTGTAAGGGTGTTGATAGACAACATGGCATATCTTTTGATGGAATGAAAAGCCAGCGAAGAAAATATTATTAGAAGGTGAAAGATGATACAAAAAAAGATGTGGGTTGTTCGGCAATATGCGAAGAAATTTAGTTGGTCAGGGAATCATCCAGTAGATTTCAAAGAATGGGAATTTGAAAGCAGATCAAAAGCAATTAAATTTGAAAAAAGATTGCAAAAGGGAATGATTTCAGAGGCATTTAAAAATACAAATATTGAAATTTATGAAAGGAGTTGGCAATCCTGAACATTAAACAACGACTGCAATCATTGAAATATATTGATTGTAAAATAAAATCTAAACATCAAGAATTAGCCAGTCTCAAAACGGGTATTGTGAGGGGACAAAAATTTGATGGAAAACAAGCTAATCAAAATAAAAATCAATCGGAAGAAATAAATTGCAAAATAATTGATAAAGCGGATACACTTTATGATGAAATAACTGCTCTTATAAAAGAGCGGGAAAATTTGATAAAAGCAATTGAGACTTTAGATGATCCTTTAGAAAATATTGTAATGAGGTTATTCTTTATCAATGGCTATTCTTGGTCTGAGGTAGAAGCTAAGCTCAATGCGGGGCATGGGACTATTCAACGTGTCAGAAGCTCTGCTTTGAAAAAAATATCGCAGCTTGTATAATTTTTGGTACGATTGGTACATATTGGTACAGTCAAAGTGATATTATGATAGTGTCAGAGTGTGACTAATAATACTTGCTAAAAAGAGTGCAGTTAATAACTGTGCTCTTTTTTAGATAAAAAAGAAAGGAGAAAATGTATGAAAAACGTCCAACCGATCAGAGACAAAGACCAAATAGAGATGTTAAAGGATTATTTAAAAGAATGGAATCCTAGAAATTTCTTGTTACTAGTTTTTGGGTTGAATTCTGGCCTGCGAATAAGTGACATTCTGCCTTTGAAAGTAAAGGATTTGGAAGGCACTCATATTGTTATTGTTGAAAAAAAGACGGGAAAACCGAAAACATTTTTTATCAACGATACTTTGAGAAAGGAAGTCAATAAATATGTGAAACTAAAAGGGTTAAAACCGTATGACTATCTTTTTGAAAGTAAAAAGAGAAGCAAACAGGCGGGAAAAGAAGGGCAAAAACAGCCAATTAGTAGAGAGCATGCTTGGAAGATTTTAAATAAAGCTGCAAAAGAATTTGGTATCCATCACATTGGAACGCATTCTATGCGAAAATCATTTGGTTATCACATGTACAAGAAAACGCAAAATGTAGCGTTACTTATGGAAATGTTTAATCACTCGTCGCCTGATATTACTTTAAAATATATTGGAATAAATCAGGAAGAACAAGATAAAGAAGTGGCTGATTTCAGCCTATAATATTTTTTGAAATTTTATAATGATACACAATGAAAAAATATTGCATTATATATTTTTAAAAACGGGCTGATGTCTTAGAAAATATAGTGCTTAAGCTATATTTTAAAAAAGAAACACTCTATAAGATATGTGACATTCGAGAGGGGAAAAAATGAGTAGAAATAAAACCAATTAAGTAGATAAAAATATTAAAGAAAGGTTGATGATTTTGAATAAAAAAGATTTAACAATTGAGTTTAATTCTGAAATTTTATGGCTGCAACGTTATTTTAAAAGTACAATTAAAAAAATGATTGCTGACAGACGAGAAGAATTGCGCTATCCATTCAAAGAAAATGTTGATAAGTTAGGCATTAAGTCAAATAAGCAAGCGACTCCACGAGCGTTACAGATTATCATAGCAGAGGAAGAAGATCCACGCTTACAAATGATGCTGACATGGGAAAAAGTTATTTGCGACTATGTAAATGCGACAGATGAGAGCCTTTTGCGAGTGATTAAAGCTGTATTTGTCACAAAGTCTATGAATATTTCTGGTGCTGGTCGTCGTTATATGTATTATGGAAAGACGACAACTTACAAAATGATTTACGAATGGCTGCAGGGGCTATCTATTGCATATTTTAAAGCAAAATAAAAGAGCCGAGAAGGCTCTTAGTTTTTATTTGGGTCGTTGTGAAAATCAATTATTAGGCAGATTATTGCAATAGCAAGAACAAATAATATAAACCCGATAACAATTTTTATAATGATATTTGAAAAGTAAAACAAGGAAATAAATAATAATAAAAATAAGATTAACCAGTTCCACATAATAAAGCTCCTTTCAATTATTATAACATATCAAAGATATTTTATTTATCTTTTGTTTTTCTTAATACTCGGCTCAGTATTTCTTGTGTTTCGTAAAACGCTTCTTTTGATACAATAGGAGTATGTAATCCCTCGTATAGCTCTCCTCTCCATCGTATCATTCCGATATAAACTGGATTTTCCAAGATCCATTTAACAGTAGTATAATACCAGTGTTTATTTAATATTTTTCTATTGGTCATATCGTTTGCGATGGTATTTATTGTATCTCCTATCAAAAAATGGTCGAAAATATATCTAACCCAGCGGCTATATTCGTTCAGATGATATTGTCCGTCAATATAATCGTATCCAAACGGACAAGAACATTTAGACCATGTCATGGGTTTACCTTGTATCGCTCGTCCCAATTTTCCAAGTTGCATCCGCTCCCTAATTTGATCTCTTTCAAATTGAGCAAATACAGCTAGCATTCCGACCATCGCTTTCCCGAGAGGTGTTCGTGTATCGAAATTTTCTGATAAACTTATAAAGTCAATGTCGTTTTGCAAAAATATATCTTCGATTAAGTGCAAAGTATCCTTTTGTGATCTGCTCAATCTGTCCAATTTATGGACGATTACGCAGTTAAAGCAATGATGTTCTGCACCTACAATTAAACGTTGTAATGCTGGTCTATCCATCTTTGCGCCGGTAATTTCATCGCTATAATGCCCATAAATTTCTATTTCGTTTTGCTGACAATATGAAACGGCAAGTTTATCTTGCATATCAAGTGAGTACCCATTCGCTTGATCGAAAGTGCTCACTCTTGTATAAATAGCGGCTTTCATTTCAACACCACCTTTATTTTTTGCTGTGTACAAAATCCATTGTTTTGTTATTTGCATCTGCTATGTTTCAAGCGATTTTAATTATCATTGTTTCTAAGCTATCGCTTTTGTTGTATAAATTCATTTCTTTCAAAATTTTAGGGGCAAATTCAGACATTTCTATTTTACCTTTTTGATAGTATGCTAGAAAAGTTTGCGTTGCTTGCTTATCACCGTCTGCTTCTAAAAAACAATAGTAGCTGTTAAACTCGTCAAATTCAAATAGTGCGCTCATCACCTTATCAAGATATTGTTCAGCATTTTTGTAGTTAGTATCATAAATTTCATTTATTTCTTGGATTATTCTCATGATCTTATACCTCCGCTATTTGTTATAATGCTTTTCGATTATTTTTAAAAGTTCTTCACGTTTTAAATCGATGTCTTTTACTTTCAAGCATTCTAGCTTGTCATTTAAAATTGTCCAACGCGGGAAATCTTTATCTTCAAATGTTTCTCTCGCTCTGAGAGAATAGAAACAGCCCGAATCGTTTTGAAAACAAGCGATAACAATTGTATAGTTGGTAGTACCACTTGAGACAATAGGACTATCAAATGTAGCAAGTTCTGAATCATTGTAAATGTTTTCTTCAATCCAAATGTTGGGTTTGTCTGTTAGAGTATTAAGATAGTTAGCCATGGTATTGTACCTCTTTCTATTTTGGGGGTAAATTTAATTGATTTCTGAAATTTTTAAAATGTCTTTTCCCAAGCATTCGCAAGGTCGCTTGGCCTTGCCTCGTTTCAGTTTTTTCGGTTGACGCTTTGATTGTTTGTTTTATGATTGTAGGATTGCCTACTCAACAACCAGAAAGCCTAGCAGGCTTTCTAGTCGTATTCTATTTAGCATCTTTTATTTTTCAAGCAATCCCGAAACGTGATAATCTAATTTTTCGTTGTACTCGTAAAGCTGATTGATTTGCTGTTGTAGTTCTTGATTTTTCTTTTCAAGTCGATAAAATCCAAATGCAATAGTAAGCGTGATAATGATTGTTGTAATGATAATGATTGATTTTTTCATGATGTTCACCTGCTGTCTAGTCAAGCCACACAATGCCATTGTCGACGTGTCCAATTTGTTTCATTTTGAATTCGCGTTCTCCGGCTGGCGTCATGCCACGAGCTTCAATGCTGATGCCGCCGTCTCTGTCTTCCCAAATGTCAACTATATCCGGTTCAATTTCCATGTCCTTGAGGATTTCCAAGATTTCTTGTTCTGTATGTTGTTTAATCATTTTATTTTTCTCCTTTTCTTCCTTTTACATTTTTAAAAATTTGATCGCTTCTTCAGCATCGTCTTTAAAAAAGAAGAAGTCATAAATATCTTGTTTTGAGGTTTCTTCTTCTGCCTTATCTTCGTTTTTGTAGAGCTTTTTAAAAACCAAGTCATCTAGTGTAAAGGCCATCATTTTATTTCCTTTAATTTCTCCTACAAGAATTGCGTCTACAATTTTTTCGATATCTCTTGTTTTCATTTTGTTTACCTCATTTTCTTAACTGTTTAAAGGGATTGTATTTAAGCGTATTTTCTATTTGTAATGTTGTAAGTTTCTTCTAACTCTTTCCACATGTCAGAAAGAATGCCGCTGTATTCTTGTTCAATGTCTTTGTCCGTAATTACGAATTCGTCAATTGTTATTGTTTCAGTGTTCCAATATTTTCCGCGTTCATCTTCATATTCAACGTCATACAGATCATATATTTTGATATTGTATGATAGAAGAAATCCGTTTAATTCGAACGAATAATCACGTTTAACGAATATTTTATTACCTGTTTTTTGTGCTTTCATGATATACCTTCTTTTTTTTGGCGAGGTACGAAAAAACGTACCTAGAGTTGACTCAACAGGTACGCTATGATATACTATGTATACAGCGCTCTATTGAGTGTTGTTGCGGCTTGTTACATCCAAACTTTGGTCGGGGAGGATGTAGCAAGTTTTTTTATTTTGTAAGTTCTATCTCAACCTTACAAGTCTATTATAACACATGTATTATAATGTGTCAATACTTTTATTCAAAATTTTTTAATTTTTTTTGAATAAGTTCGTTCAACTCGTCTAAGTCGTCTTTTGTAGCTTTGTTTCTGATAAAGCTACGAGCAGAAGAACGAGAAGAAAGATAATTTTTGTGTTCTTTGTTCTTCTCAATCCATTTTTTATTGTATTCTGTTTGAGGGTATTTCTTTTCTTCTGGCATGTGTCTCCTTTCTTATTTCTTCTTTTTTTGATTGACATAAAGAAAACCGATAAAAGAAATTATAAAGAAAATAAATACTAATATAATTTTCATTTTACTATTAGATATGATATACTAACAGTAGCGGGAGGGCTTGCGCCCTCGCTACCGTTAGAGCCTACTTGAACCGTTTAGCTTTTGAGGTTTTGTGTTCTTTTGGCTCTTTCTTTAATGCTATAATCATGCTAGCTGTTCCACTCAAGAGCGAGCCGACAGCTGCTATCATTACAGCAACATCAGAAAGCTTCATATCATGCTCCTTTCTGTTTTATTTTGTAAGTTCTATCTCAACCTTACAAG
>NZ_KV811162.1:118616-129636 GCF_001813035.1 Streptococcus sp. HMSC071H03 | reverse complement strand
AGTCAGCAAACTATCTATGATACTTTTTATAATACAAGAGATTGGCAGAAGCTACGAGAGCAGGCAATAGAACGAGACAATAAAGAATGTCTTTGGTGCAAGCAAGAAGGACGACTGACAACGTCAAGACTTGAGGTTGACCATATTAAAGAAGTAAAGGATTATCCGCAATTTGCTTATGATTTGGACAACTTGCGGACTCTTTGTAAAGATTGTCACAACAAGCGTCATGGACGCTATCAAAGGAAATCTAAAAGCTTCGATGATGAGCTTTTCAGTTGGTAACTTGTCAATTTTGTAAAGTAAAAATATAAAAAGCGAACGACATACCCCCCTACCAAATAAACGTGCGTTTTTATCCAAAAACCGTAAACCGTCGGATGCTCAACTAACCAAAAATGTGCGCTATTTTTACATATTAGGGGGGTGTTTTTGGAAAAAATCCGAACAAAATTCTGTAAAGTATATAGGAAGTGAAAAAAATATGGCTAAAACAAAAAAACAGATAAAAATGGAGAAATTAAAGCGAGAATTGGGACTTTTAATTGACGAAGATAATGAGATTGAGGTTGAAAAGGTTGATAGATATTTGAACTTGGTTAGTATTTTTTATGATCTTGATAAGTCGATTAAAGATAAAGGTGTAATGGTTGAGACGGTGAATGCTAATCAAACTTTTTTGAAAGAAAATCCTGCGGTTACTGCTAAGACCAAAGTTAATGCTTCTTTGCTTAAGCTTGATGTATTCTTTGATAAGAAGCGAGAGGAGTATGAAGCGAAGATGGCTAAGAGCAATGAAATTGATGAGGAAGACTTTACATGATTCAACGATATGTGGATGCATATATCGAGGATTATAACACTGGTCGTATAGAGCTCAATCAGGAGAGGATTGAGCTTTTTGAATACTTAGAACGTGAGATAGTTCCTCGGTTAGAAAGTGGAGAGATTTATTTCAATGAAAAGCAGATAGATGATTGTGTTGGGTACATTGAGCGGTGGTTCTTTCCGTTGGAGCTGTTTCAGAAGTTTCTGATACCATTTATCTTTTTGTATTTTAAGAAGAATAATCTTATTGTCTATCGTAAGTTTCTTTATATGATGGCTCGTGGTGCTGGGAAGAATGGTTTGATTTCTGGTGTTGCGAGTTTTCTTTTGACACCCATGCATGGGGTGAAAAATTATAATATTTCTATCATTGCTAATAGTGAAGACCAAGCAAAGACAAGTTTTCATGAAATTTATACAGTCATAGAGGAAAATGCGAAGTTAGAGCGATTATTCTATAAGACGAAGTCCGAGATTTTGAGCAGGCAGACGAAAAGTATTATTAAATTTCGGACGTCTAATGGGAATACGAAAGACGGTTTGCGAGATGGTGCGGTTATTTTTGATGAGATTCATCAGTATGAAAGTAATCGAGATGTGCGGGTTCATTTGTCCGGGCTTGGTAAGGTTATCAATCCGAGAGAGTTCTATATTGGGACAGATGGATATGTTCGTGAAGGTTTCATTGACAAGCAAAAAGAAAAGGCAAAAGCTGTTTTAAAAGGGCGTGCTCGTTGGAATTCTATATTCCCTTTTATTTGTAAGTTGGATAGTGTGGAACAGGTGGACGACAAGACGAAGTGGCAATTGGCAAATCCAATGTTTCATGAGCCGATGAGCGATTATGCGGCTAATTTGTTTGAAACGGTGTTAGAACAATACGAGGATTTGCAAGATGATCCCTCTAACCGTGAGGAATTTTTGACGAAGCGGATGAATCTGCCAGTCACAGATACGGAGCGGAGTGTTGCTACGTATGAGGAACTAGTGGCAACGAAGGAGTGGAAAGAGCCTTATGAGGGTCAACGTTGTATTGGTGGATTTGACTTTGCTTCTACTAGGGACTTTGCTGCAGTTGGTTTGTTGTTTAAGAGTGATGAGAAATATGTGTGGAAGACACATTCTTTTGTGCGCAAGGGATTTGTGGATGCGATTTATGGCTATTCAAAGCCAAAGGACACAATCAATGGCAAGCGACAGTTTGCTCCTATTCGTCTATGGGAGGAAAAGGGCTGGTTGACGGTTGTTGATACACCGACAATCGACCCACATGTGATTGTTAATTGGTTTGTGGAGCAACGGGATTTGTATGCTTTTGATATTGATACGATCCTTGGAGACTATTTCCGAATGGATTTGTTACGTCCTATCTTTTTAGAAGCAGGTTTTGAGCAGGTGGTTAGTGAACGTGATAGGGAGCGTGTACCGTCAGGCTATCGTTTGGAGGTTGTGAGGAATCCTCGTGCGATAGATAGTTTACTAGCTCCTAGAATAGAGAATGCTTTTGCTGGTCATAAAATCCTATTTGGTGAAAATGACATGATGCGTTGGTACACCAACAACGTGCTTAGAAAATTAAAATCTGATGGGAATGTTGAATATTTGAAGAAAGAAGATGTCCGAAGAAAGACAGATGGTTTTAAAGCTTTTGAGTGTGCTATGTATCGGGCTGATGAGCTGAATGAGCCTAGTTATGATTTTGAGGACTTTTACGATGATGTAATGGATTGGTACGAGGTGGAATAAAGTGCGGAAATTTTGACGTTTTTATCTTGTATAATAAAGTTATCAATGGGGTAAGGACAGGCTAGTTAGCTCTCCTGCTGAAACGGTAATATCTTTTGACTAAGCATGATGGTTCGATTCCATCAACCCCTATATGAGTTCCTGGGCGAACGTGGCCATCTCTCGTTATCGTCAAAAATAAAGCCTAATCAATGTCAAGATGGTGAGCACATTTTAAAAACTTTACACAAGACAGGTTGCGTGTAACAATTTTGCTAGATGAGGTTCAGGCAAAGTGGCAGACTTTTGGTGTAGTGGTAACACGGCGGGGTGATAAGCCCGATGACGCAGGTTCGATTCCTGCAGGGTCTATTGGCAATCTATGGTGGTAGATTGCCGGCCTTTCTAAATTTTTCATTCTTCTAGATGGTGGGAGTGCTTTTGTGCTCCCGTTTTTATTTTTTTCAAGAGTGGAAATTTTGACGTTTTTTTATTTTAAAATAGTATTGTGGACATAGAGAGGCAGAAATGCTTCTCTTTTTATTACCGCTGGAAAGGAGGAAACTATGGGGGTACTTGATTATATTTTTAATCGCGGGAAGCAACGTTTGTCCTATGATTTTGATGATATTTTTAAAGATGTGCAACAGAATTCAATGAAATCTATAGCACTTGAAACCTGTGCGAATTATATTGCTAGGACTTTTTCTAAATCTTCTTTTGTTTTCTTTTGTGATGAAACAAAGAAACGGGATATTTGGGATTATCGAATCAATCATAAGGCTAATCCTAATCAGACGGCAGCTGAATTTTGGTCGGAATTTGTAAAATCTCTCATCAAGAATGGTGAAGTGCTAGCGTATATCAATAATAGACAAGAAATGTTTGTGGTTGATAGTTATGTACAGAAGTATTCGCTTACTGGTGATGTTTTCAATATATCCACTATCCAGAATGTGCCTGTATCTATCACAGCTCATTATGATGAGGTGTTATTTATTCGGGTTGAGAATGATAATCTGGAAGCATTCATCAATGATTTGTGGAATGATTATGGTTCTGTTTTGGGGCGGTTATTTCAAAATCAAAAAACTGCTAATCAACTGCGTTTTCACATGGAACTCCCTCGTGATAAGATTCGTGAGCGTGCTCGTGACTTAGCAAATCAGGCTTCTGATAAGTCAGAGAATACTAAAGAGTCCGTGTCAGAGAAAAAGGAAAGTTTTTTAGCTACTATAACTAAAAAGCTAGAGAATGATAGCGTTGTGCCTATTTTGCTACCGAAGGATGCAAAATATGAGGAATATCGTTCTCAAACGTCAATAAAAGTTTCTTATGTTGAAGATATTGCGAAGATGAAGCAGCAGTATATCAATGATGTTGCGGATATTCTTGGTATACCGAATGGGCTGATTCACGGGGATTTGGCGGATAACCAGAAAAACTACGACACATATATCGCTACGGTGATTGAGCCGTTGGCACAGAAAATCGTTTCAGCAATGAACTACATTATCTTTAATCGTAGAGAGCTTCAAAAAGGCAATAAAGTCCAAATGGTCGGTTTTAAAAACTATGACCTTTTTTCTTTGTCTTCTAACATCGACAAGCTGGTTAGCTCTGGTTCATTTACACGAAATGAAATCCGACGTGAGCTTGGTTATGACCCAGTAGAAGGTGGGGATGTCTTCTTGCTGACGAAAAACTATATGGAGTTAGGCTCCATAGGAAAGGAGAAAGATGAAAAGACTTGATATTAACGGAGTTGTCATTAACGATGACGACAAATGGTTTTATGATTGGACTGAGCAGAGTGCGGTATCTCCAAAGGATGTAAAAGATTTTCTGGCTAAGACTGATGGTAAGGAAGCTATTCAAGTTGCGATTAACTCACAGGGCGGCTCTGTCTTTGCTGGTAGTGAGATTTATACGCTGCTTAAATCTTATCAGGGAAATGTTGAAGTCGTGGTTACAGGGCTTGCAGCAAGTATCGCTAGCATTATCATGATGGCAGGAGATACTATCAAGATGTCACCGATTGCACAAGTGATGATTCACAATGCAAGTATGTATGCACAAGGAGATTATCGTGACTTGGCACATGCGAGCGAGGTGAGCGAAAATACTTCTATCTCACTTGCGGATTTATACCAGCAAAAAACGGGTAAATCTACAGATGAAGTAAGGGAATTGATGGACAAGGAAACCTTTTTCACAGCGCAGCGAGCTCTTGAAATTGGCTTGGTAGACGAAGTTCTCTTTGCAGAATCTGCTCCAGACTTAGCAGCTTCTTTCGGCGGTATCGTATCTCATGCGAAGCTAGTGGAGCTAAAAGCAAATATGGAGCAAGACAATCAATTGAATCTCTTATTGACTCGCTTTGATCGTATGGAGATGCAGTTGAATGAGTTGCAGAAGTCTCAGAAAGAGCAACAACAGACTGAAAAACCAGCCGTGCATGATGTATTGGCTGATTATTTATTTTAAAGAAAGGAAATGTAAATGACAATTAACATTACTAAATTGCCTCGTTATCAGGAGGCTGTAACAAAATTTACTGAAGCAGTAACAAACGGAGCGGAAGCTGAGCAACGCAATGAGCTATACGCTGATGCTATGAGCATCATGGGAGAAGAACTATTAGAAGTCGTTTCAGACGCTAGCAAAAAGGAAGCGGAAGAGCTGTTTAATAGCTTCCAAAAGAATCCTAAATTGACTGCAAACGAAATCAAGTTCTTTAATGAAATCAATAAAGAAGTTGGTTCAAAGAATGGTATCTTAATTCCAGAAGAAACTTACAATCAAGTGTTTGATGAGTTGACTACAGAACATCCGCTGCTATCTATTATCAACTTTAAAAATGCAGGTATGCGCCTAAAAGCTCTGACTGTAAAAAGTGAAACTGGTACTGCAGTTTGGGGAAATGTACATGGAGAAATTTCAGGTCAACTGGATGCGATTTTCCAAGAAACAGCATTCGAGCAAAACAAACTGACTGCCCTTGTCGTTATTCCAAAAGATGCATTGAAATTTGGTGCAACATGGCTGAAACAGTTTGTCATGGAACAAATCAAGGAAGCTATGTCAGTAGCTCTTGAAACAGCTATCGTAAAAGGTAACGGGGACAAACAACCTATTGGATTGATCAAAGACTTAGCAAAAGGGACTGTTCAGAGTGAAAAAGTTGTCTACAATACTGACAAAACAGCTCTAGCTAGTCTTGCCACATTAGATCCAACCAACGCTCCTAAACTACTTGCCCCAGTCATGAAAGCTTTGTCTATTTCAAATAAAGGGAATCGTCTAAACATTGCGGGGCAAACTTATCTTTTAGTAAACCCAGCGGATTATTACGATTTGGTAGCTAAGTTCACTTCTATGAATTTGAACGGTGTTTATACAACTACTTTGCCATTTGGTGTTCAATTAGCAGAATCAAAAGCGGTAGATACAGGCAAGGCGATTGCTTTTGTAGCAAACCGTTATGATGCTTATATTGGTGGCGGTGTAGCAATTGAAGAGTTTGATCAAACATTAGCTATTGAAGATATGCAGCTTGTAACTGCTAAATCTTACTGGTACGGTAAAGCGAAAGATAATCATACTGCTGCATTGTTGACACTAGCTGGTGGTTAAGAAAGGAGTAGCTTATGGAAGTTAAGGTTTTAAAGCCTTTTGAGGATTTGAACAAAAATGTACTTCGTCAAGTTGGTGAAGTTATTACAGTCAACAAAGAGCGCTTTGCTGAATTGGAAGCTCGTCTTCCGGGATTTGTAGAAGAAGTGGGCGCTTCTGATATTCAAAACGAGGAGTAGAAGAAAATGGCTATTGATACAACAAAGTTTGTTGATGAGCAGTTAGCTGCTTTTAAGGAGCGTATGCGAATTACGAGCACTGATGAAGATGATAATCTAAAAAAGATGCTTTCTTCTAGTATCGTAGCCGTTGCTTTACTGGTCGGAGCGGATGAAATTGATGATATGCTGGTTGAGCTGGCTTTTGAGCGAGCTCGCTATGTGTATCACGATGCCCTTGATGAATTTCAAACAAACTATGCGAATGAAATTGAGCTACAAGCAATGGTTCATTCTCTAAAGGAGGCGGAACATGCTAGGAAAAAAGACGATTAAACATGAGACAGTAGACAACGGAAAGTTGAATACAATGGTTGTCTTTTACAATGCGAAGCCTAGAGGGCGTTTACCTAGTGATAAGCAGGAATTGAAAAAACTTTTCACTGCATGGGCGGAGGTTTATAATCCATCTTTAAAGGATATTGAAATCATGAGAGGAAAAGGGATAAAAAGAGCGGTAACGATTGTTATTCGTAATCCGCTGTCATCTTATCGTCCGAAGAATAATCACATAGTAGAAATTAAACATGTTGATTATAAAGATGAGAGGTGGAATGTTGAGGATATTCGCCCTAAGCCAGACTATATTACTTTACTTTTGAAAGGAGAGGTCAATGGAGACTTGGGGAATTAGTGTTGAGGGAGTGGATGAGGTTATTCGCACTCTTAATCAAAAACTCGGAAAAACTCGACGTGACCGCATATCTCGTGAAGCAATCAATTATGCTGCAGAGGAAGCAGAAAAAGACTTAAAGGAAGTTACGACTAGCTTTCAACGTACAGGACGAACAACGGAACAGACGACGCATTCCAAGGCTCGGAAGATTGGGGGAGAGATTTTTCAATCCAAGGTTGGTTGGGGCGAGGGTTCTCGTTGGCGTCTGGAACACTTAAATGAGTTTGGTTATACTCGTTGGGGTAAGACATATGTACCACGAGGATTTGGGAAATTGCGGCAATATGCTGAAGCGCAACAAGCTCCATTTACCAAACACATGGTAGAAAAGATGAAGGAGTTGGCTGAATGAAAAGCATGCTTGATACATTAGCGGATAAGCTGGCAGAAGTGCCAGCTTTATCTAATATTGCTATTCACTATTTCCAACGTCCTGAAAGCTTGTCAGAAAGTGATAGTAGCATTGTTTTGATACCTCTTGCTCCTCCTCAGCAAGAGACATTTGGTAGTGATAATTTCTTACAGAAGCGGTTTAGCTATCAGGTGAATGTTGAAAGTAGTGACTACTACGAAACAAAGCGAATAGCTCATGAGGTTGAGAAAGTATTCTTGGAAGCGGCCTTTTATCAAAATACAGGCGGCTTAGATGAATATTTTGAAGAAACAAAGCGTTATGTAGACGCAAGAACATACAGAGGTTTTAGCTCTGTATATGACATTGAATATTGAAAGGAAAATTAAATATGACATTAGTTGGTTTTAAACGTGCCACAATTCGTGTGCTTGATGGTCAAGCCGCAACAGCAGGAACAAATTTATTTGTTGTTGAAGGGAAGAAAGGAGAAGGTGCAACTCAAACAGCTGACGTTACGGGTCTATCCTCTACTCCTATTAAAGTTTTTGGATCAAATATTGCTTATTACGTAGCTAACAAGGGCGTAGGCGATGTGAAAGCAGAACTCACACTTCTTGACATCCTTGAGAAAGTAAACGACATTCTACTGGGATACAAAGTAAAAGACAAGCTAACCTATATTGGTGAAGAGTCTGAACCGCCATACTGTTCACTTCTCTTAGAATCTGAAACACTAGCTGGCGAAAAAGCCTACTTCGGATTCTTGCAAGGACAGTTCTCCCGTGATGCCGTCAACATGAAGACCAAAAAAGGAACACAAGAAGAACCAGATGGGGATAAATACGAATTTACATCTGTTGCTTCAGACGATGAAGATACAAAAGGAAATTACGTTGTTAAGTATATTGGTAAAGAAGAAGAAACTATCAAGAAACTGAAACAACAAATGAAAATTGCAGAATAGAAAGAAACGGGTTTTCCCGTTTCTCTTATTTTTTGAAACTCGAAAGGATTTCTAATGACAAAATTACGTTTGGAATTAAAAAAGAAAAATGGCGATGTGGTAGTTTATGAACAGGACAAAGTACCAGCTAGTCGTGTGTTGGATTTTTGGGATATACAAGAAAAGTTAGAAGCTGGTGATACTAGCTATACTCCAAAAGACTATCTGTTAGATCGCATTGATTTTTGTGCTTCGTTGTTTAGTGCCAAAGCAGTTACTCAAAAAGCGATTTTAGAGGGGCTGAATGCTTGGGAGCTTGAAGAAACGATTGACGATATTATCTTGACTGCGGTGGGGGTCAAAAAAGAAGCAGACCCAAAGCTGATGGAATTAGTGCAACAGAAGCCCGAAAGCGTTTCTTAAGTCTTGTAAGGGACTTGGTAGCTAGTAATAATGGCTTTACTATCAATGACATTATGGAAACGGATTATGTGACTTTGTTTAATGTTCTTAATGCCGAAGAATTAAAACAAGATAAAGAAGAAATCATGTCATTGGAAGACTTTATCAATATGACTGGAGGTGATTGATATAGCTACGCCAATAGGAAATATGGTCGTGCATTTGGGGCTGGATAATAGCGGATTTGCCAGAAAACTGACAGAGTCAAGTAACAGTCTCAAATCTTTTAAAAGAAGTATTGGGCTAATGGAAAAACAGCTTAATACAAATAATGCTCTTATCAAATATGCGAATGGCGGGGCTGCAGCATTTAAGGCTTATGGCGCTAAGGCAAATACTTTAAATGGTCTTATCCAGCAACAATCACTTTTTCAAGCGAAATTAGCTAATGACTTTGAGCGAAGCAAGACAGCGACAGGCGCACTAACTGACCAATCTTATAGATTGGCAGCGCAGTATCAAGACGGACAAACGAAGCTGGCAACTTACCGTGGTGAGTTAGCACAGACTGTGCGAGAGCAATATTCGCAATATAGTCTTACCGCTCGACTGGGACAAGGCTTGACAAAGATAAGTCAAGGGCTAGGAAGAATAAGTTCTGCGACGAGAGGGATGACAACAGCTCTGGGAGCAGGTTTTGCACAAGCAACGAGAAGTGCTGTTTCGTTTGAAAATGGGATGAAGACGATTCAAGCACTTATTAGCGATGATATTCCTGCAAACAAAATGACCTCTACGATGGATCAGTTGAGTAATGCTGTCAAAAAATATGCTACTGAATATGGTATATCTACTGGCGATGTCATTGAAGGGATGACTGAAATGATTCGTCGTGGTTATGATGTCAATCAAACTATGGCAGCTATGCCACATGTACTAGAAGCCAGTAAAGCATCCGGTGAAGGTTTTGGGACGGTCATGCATGCAACGACTGCTATCTTAGAGCAATTTAATTTGAAAGCGGAAGATACGCAGCGTGTTACGGACAGTTTGACTTTCGTAGCCAATAAAACAGCTTCGGACTTTTCAAGTCTTGGTGTGGCAATGGAATATGTCGGGCCTATGGCGGCTACTGCTGGAATCTCTCTTGAAGAGACGGCGTCAGCTATTGGCTTGTTATCTCAACGTGGTATTGAGGGCGAAAAAGCGGGTACTAACTTGCGTAATATCTTGACAGCTCTTGTAAAACCAACCAAATCGCAAGCTGTAGCGTTTGAAAAAATGGGAATCTCTCTCGAGGAATTCCGAGCTGGCAATCTTTCTCTGGCAGATGTTTTGGATCTTGCACGAGTGAATACCGAGGGCTTGACAGGTGCGCAAAAGGCCGCGCTTTATTCGCAAGCTGTCGGAAAAACCGGGCAAGCTGGTTTTAATGCTCTGATAGCTCAAGGCGGAGATGCTCTGAGACGTCTCACACAAGAAACTAATAATGCTAAGGGAGCTACTAAACGGATGTCCGACCAGATGATGGAATCATCTGAAAATCAACTTAAGAAAGCCCAAGCAGAATTAGAAGTTCTTGGAATTGAGATTGGTTCAAAGCTCTTGCCAAATATTAACAATCTTTTAAAAGAAGGGGTAAAAGTCATAGATTGGTTTAAAGACCTATCTCCTGCTACACAGGACATGATTTTAAAGTTTGCTTTGGGAGCGGCTGCTATCAGTCCCTTCACTGGGGCGCTTAGCCTTCTTACTGGCGTGACGGGCAAGACCTTATCAGGTATAGCTAGCATGGCAGGGAAAGTAAAAAGTATAAAGGCTCTATTAAATGTTTCGAGAGAAGCAACTGGAGCGGCGCAAGGTATCGCTCTGTTGGGAGAAAGTGCAACAGGAGCGACAGGAGCTGTCGGTGGTCTTGCTGGTAAGGCGGGGCTATTGGGCGCTTTATTTACCCCGACTGGTGCTCTTGTAGCTGGTGGTGTGCTTGCTGCTGCAGTAATTGGTTACTTTGCCCAGAAAGCTATTGATGCTAGAAATCGAGCTGAGGAATGGGGTACTGCTGTTAATTCTACCCAAGCTAATGAGCTACAAGGCTTTAAGAATAAGGTGGACGAAACCAACCATGCAATGACTGAATTTGGTTCTGGTGCTGTCAAAGACATTGAGAATGTCAAAAAGGCCTTTAAGGGATTGACCGATGAAATCACAAAACTTGCTGATAAGGACTTGGCAAAAAA
>NZ_KV811162.1:105012-118516 GCF_001813035.1 Streptococcus sp. HMSC071H03 | reverse complement strand
AAAAAAGTTAAGCTAGCTGAAAAGCTAGGAATTAGCCAAGAAACAATTAACACCTTAACAAATCAGACTGAGCAGATAAAAAACAATGTTCAGCAGATGTCGGATGAAGTTATTAACATCTACAAAAATGCTAGTGAACAACATCGTCAATTGACTGCAGAAGAAAAAGCGGTTGTCTTGGCAAACCAGAACGAACTTATCAAAACGCAATTGAGCTTGATGAAATATTCTGGTAATGAGAAAATCGCTATTACTAAGGCTATGAATGGACAGCTAGATGAACTCAATGATAGTCAAATTTCAAAGGCTAAGAAAGTCGTTGAGGGTTGGATTAAGGATGAAAACAAGGCTTATAAAGAGCGTAAAAGTAATTTACAAAAACTTTATGATGATATTCGTGGAGAAGATGAAGCTGCTTTAAAAGCTCGTGAAGAAATCCGAACTAAAATGCAAACATTAGAAGCAGAACACAATGCCAAGATGGATGCTTACGGTGAAAAATGGGTTAAAATACAACAAAAATTAACTGAAACAGCTTTGAGCAAATCTACACCGGAAGCTCAAAAAGCACTTTTGGATCAAATGAAAAGGAATGCTAATGAGTTAGGGCTCTCTTATGATGAACTTGTTAATAAGTTTTCGAATGCGTCTTCTAAAATTCAAGAAGAAAGTGAGTTGTGGGCGAAGACGACAGAGAAAACTACTGCAGCCGGAAAACTTGCTAATACGCAATGGAATGCGATGGTTTGGGATGCTAAGACAGGTAAGGTGAAAACCAACGCTCAAGAAGAAATTCAAAAGGCACTCCAAGCCGAAGGCGGTTGGGAAGCCATGAAATTTGTTGTCAAAGAAGCAAATCTGAAAACAAATGCAAAAATTGCGATTGGTGAAGCATTGGTGGCTACGGGTCAATGGAACAATCTCAAACCAGAAGATAAGAAACTCATCACGGACGGTAAGCCTGCGATTGAAGCTATTCTCAATAGCAAGGAGATGCTTGAAGCATGGAATGCCATGCCCGAGCAGGTCAAAAAGATTTTAGGGGATAGCGAAAACTTTCTCAATAGTGCCGAAGCCGCTCAACACGCTTTGGATGCTTGGAATCTGATGACACCGACCCAGCAAAAGCTAATGGTTGAGGATTTAGCTAGTGGAAATATCGAGACAGTTCGTAGGGCGGTTGAAACTTTAACAGGGACAACAATTCCAATTGATGCTACGAATAATACAGCATTACCTGCGCAAGAAGCTCAAAATACGATAGATGCAGTGAAACAGTATCAATCCGTATATATCAACGCTAGAAATAATACGCAAGGGGAAGCGAATGCGGCTAGTGCAGCGATCAACAGCGTGAAGCAAACGAAAGCAGCTGATATTAACGCAACCGATGTGACGGGGGCAGCAGTTACAAGTGCTAAGTGGCAATTATCTACAATACCAGGACAAACATTTACAACAATCACAGCTATAGATAATGCTTCTGGTGTTATATCCGGCATCGCAAGTAAGTTGGCGAGTGTAACAGGAAATTTCATTGCGAATGTTGCAGCTGGCAGATACGCTCGTGGTACGGATCATCACCCAGGGGGACTTGCTGTTGTCAATGACGAGGGAGGCCCTAACTATCGTGAGCTGGTTACTCTACCAAATGGACTATCCTTTATTCCAAAAGGGCGGAATGTCTTGTTCCCGTTGCCTAAAGGGTCTAAGGTTTTGCGGGCTAGTATGACAAAAAGGCTATTTCCGCAATACAAAGATGGTGTGGGATATTCTAAGGATTCTCCACTCTTTAAACAAATGGACGCTGTACAATCTGTTATTATTCAATCTAATCAGAGCCCGGCAAGTGCTAAGCAGCAGTCCGATACCAGTCAAGTGGTATCCGAGATTGCTATTTTGCGTGATAGCTTAACAGAACTACTAGAAAAGATATTAAAAAAAGATAATAATGTCTATCTAAATGGTGAAAGAATGGGACAGAAGTTGACTGACATTCAAAGCGACCAAGAGAAATTGCAACAGATGCTGAAAGGAAAATTTATTTGAGTAGAAAATTGATTATGAAATACAACGGGCAAGAGCTTGACATCATTGTTCGTGATATACAGCGAGATATAGGAAACGAAAGGAGTATTACGTTAAATGATGCTCCTTTTTTGGGGCAGAATGTTCAAGATTTTAAGATAAGCTCAAAGACTATTGTTGTTGATTTTTCTATTTGGGGATTTGATCGAAACAAAATTAAGCATGATTTAGCTAGTATCTTTCATTTTAGTGAAGTGAAGCGCCTAGAATTTAGCGATGAACCGGATAAGTATTATCTAGCTATCGTGACTGGGGAAATCAAAATGAAAGAAAGTAAGGGACTATTTTCAGAGGGGACGATTACTTTTCTCGTACCTGATGGGGTAGCTCATTCTACTACTTATCGGCGTTTTTATAAGCCTAAAGAAGTAGGGGATAAAATCGTCTTTGATTTGGAAAACAATGGCAATGTAGATGCTTATCCTATCATTACGGTAAAGCATAATGCAGAGAATGGTTATCTCGGCTTTGTCAATACCAGCGGAGCTTTAGAGCTAGGAAATAGAGAAGAAGCGGATACACAGACTGTTCAAAAATCTGAAATCCTATTTGATTATGTCTCTAACAATGGCATTGTCAAGGGGTTTCAACAAGGGCAAAAGAATGCTGCTATTTTGAATGATTTGTCTCAAAACCTAAATGGTACGCTTGCTATTGACAATACTTGGGGACGTCCTCATATAACTCTTACGACTCGTGGAAGTGGCTCGCGACCAAATAATGCAGGTTCGGTCAGTTGGGAAATTCCTCTTGACAGTACCGGTCAGCGTGGCGCACTTCATGAATACATTTGGTGGCGGCAAATCTTCTGGCTTGGCGCAGCAAACCAGCTCGGATTTATAAAAATTTCTGTCTCTGATACAGAGGGGCAGTTTTTATATGGTGTTGAAACAATCAAAAGGTCGAATGGTTTGGGGTGTGAGTACAATTTCTTAGCTTCTAACGGAAAAGGTGGATACAAACTTATCAATCAGTGGTTTTTTTGGGGTACACACCGAGAAGACCAGAACCCATTTAATGAGCCTAGAGGTTCGTCGGATTTATTACGTCGTGACGATATGGTGCAAGTGTACTGGTGGGGAACATACCCACAGTTTCGCATTCCTGAAATTAAAGGGCGCAAGTCCGCAAAAATACATGTTGCTATCGGAGCGTTTGGAAACAAGCCGCAGGTCACGCATGCCTATCTTGATAGCATTGTTTATCGCAAGGACTTTATTGATACGATTGAGGATATACCGAATCGTTATCAGAAAGGTTCAACGGTGGTGGCAGATAGTGAGCAAGATAGAATACTGGTTGACAATCTAGACAAATTTAGTGATCGAGTTCATGGTTCTGCGTGGTTGAAAGTTCCTCCGGGAAAATCGCAATTAGAAGTGTTTTGCTCTAGTTGGATAAAAGCAAAGCCTACTGTAACTGTAAATTTTGAAGAAAGGTTTTTATAAATAATGTTATTAACAATTCATGACGCACATTTACGACAGGTGGCGTCTATTGATAATGATAAGCAGGGGACACTGAATTATTTCAATGATACGTGGACAAGCTACCTTGAGACTGGTGCGGCTACTTTTGACTTTACAGTTAGTAAAAAGGAGCTTGCGACCGATACATATTCAAAGCGTGCTTATCAGTTCTTGAATGAGAAAAATTTTATCTCTTTTGAATACGAAGGTGAGACACAGCTTTTTATCGTTCGTAAAGTTGTTGAAAATGAAAAACTCATCAAGTTAAATTGTGTCAATTTGAATCTAGAGCTTATCAATGAATATGCCAATCCTTATAAGGCACTGAAAGATATGTCGTTTGAAGAGTATTGTAAGGATCTTGATTTGCTGAACTTTACGATGCTTAAGATAGGTGTGAATGAAATTTCTGATAAGAAGTTGACCCTCGAATGGGAAGGGCAAGAAACGAAATTGGCTCGGCTTTTATCGCTTGCCAATAAGTTTGGTGCAGAGATTGAGTTTAAAACATTCTTGAATAGTAATAGTTCTATCAAAGCCTTTGTGGTGAATGTCTATCATGCAAATGACGGTTTTCATCAAGGTGTTGGTAAAAGACAGTCTAAGGTATTACGATATGGGCGAGATTTTAATTCACTTACTCGAACTGTAGATACAACAGGGATTTATAATGCTATCCTCCCAACTGGGAATCGTTCAGAGGTCACTTCGACCAAAACGAGTGTCATTCATAATGTAGATGGAAGTGTAACTACAACTAAAAAGGTGCGAAATCCTGATGGAAGCGTTACGACGACTTCTAAAAGGGTACGAAATGATGGTTTCGTACTTGGGCAGGTTGTCACTAAGACTGTAAAAAATCCTGATGGAACTTCCTCTACGACTATGGAACGAGAGATGACAACGGTCTACAAAAAACGAACCGGCAGGAGGAAAAAGGCAGAGGAGCAACCGCCTTTTAAAGTTAAACACTCAAAGACTTCTAAAACGAGTGCTTATAGCAATGACAGTACGTTTGATTTGTCGGATTTGCCAGATTGGAAGTTAGAGAATGAAAACGGACAAGTAGAGTTTTATAAAGCAGGAAAAATGTTGTATGCTCCTCTTTCTATGCAGATGTTTCCTGCAGCGTTTACCTCTGATACGATGAGTGACCAATGGATCAGACGAGATGCAACTATTGATGCCGAGACACAAGAGGAATTGTCCGATAAGGCACTTGACATGCTACGGAAAAGCTGTTATCCAGCAGTCACTTATGAAGTCGATGGTTACTTGCCATACGGTGTGGGTGATACTGTAGAGATTGAAGATGACGGATTTGCTCTTACTTTGTTACTTGAAATGCGGGTGTCCGAAAGGTCTATCAGCTTTACTGGTACAGGTACGAATAAAAGCGTTTTTGCAAATTTCAAAGCGCTTGAAAATCAATTATCATCTGGCATTCAACAACGGCTAGAAGAAATGTTGGAAGAAGCAAAACCTTATGATATTAAGGTTGCATCAGATAATGGGACTGTTTTTAAAAACAATAAAGGAAAATCAACAATTTATCCTACCTTGCTCAAAGGAGAGAAAACCATCCCAGATTCCGAAGTTAGTTGGAAATGGAAAGTAGATGAACGTGATTTTCCACTTGCTCCAACATTTACTGTTGAAGCTGCTGGACTGACTAAGCCACTCACTGTAACAGTTATAGCTATTGTAAATGGTAAGGAAGTAGCCCATAAAGAATTAGCTTTTACCAACGTCAATGACGGTGCGAAAGGTTCTGACGGAAAATCTATCACGGTCGCTAAAGCTGAAAAGCAAGCGGACGGGGTCAAGGTGACGTTCTCGGACAACAAGAGCATTGTTGTACCGAAAGGCGATAAAGGTGACCCGGCAGACCCAGCTCCTCTCAATGCTCTAGAACAAGAGATGAAACAGACCAAGCAAGGGTTAAACGATGTTAAGGCAGATCTGCTCAAAGAAAAGGCGGAAAGCTCCGCTAATATTGAGCAGGTAAAAAAAGAAGTCGGTGCTATCAGCTCCCAACAAACCGCTTACGAGAAATCCAATGAACAAAACCTCGCTCGGATAACCCAGCAAATGGGCGACAAAGCCAGCAAAACAGAGGTCAAACAGACTGCAGACGGGATTCGAGAGGAGATAAGCCAAATTAGTGTTGGCGGGCGTAATTTGTTGAGAGGTTCGAAAGGAGAGTTTAAACCCGACAGTAAGCCAACGGACTTTGATAATCAAACCTTGTATGTGCAATCAACCTCCATTGATTTGGTCAAAGGAGAGAAATATCTGATTTCCGCTAAAACTGATGGAGTTTTTAGCGGCGATCACAACGGGAATCGAGAAAGCGATAATGTAGTGCTCTGGTTGATGGATAAGACGGTTACGAATTATCAGATTGTGTCCGATAGCAATACTGGCACGACAGGTACGATTTTTATATGGAACAAACCGACTGGAACTTATCACTTGCGAGTCAACACCTATCATAAGGACGCTCGGAAAAAAGTATGGGAAGTTAAGGTCGAACGAGGGACGATTAAGACCGATTGGAGTCCGGCACCTGAAGATGTTGAGAAACAAATCACCGTTGCTAAGACCACGTTAGAAAAGACTGCGGAAGGTCTTAGAACGGACATGGTCGCAGTCAAGTCTTATGTGGCAAACGATGGTAAGCGCAAGGAGGAGTTGGAAAAATACAGCAGAGAAGAGACGGCTAAGCAGATTGCAGCTGAACGAATTAAAACAGCTGAAAATTACGTGGGCAAAAGCCAGTATACCGAAGACGTTAAAGGCGTAAATCGACGTTTTGAGGAGTTGCGGACAGGAACTAGTAACTTACTCTTAAATACAGAGTTTAAGACGCTTGCGGACGTTAATAATGTAAATGGTGCTACGTTAAAACTCAATCAAAATGACTATAACAGTCACAACTCAATTGAGGTCACTGTGACTGGTCAAAACAAAGACGTGTGGAAGGGTATTACCTTAAATGCGCTAACGCTTGCATTTAAGAAAGGCGACACAATCGCTGTCAGAATGCCTATTTACATTTTTCTGATGTTACTATAAATGCAGGCTTAACACTTATATTAAAAAACCACCCTAAAAATAGAGCTTATGTTTTTAAAGACTTGGGAGACTTACCCCGAAACAAATGGCACATCGTTGAATTTCTGCACACATTTGACAATGACGCCAATTTTGAAGGCGCGGATTTTTTTTATTTATATACAACGCAAAACGGACACTACAAGATAGCAGAGCCATTGCTCACATTATCAAATATAATCCCGTCAAGCTGGGCGCCAGCAGTCGAGGATAGCAAGAATTATACCGATACCAAGCTCGCCGAGTACAAGCAAGGCGTGGACGGTCAGCTTGCGGCAGTTAAGCAAGAGGTTGGCAGTAAAGTCTCGCAAACCACATTTGACCAGCGGGCGAATCAGATTACACAGTCAGTACAAGAGTTAAGCAATAACACCGTCAAGAAGAACCAAATCAAAATCGACGAGAACGGTTTGGTTTCTAGCTCTGAGAAAATAGTGAACGGGCAGACTTTGGCTAGTATGATTGCGCAACATCCGGAATGGGTGGAAATTATCGCTAAGCTGCTTAGGGTTAAAGCAGACATGATTGTAAATGGTGCGATTACAGCGGATAAACTAAATGTTAAAGAGTTGAGTGCTTTGAGTTCTAATTTAGGCGAAGTGAGTGCTGGCTTTATTGATTTGCGCAAGCATTGGGTACGAACAAACACTCGTGATGTTTGGGGTATCATCAAAGATGTGACATATGATACTAGCACGCTCTTGACCGATAGTGGGGTTATAACAAATGGTCGGCCAGGCAGAAATAAGAAGAGCGATGTCAAACCGACAATAATGCCGCTGGTTTGGTTAAATTCTGGGCAGCTTCTTTTTGCAAATGTCGATTCTGAACATGACATAAGACTGATACTTGCAAATGGCGTTTATCCTTCTATACGAAGTAATTCCGGAACAATTTATTTTGGAAAGTTAGAAGACGAGAGAGATGCTTTAGTTATTGATTGTCAATTTGCAGAGTTATATTTAAGAGCCAACAATTACACAGACTGGAAACAATCCGAGGTCAACAACAAAGTGCGCTGGAAAGTGCAAGGCAGTCTTGTGTTGGTCGATTTTAACTTACAATTTGACCGTGATGGTACTTATCATTTAGTAGATATACCAAAGGAATACGTGCCTAGCAATAAAATGTTTCCTGTCCAAGCGTGGAGTTTGGATAGAAACAAAGATCGAACAGCTCAATTAAACGTTGGCGGAGATTTACATATTATAGGCGCAGAAAGAGGTATCCCATACCTCGGCCAAATCATTTGGACTTATTAAAAAATAAAAGGAGAAAAAATATGGCAGAATTACTTGATGTTGAAACAATTACAGAGCCGTTTGATTTGCAGACAGCTCTTAGATATATGGACGAAAACGGTGAGTTTATTCGTTTTAAAAATGATACGGATGACTACTACATTTACAAAGAAACACAAAAACGCCCCGCAATTGTGGGCGGCAAACGTAAATTGGTGGAAGTACCGCTTGTTTGGGCGTTTGACCGATATAACAATTCAATTACGACTTTCCGCTTTACAAATATGTTTGATAAAGCATTTTATATCATGAAATTTGACGAAGCGGGTGAACCAATCTGGGATGCCCCTGCTAAGAAGGAGTAGTGTATGGCACCAGACGTCATAAATGCGGTCGTGACAATTAGTGCTTCCTTAATCGGAACATTTGGCGGGATTATTACTAGTGCTAAGATAACTACTTTTCGGATTCAGGAATTAGAAAAGAAAGTGGAAAAGCACAATAGTGTAGTAGAGCGAACCTATCGCTTGGAAGAAAGAACAAACTATCTTGACGAGCAAATTGATAAGCTCGAAAGCAAAATTGAGAAGGAGAAATAAGATGCAACAAATTTTAATCACAGCGGGCATTATTGCCCCGATTATTTCAGCGATTGTAAATGTCTTTAAAACACAATTCAAGCTAGATGGCAAGCAAGTATCTGCACTAGCTCTGGGTTTAGGCATTATTGTAGGGATTGCATACGCTGCAACCATTGTGCACGGCGATTATGCCGTTTATGGCTGGGGCGGACTAATTGCTGGTCTGTCAGCTATTGGCTACTATGAACTGGCTTTTAAAAACAAAAAAGGAGACACAACGGATGACACGAAAAAATAAAATTAAACAGTTTTTAGCTTTCGGTGCACTCGCTCTTAGTTTTATCGCGCCTACTATTGCACAAGCAGCAGTAGGCGATCAAGGCGTTGACTGGTCTGTTTATCAAGGTACGAATGGTATTTTTGGTTATGGTCATGATAAATTTGCCATCATTCAAATCGGCGGTATCAATGCATATGGTATGTACGGCCAATCAACGTATGAAACGCAAGTAGCAAGTGCTATTGCACAAGGAAAACGTGCTCACACTTACGTTTGGTATGAAGTAGGTGGCAATGCTGCTTTGGGCGAACAAGTGCTTAAAAACTTCTTACCGCAGGTACAGACACCGAAAGGCTCGATCGTAGCTCTGGATTATGAGAGCGGAGCGAGCGCTAGCAAAGAAGCAAATACAAACGCCATCTTACATGGTATGCGCATGATTAGAGCAGCAGGCTATACGCCAATGTACTACTCATACAAGCCTTATACAGTTGCCCATGTGGATTACAATCGGATTTTAGCCGAATTTCCAAATTCTTTGTGGATTGGAGCTTATCCAGATTACAATGTGACGCCATCACCAAATTATAACTTTTTCCCATCTCTTCCGGGAATTGCTATCTTTCAATTTACATCGACTTATATTGCAGGTGCACTTGATGGCAATGTAGACTTGACGGGTATCACAGATAATGGTTACGGTCGCAAAAACACGCCTAAAACACAGACACCAGCGATTAAAGAGGGCGAGAAAGCAGACAATACACCAAAAAGTGAGATTAAAGTCGGTGATACGGTCAAGGTTAATTTCTCGGCCACCAACTGGGCAACAGGCGAAGGAATCCCCGATTGGGTCAAGGGTCGGTCTTATCAAGTAACAGAAGTAAGCGGTGATAAAGTGTTGTTAGCAGGTATTAACTCTTGGATTTACAAACGAAATGCAGAGATTATCTCTACTACTAATAGTCAACCTGCAGAAGCTCCAACTGTTCAGCAGTCTGGCTCATACACGGTACAGTCGGGTGATACCCTTTCTGGAATTGCCGCTCAATATGGCACGACTTATCAACAGTTAGCAGCTCTGAATGGAATTAGCAATCCGAACTATATCTATGTAGGGCAAATTCTAAAGCTGACAGGACAAGGACAATCAGCTCCTCAAAATGTGTCTTACCATACAGCACAATGGGGAGATACCCTTTCTGGAATTGCTGCTCAATATAGCACAACGGTAGAAAACATTCAAGCACTAAATGGATTGTCAAGCGACCTCATTTATGCAGGCGTAACTTATAGAGTAAATTAAGACAAACTAAGCTCTTAGGAAAAATCCTAAGGGCTTTTTTGCTGCAAAAAAAATAAAGCCTTTTTAGACTTATCACTTTCTCAACTATGCGGGCAAGACTGGCTACGTTTTGACTACGTTTATTTTCGTTTATGACTGTATTATTTAGTGTATATTATCTCTCGAAATCCTTATTATATAAGCTATTGGCAACTATTCCGCTATTAAGTCGATATAATAAAATTATTATGCTAAAATAGAACTAATAAGATAGAGGAGGTACACTTATGGTAACACGTCGTAAATATTCTCCGCAGGAAATAAGAAAAAATTCTTCTTATTTCTCTCCTTTGAAGGCAATCATTGAAACAGCTTTTTATGAAAATCAGGTTGTTGCAATAAAAACCGTAGAAGAAGCTTATCAATTGGCTTCCGCAGCTGCTGGGACAATTGTTTTAGATATGCCCGTGATTCATACGAAGGAACTGGGCTTACCTTCTTATGCTCGTGTTTTATTAACGAATTCTGGCGCAGTTGTTGGTCGAACGGCTAAAGCTCGACGGATTTTTGGTAGAGACAGTGAGGAAGATGAGAAGCTGCTTTCGATAGTACGCAGTGCAATCTATCAGGCTCATCATCGAAAATTTTATAAGGCAGATGCAGTTGTAGGGCTAGATGAAGCCTTTATGGCTTGTGCTCATCTCATGGTTCCTGAAGATGAAATCAACAATCTTTATTCTTGGCTTTTAAACTTTCAAATTTTGGATGAAGAGTTTAAAAATCGTTTGAGAGTTTCTAAAAAGTACGATGAAAATGACATATTTGTTTTTTTCGATCCCAAATGGAAGCATCCAGATTATCCTGAAGGATTGGTATATTTTGATACTCAGCACAATTGTGTCATTATTTTGGGTTTAAATTACTTTGGTGAGTTGAAAAAGCGACTTTAACCTTAGCTTGGGCAACCGCTGCTAGAAATGGATATGTAGCTTGTCACGGCGGCTTGAAAATCTTTAAACAAAAAGAGGCTGAAAAGCAAGACTATGTAGCCTCCTTCTTTGGTTTATCTGGTTCAGGAAAATCCACGCTGACGCATGCCAAACATAATGGAAAATATGATATTAAGGTTTTGCATGATGATGCCTTTATTATTTCTGTCAAAGATGGCTCTTCCATTGCTCTGGAACCGTCCTATTTTGATAAAACGAATGACTATTCCATTGGACATAGGGAGCAGGACTTTTTTGTAACAGTTCAGAATTGTGGTGTGACACTGGATGACAATGGTCTAAAAAAATTGGTAACAGAGGATATTCGAAATGGAAATGGTCGGACAGTTAAGTCTCGTTTTGCAACGCCAAATCGGGTCGATCGAATTGATGAACCTATCCAAGCCATTTTCTGGATTATGAAAGATGATTCTCTTCCACCTTTGATCAAAATCAACGATCCGCTGATGGCTTCTACTATGGGCTGTACCTTGATGACCAAGCGTTCCAATGCTGAAAATGTGATTGGCAAGCATGATGATTTGGTGATTGAACCTTATGCCAATCCATTTAGAGTGTATCCCTTGGTGGAAGATTATCGGAAATTCCGTAGTCTCTTTGAATCTGGTGTCGACTGCTATATCATCAATACTGGATTTTATATGGGCAAGGGAATTTCAAAAGAAGTTAGCTTGAATATTATTGAAAAAATTGTTGATGAAGAAGTAGAATTTAAACCATTTGGGTCATTGGAGGGTTTTGAATACATGGAATGTGAAGGGTATCCGATTCCGAATTTTGATGCTCGCTACAAACAATTACTTAGAGAAAGAATGCAAGTACGGCTGAACTTCTTGCTTGCCTTTAATCAAAAATACCCTAAAACGGCACTTCCTGTTGATGCAATTTCACGCTTGGAAACAGTTCTGCAAAATTTAGAAGCCTAAACAATCGATTTTCTTCTTTGCAATCCTCCTTTAAACTTTCTTTTTAACACTCCCTGTGCAAGAAGTCAAAAAGTATGCTATAATTAAGATTACTTATATATGAGGAGAGAACATTCATGGAAGACCCTAGCAGTCAGACCTTGTTACTGCAAGCTTTACTATTATTGGTTTTAACACTATTAAACGCCTTTTTTTCAGCAGCTGAGATGGCGATGGTATCCTTAAACCGTGCTCGTGTGGAACAAAAGGCTGACGAAGGCGATGCAAAATATATTCGCTTATTGAAAGTCTTGGAAAAACCTAATCACTTTTTATCCACCATTCAAGTTGGAATTACTTTGATTACAATTTTATCAGGAGCTAGTTTGGCTAATACACTCGGTCGGGAAATTGCTTCTTGGATGGGAAATTCTGAGACAGCAAGAGCGATTGCAAGCTTCTTATCTGTTGCTATTTTGACTTATGTTTCTATTGTTTTTGGGGAATTATATCCAAAGAGAATCGCTCTGAACCTCAAAGATTCCCTAGCGGTTCGTACAGCGCCAGTTATCATCTTTTTGGGAAAAATTGTCAGTCCCTTTGTTTGGCTTTTATCAGCCTCTACCAATCTGCTCAGTCGAATCACTCCCATGACTTTTGATGATGCAGATGAGAAAATGACACGTGATGAGATTGAGTATATGCTGACCAATAGTGAAGAAACATTGGATGCAGATGAAATTGAAATGCTGCAGGGGATTTTTTCACTAGATGAGATGATGGCGCGTGAAGTGATGGTTCCTCGTACAGATGCTTTTATGGTGGACATCAATGATGATACCAAGGAAATTATTGAAAGCATTTTGAAGCAGAACTTTTCACGGATTCCGGTTTATGATGATGATAAAGACAATGTTATTGGACTTATTCACACCAAACGTCTGTTAAATGAGGCGTTTACTAATGGTTTTGATAATATTGTACTACGAAAAATTTTGCAGGAACCGCTCTTTGTGCCAGAAACGATTTTCGTGGATGATTTGCTGACAGAGTTGCGGAATACGCAAAATCAAATGGCGATATTGTTAGATGAATATGGTGGTATGTCTGGTCTGGTAACGTTGGAAGACCTACTGGAAGAAATTGTCGGTGAGATAGATGATGAAACAGATAAGGCTGAAGTAGAGGTGTATCAGGTTTCTGACCATATTTATTTCGTCCTTGGAACCATGAGTTTGAATGACTTTAACGAGTATTTTGAAGTTGAACTGGAAAGTGATGACGTTGATACCATTGCGGGTTATTATTTGACGGGCGTAGGTTCGATACCCGACGTGAAAGAGCGTTTGAGTTATGAAGTGGAAAGTCAGGGCAAAAAGCTCATTTTAACCAATGATAAGGTAAAAAATGGACGTGTGACAAAGCTCAAAGTAGAAGTTTCTGAAATAGTAGAAGAAGAGGAAGAAGTTGAGAAATAGTCTCAGCTTCTTTCGTTTTTCAAAAATTGATAAGTTTACTTTACTTTTTA
>NZ_KV811162.1:98478-104912 GCF_001813035.1 Streptococcus sp. HMSC071H03 | reverse complement strand
TTACTTTTTATAAATATGTGAATGACATTAAAAATAAAGGAAGCAGATTGATGACAACGACATTCTTCCTTTATTTTTAATATTGAAGAGTGAATTTTGTGAAGGGTCATGATCATTTTTGCCGTTTGGAGAAGTCAACGAAACGGAATTTTTCGAGTTTATGACGACTATCTGTAAACTGAAATTGCTGTCCGTCTGCAAGATAGACTTTTGATTTGACAGAGACGACATGGTGGTCATTTCCAATGTTCATCAATATTTTATCGCGATTAGTGGCTGGATCAATTGTGATTTCTTTTTGGGCGTAAGAAATGTGTAGTCCCAGTTCATCTTCTAAATAAGCATAAATTGAATGCTCTGCAATTTCACGGTTAATAGAAGGGACAAAACTCTTATCAAGGTAATCAATATCCAAGACGGAGGCAATCCCGTCAACGACCCTTTGGCGAATAATCCGCCACACCAGACGGTATTCAGGAAAACCAGTAAGACTGGATAATTTTTTATCAACTGTAATTTTTTCTAACTGTATGACATTGGTTTTAGAATTCATTCCATGTTGCCGGACAAGTTCTTGGTAACTAGTTAGGTTGGAAACGGGAAAGTCAATCTGTTCTTGTTGGATGACTTTAGAGCCTTTACCTCTCCTTTTTTGAATGAGACCAGCTTTTTGAAGCAAATCAAGCGATTTACGAATCGTGTCACGGCTGACCTTGTAGGTCTGGACAAGTTCGTGTTCGCTAGGAAGATAATCATTTATCTGATATTTCTCGTTTAGAATATCTTGTTCTAAGAGTTTAAAAATTTGTTTATATTTTTTCATGATATCCTCACTTGTTTTCTTTTTAGCATACAACTAAATAAATTTTACCAAAAAAGAGCCTTTTTTACTACAAACATCTTGCAGACATCTTTGGTATCGTTTACAATAAATGTATCAATCAATTGTACAATGATGAAAAAAGAAGGAGAGTGTTAGGTTAAGCCTAGCCAAACAGAAAATGGGAAAATTTGAGAAAGACGCCAAGACGCTATTAGATGCTATCGGCGGCAAGGCGAATGTCTCAGCTGTCAGCCATTGTGCAACTCGGATGCGCTTTGTATTGGCAGATGAAAAGAAGGCAGACGTAAAAGCAATTGAAGCCATTCCAGCTGTAAAGGGAACTTTTACAAATGCAGGGCAGTTTCAGGTCATTATCGGAAATGATGTGCCGATTTTCTACAATGATTTTACAGCTGTTTCAGGGATTGAAGGAGTATCAAAAGAAGCAGCCAAAGCCGCTGCCAAAAGCAATCAGAATCCAGTACAGCGTGTCATGACAATGCTGGCGGAAATTTTCACTCCAATTATTCCAGCCATTATCGTTGGGGGGGCTGATTCTCGGTTTCCGCAATATTCTGGAAGGTGTGCAGATTCAGGCGCTCGGTCAAAAAATGGTTGACGGTGTTGCTCAGTTTGCTAAAGACGGTACTCCGATTTACAATACAATTGTGGATGTATCACAGTTCTGGAGCGGGGTAAACTCATTCTTGTGGCTGCCGGGTGAAGCGATTTTCCACTTCTTGCCAGTTGGTATTGTCTGGTCTGTTTCTCGTAAAATGGGAACCAGCCAAATCCTCGGTATCGTTTTGGGAATCTGTCTGGTGTCTCCTCAGTTACTTAACGCTTATGCAGTAGCTGGTACGCCAGCTTCAGAAATTGCTAAAAACTGGGTATGGGATTTTGGTTTCTTCACAGTTAGAAAAATTGGATACCAAGCACAAGTTATTCCAGCTCTGCTTGCAGGATTGTCGCTATCTTATCTTGAAATCTTCTGGCGCAAACGCATTCCAGAAGTTGTGTCCATGATTTTTGTGCCATTCTTATCCTTGATTCCAGCTTTGATTCTAGCGCATACAGTCCTTGGTCCAATTGGTTGGACACTTGGACAATGGCTGTCAACAGCGGTGCTTGCTGGTCTGACTGGTCCTGTTAAATGGCTCTTTGGTGCGATATTTGGTGCCCTCTATGCTCCGTTTGTTATCACTGGTCTGCACCACATGACCAATGCCATTGATACACAGCTGGTTGCAGATACAGGCGGTACGGCGCTATGGCCAATGATTGCCTTGTCCAATATCGCTCAAGGTTCAGCTGTATTTGCTTACTATCTGATGAACCGTCATAATGAACGTGAAGCACAGATTTCTCTGCCAGCAACGATTTCTGCTTATCTAGGTGTTACAGAACCAGCCCTTTTTGGGGTCAACGTGAAGTACGTCTACCCATTTGTGGCAGGGATGATTGGTTCTTCTATCGCAGGTCTCTTATCCGTAACCTTTAACGTAACAGCCAATGCTATCGGAATCGGTGGAATTCCAGGTATCTTATCTATCCAAGCTAAATACATGCTTCCATTCTTCCTTATTATGTTAGTAGCTATTGCAGTACCGATGATTTTGACTTTCTTCTTCCGCAAGACAGGCATGTTTACAAAGACAGAAGATGAAAGTGTCAAATCACCGCAAATTGAAGCCATTGACGAAGCAAAAGAAGCCGCTCCAAAAGTAGATTTTGCAGAAATTGCTAGCCCACTGGCTGGGGAAGTCAAAGAATTAAGCTAAGCAACCGACCCTGTCTTTGCTCAAGGCGTGATGGGACAAGGAGTTGTCATCCTTCCAAGTGAGGGAGAACTGGTGGCCCCTGTGAACGGGACGGTATCAGTGCTTTTCCCAACCAATCATGCTGTTGGAATCGTGTCAGATGAAGGTGTCGAATTACTCATGCATATCGGTATGGACACAGTTAATCTCGACGGCAAAGGTTTTGAAGCTCATGTGGCTCAAGGAGACAGAGTGAGCGTAGGTCAGAAACTGGTTAGTTTTGATATAGCAGCTATTCAGGAAGCTGGCTTAGTGACTGAAACACCTGTGATTATCACAAATCAAGAGCAATTTCAGGCTGATGAACAGAGAACATTACCGCGGACTGTCGAACGTGGAGATAAGCTGATGACAGCTACTCGAATCGGGTAAAATGTTTGATACGAGCTATGATGAGCAGGATTTTATCTAACGAATGGACAAATTTATCTCAGTAATCCATTTGCCTCACTGCTGGAAATCCAAGCAGCAATCTCTTAACGAGAGGCAAAAAAGCTCGTACAAAGAATAAAAGTAACGATAAAGGGGAGGAGCTTAAGCCCCGCCTCTTTCTTTTAGAAAATAGAAAAGGAAGACAAATGGCATTAGATAAGACAAAAGTCGTCTATCAAATTTATCCAAAATCATTTAAAGACACGACCGGCAATGGGATAGGAGATTTTCAAGGCGTTATTGAGAAAATTCCTTACCTCAAAGAATTAGGAGTGGATATGGTCTGGCTCAATCCTTTCTATCCCAGCCCGCAGCGTGATAATGGTTATGATATTTCAGACTACACGGCTGTCAACCCTCTTTTTGGGACGATGTCTGACTTTGAAGAGATGGTCCAAGTTGGGAAAGAATACGGCATTGACTTTATGCTGGATATGGTCTTAAATCATTGCTCGACCGAGCATGAATGGTTTCAAAAAGCTTTAGCTGGCGATCCGTACTACCAAGATTTTTTTTTCTGCGTGATGAGCCGACAGATTGGTTGTCTAAGTTTGGCGGCAGCGCCTGGGCACCTTTTGGCGACACTGGCAAGTACTACCTGCATCTCTTTGATGTGGACGCAGGCTGATCTCAACTGGCGCAATCCTCATGTTCGCGAAGAACTTTTCAAAGTTGTCAATTTTTGGCGGAACAAGGGTGTCAGAGGTTTTCGCTTTGACGTCATCAATCTGATTGGAAAAGATGAGGTGTTGGAAAACTGTTCGGAAAATGATGGTAAGCCTGCCTATACGGATAAGCCCATTGTACATGAATACCTACACATGATGAACGAGGCTACATTCGGTCAGGATGATTCATTTATGACGGTTGGAGAAATGAGTGCGACTACTATTGAAAACTGCATTCTCTATACAGATCCGGCACGTCACGAATTGTCTATGGCCTTTAATTTCCATCATTTGAAGGTGGATTATGAAAATGGTCAAAAATGGAGCTTGAAAAAATTTGATTTCGAGGAGCTCAACCGTCTTTTTCATACGTGGGGCAAGGAAATGAGTGACCATGATGGCTGGAGTGCTCTATTTTGGAACAATCATGATCAGCCACGTGCCTTAAATCGTTTTGTTGATGTTCAGCATTTCCGCAATGAAGGAGCAACTATGCTTGCGGCCAGCATTCATCTGTCTCGCGGGATGCCATATATTTATATGGGAGAAGAAATCGGCATGGTGAATCCAGACTATGACTCTATGGCAGATTATGTGGATGTGGAGTCTATCAATGCCTATCAGATGCTGCTGGAGCAAGGAAAAACACCAGAAGAAGCTTTTGCAATTATTCAGGCTAAATCTCGCGATAATTCTCGCACTCCTATGCAGTGGGATGATTCAGCGAATGCTGGCTTTACGACAGGCACCCCTTGGCTCAAAGCAGGGAAATCTTATCCTGAAATCAATGTTGAAAATGAGATGCAGGGCCCGATTTTCACTTTCTATCAAAAACTGATTACTCTTCGCAAGGAGCTTCCTATCATTGCCGAAGGCAGCTATCAACCAGCTTATGAAGACAGTCAGCAAGTTTATGCTTTTGAGCGTCAATTAGGTGACGAAAAACTTTTGGTACTCAATAACTTTTATCTAGATCCGATTACGATAGATATTTTACCAGAGTATCAAAATGGCGAAGTGCTCCTTTCTAATTATGAAGAAGCTCAAACAGCAGAAGTTGTAACATTAAGACCTTATGAAAGTTTGGCAATTATTGTAAATAAACACTAAATGCAGCAATAAATCCTAAAATCGACTGAATTGTTCAGCCGATTTTTTTAAATCCAAGAGAAAGCGCTTGCATTGTCCTTTTGTTTTATTTATAATAATTACGGTAGAAATACATCTCAAGGAAATTTGATTTCCAAATTATGATGTAAAGGAGAATATATGAAAAAAACTTCAAAACAATTGCCTGTATTGTTTGCGACAACTATTTTGTTAGCTAGTAGCGTTCTAAGTCCTGTTGTTCAGGCAAATGAGGCGAGCTCTTCAAGTTCAGAAACTTCTGTAACAACGACTTCAGAGTCTAGTTCTGTTGCTTCAACAACTCAGTCGCAATCATCAGAAACAACTTCTGAAAGTTCGGCAAGCAGTACGAGTAGTACGAATGAGCCAAGTAGCACAAGCGAAGAAACACCTAAGACAGAAGCTTCAAGCAGTGAAGCAAGAGCTACTACTTCTGAATTTACCGAGGTAGCCAATATTGGTCAAATTCAAGGCGAAGCACATGAATCGCCTTATAATGGGAAAAAGGTGCGCGTGTCAAGTGTAGTCGTCACTAAAACGGATCGATATGGCTTTTATGCACAAGACATCAAAGCTGACGGGAACACAAAGACTTCAGATGCTATCTATGTAGTTTCAAAGGAAAAAGTAGCCGTTGGAGACCGATTGACGATTGAAGGTGAAGTTAAAGAAGGTTACATGGAGTCGCTCAGCGTCCGTCCGGGGCAACAATTTAAAAAACCAGCTGATAGCTTAACTGTCACGCAATTGTTTGCTTCTAAGGTAACGAAAAACGGTACAGCCGCACTACCAGAACCAGTTAATATTTCAGATCGTATGCCAAAAGATATCGTGGATAATACTCCGACTACTTATGATCCAGAACATGATGCATTGGATTATTGGGAAAGTCTGGAGGGTATGTTGACAACAGTGAAAAAACCTCGTGTGCTTGGTCCGCAATATCGCGGGGATATCTACCTGTTACCTGCTGGATATCAAGAATTGCCGCTAAATAATATCGGTGGTGTCAATTTACGTCCGAATGCGCAAAATACGGCAACCATTCCGGTTTATGTAGGAAATAAGTTTATTGCCAAAGCCAAAGATTACTTTAATGAAGATGTTTCTGGTGTTGTAACTTATCGCAGCAAGGTTTATAAGTTGGAGCCAACGAAGTTGCCAGATCTGCAAGATGGCGGTCTGCAAGGAGAAGTTTCTAAACTTTATCCAAGTGAAGATAAATTGACGATTGCTTCTTATAATATTGAAAACTTCTCAGCAAACAATGCAGCGGGTGAAACACCTGACGCAAAAGTGGAGAAAATTGCCAAATCCTTTATCAATGAAATCCATAGTCCAGATATTATCACACTCATAGAAGTTCAAGACAATAATGGAAGCGTTAATGATGGTACTGTCAGCGGTGTGCAAAGCGGTGAAAAACTGGCTGCTAAAATTAAACAATTAGGTGGCAAAGAATATAAATATACCGAAGTCGCCCCTGTTGATGGAGCAGATGGTGGAAAGCCGGGCTCCAATATTCGTGTGGCTTACTTGTATAATCCTCAACGAGTGAAGTTA
>NZ_KV811162.1:60461-98378 GCF_001813035.1 Streptococcus sp. HMSC071H03 | reverse complement strand
TTGAGCGTGAAGCAGGAAGTAGCACAGAAGCAGCTGCCTTCAAAGATGGGCATTTGGTGAAAAATCCTGCAAGGATCGATCCGACCAATCCAGCCTTTACGAAAGTTAGAAAATCTTTAGCAGCAGAGTTTGAATTTAAAGGTGAACGGATTGTCGTGATTGCCAATCATTTGAAATCCAAACTCGGTGATGATGCAGTATATGGTTCTAAACAACCAGCAGTACAAAATACATTGGCACAACGGATTGAGCAAGGGAAGTTGTTGAATGCTTTTGTAAAAGAAGGTTTGAAGCAAAATCCAAATTTGAAGTTTGTCTTAACTGGTGACTTTAATGACTTTGAATTTTCAGAAACTGCCAAAGCAGTGGCTGGTAATGAATTAGTCAATATGATGCTGAATCACGACGCAGCAGACCGCTATTCTTATTTTTACCGTGGCAGCAATCAAAGTTTAGACAATATCTTTGTTTCAAAAAATATTGCTGATAAAACAGTGTTCTCACCAGTTCACATTAATGCTTCTTTCATGGAAGAACACGGTCGGGCATCAGACCATGATCCCGTCATTGCACAGCTTGACTTTAGTCAGAAAAAAGATGACACGACGCCGACTCAACCAACTGAGCCAAAACCTTCTGGTGACAGCACAACTTCACCAAATAGAGATGATAAACCAACTAAAAAGAGAATTTTACCATCTACAGGAACAACAGGTGCTGAAGTAGCTGTTGTAGGGCTTGTCATCCTAAGTGCAACCCTCCTTTGGCGAAAGAAAGTGACGGATTAAAAGGAATAGATGAACGAGAGAGTTTTAAGATTCTCTCGTTTTTTTGAAAAATATTGAAAATGAAACTGAAAAACAGATTATTTTCTAAAAAATAGACAAATTGTCCCTCTATCTAGAAAAGAAGTGTTATAATAGTATTATAAAACGTTTTCAAGAGGATAAGACGATGGAAAAAGAAGTCATTGATTATGGAAAAGTAACAGGTATGGTCCATTCAACTGAAAGTTTTGGAGCTGTTGATGGGCCTGGTATCCGTTTCATTGTCTTTTTACAGGGTTGTAAAATGCGTTGCCAATATTGCCACAATCCAGATACATGGGCAATGGAAACCAATAATTCAAGAGAGCGAACGGTTGAAGACGTTTTGCAAGAAGCGCTTCGTTATCGTGGCTTTTGGGGTAAAAAAGGTGGGATTACAGTAAGTGGTGGTGAAGCTCTTTTGCAGATTAATTTTGTGACTGCACTTTTTACCAAAGCTAAAGAATTGGGAATTCATTGCACTTTAGATACTTGTGCGATGCCGTTCCGCAATACACCAGAGTATCTCAAAGTTTTTGATCGCCTGCTTGAAGTGACAGATTTAGTGTTGCTGGATATTAAAGAAATCAATGATGCCCAGCATAAATTTGTGACAGGGCACACCAATAAGAATATTTTGGAATGTGCAAAATATCTGTCTGATAAAGGTGTTCCAATGTGGATTCGCCATGTTTTGGTTCCAACGTTGACAGACCGTGATGACGACTTAAAAGAATTAGGTGAGTTTGTCAAAACGTTAAAAACAGTTGATAAATTTGAAGTGCTACCTTATCATACAATGGGAGAATTTAAATGGCGTGAATTAGGAATTCCTTATCCATTAGAAGGTATTAAACCACCAACTGCTGACCGAATAAAAAATGCCAAAGAACTCATGAAAACCGAATCCTATACAGAGTATATGAATCGCGTGCACAATAGTTGATACAAAAAAGTGAGAGGTTGATGAGCACTCAAGGAGTTAGCTAGAAAAGCTGACAATTGGGTGCTTTTCTATCACTCTCTTTGTGAAAATCTTAAAATTGTGCTAAAATAGGATGTATAAAAAGTTTATGAGGTACTATCATGTCTAAAATTTTAGTTTTCGGTCATCAAAATCCAGATTCAGATGCGATTGGTTCAGCTGTAGCCTTTGCTTACCTTGCACGTGAGGCTTATGGATTGGATACAGAAGCGGTTGCTTTGGGAGAACCAAATGAAGAAACAGCGTTTGTCTTGGATACTTTTGGTGTAAAAGCACCGCGTGTGGTGACATCTGCAAAGGCAGAGGGAGTTGAGCAAGTTATTTTAACAGACCACAATGAATTTCAACAATCTATTTCTGACATTGCAGAGGTAGAAGTGTATGGCGTTGTGGATCACCATCGTGTGGCAAATTTTGAAACAGCTAGTCCACTTTATATGCGTTTGGAGCCTGTCGGTTCAGCTTCTTCTATCGTTTATCGCATGTTTAAAGAATCTGGCGTAGCTGTACCAAAAGAACTCGCAGGACTAATGCTCTCAGGTTTGATTTCGGATACTCTTCTTTTGAAATCACCTACTACACATCCAAGTGATAAAGTCATTGCTCCAGAATTAGCTGAATTGGCTGGTGTGAATTTGGAAGAATACGGTTTGGCTATGCTTAAAGCTGGAACGAACTTAGCAAGTAAATCTGCCGAAGAATTGATTGATATTGATGCTAAAACATTTGAATTAAACGGAAATCAAGTTCGTGTGGCACAGGTCAACACAGTTGATATTGCAGAAGTCTTGGAACGCCAAGCTGAACTGGAAGCAGCTATTGAAAAAACAAACGCAGCCAATGGTTATTCTGACTTTGTTTTAATGATTACTGACATTGTCAATTCAAACTCGGAAATCCTGGCAATCGGTCGCAATATGGACAAGGTAGAAGCAGCTTTCAATTTTGTTCTTGAAAATAACCACTCTTTCCTTGCTGGCGCTGTTTCTCGTAAGAAACAAGTCGTTCCGCAATTAACAGAAAGTTTTAATGCTTAAGAATAGAATAAAAAGGGAGTTTCGGCTCCTTTTTTGATACAATAGTTCTATGAAAATTCAAGATTTACAAAATGGGGATTTGCTTTTTGTGTCCAGCCAATCTGATATAGCAGAAGCTATTCAGCGATCAACTGGGCGGTATAACCATGTGGCAATCTTTTTGACGGCTGGATGTACCATGCGACAAGTGAACAGGGTGTCATGAAGCAGCCGATAGAGGTATTTTTACAGGACGATGAATGCTATGATGTCTATGTTTTCCCTGATATAGATGTGAAAGCTGTCTGGAAAAGAGCAGAACAACACCTTTACAAGCCTTATAACAATAGCTTTTATCCAAATACGACAGGTTTTTACTGTTCTGAATATATTGCGGAAGTCCTCCCCATTTTTGAAACCATTGCTATGCAGTTCGGTGATGAAGATGAGGAAGTTGCTCCTTTTTGGCAGCAGTATTACAAGGAATTGGGGCTAGCTGTTCCTCTTCATCAGCCGGGAACCAATCCTAGCCAATTGGCTCAATCCGAAAAATTAGTTTACAAAGGAAGATTAGATGATTAAAGTAATCAATCCCAGTCGTTTGACACATCAGCCCTTTTTTCATGAATTGATAAATTACTTAGATCAACATGACGATGTTACTTTGCGAGAGATAAAGCGTGAGTTTGCAAATTTTCCCAATATTGATCGCTCTATAGAGGATTATATCAAGGCAGGCTATGTGCTTCGGGAAAATAAACGCTATCATCAAAGCGTTCCTCTGTTGGAAAATGTGACGGCTTTGTCTTTGGATCAGGAAGTCTTTGTGCGAGATGACAGTCCTCTTTATCAAGAATTGCTGAATATGCGTTTTGAGACGCATTTAACCAATCAAACAAACCAAGCTATTTTAGTAGAAAAAACGGATTTTCTCAGAGAGCAGTTGACGCTTTCCAATTATTTTTATAGGTTGAAACAACAATATCCATTGATCAATCAGCAACAAAAACTCTATGATTTGGTAGGAGATGTAAATCCTGAGTATGCTCTAAAATATATGACGACCTTCCTCTTAAAATATGGTCGCAAAACTGAGCTGATGCAGAAACGGCGTGATATTTTTGTAGATGCTCTAGTGATTTTAGGTTATATTGCGCCTAACGAAGCAGGGAAATATGAATTAAAATTGGATTTTGATAAGGAAACATTGACCTTTCGTGTAAAGGAAGCATTAGATAAATTATAGAATAATAAAATTTTAAGATTTTTTTGATAAATTTATAGGTATAAGAGTTAAATTTAGCAAGATTTGGTAATCACTAAATCGTTTCGTTGCATGAAAGGAAGGTATCGTGAATCTTTTAGAAAAAATTCGTCCGTCTCAGCCGTTGAAGTATTTGAAATGGTTTGATATTGTCATTGTGACAGCTCTGCTATTTGGACAATTTATCTATCGCTCAACGGAACTTTATCTTGCGAGCTTGTCACCGTCCACTACGGCAGCAGTAACAGGTACAGCTAGTAAAACAGCAAGTGACGGAGCAGCTTATGTTAGCAACCTAGAATGGCAGCTCCTTATGTTAGCTTTGACGATAGCTTACTTAATACTTCGCCGTTTTGATTTTAAGCAGTTGCCGATTCGTCTATCGTGGTCGGTACTCTTTTGGGTTCCCTTTATCTTTGCGGTGATGGGGATTTTGGCAGACACGGTGACAACCCTTAGCGGAGAATATAATTATTTTAATCCGCAATTATGGAAATACATTGATCTGTTAGAAATTTTCCGTAAATTTACTGATTTGACACCGATGCTGATTCTCTATGCTTTGCTCAACGGCTTTTACGAAGAATTTTTCTTCTTGGGGCTATTGACCTCAGTAAAAGACAAATATAAGTGGTGGGTTCTTCTTTATTCGACAATTATTCGTGTCTCTTTCCATACCTATCAGGGGATGCTCTGGGCGCTGACGATTGGTGTTGGTTTTGGACTTCTCTATTATTTCCTTTACAAATACAAGGTTAAAAATCTCTTGCCTTTCTTCCTCGTACATGCTCTTGCGGATATGTATGGATCAAGTCTAATGTATGTTTTGATTAGTTGGAGAAAATAAAATCATAAAGCAAGATTTTGATTTCTAAAGAATTGTGCATTTCTATTTGTTAGTATAAATTTGTAATTTTTCTTCAATAATTAAAGGTCGAAAACGTTTGTCTCGACCTTTATTAGTTTCTATAAATATTTTTCTGCAATCGCATAATCACCTGGATAGTTAGCTTTTTTACCATTTATAATTTGGTAGCAATCAGCGCCTTTGCCTGCTAGAATGACAGCATCGCCTTTTTTACTAGTTAAGCCAAGGGCTTTTTTAATAGCTTCTTCGCGGTCAGTAATCATATCAACATCAAAGGATATGTAAGAAGCAATTTCTTTGGCAATGGCAATTGGATCCTCGTAATTTGGATCATCTGCGGTTAAAATCACCATTAATTCTGGATGTTGATTGATTAGTAGACCAAAATCTTTGCGGCGACTTTCGCCCTTATTTCCAGTTGCACCGAGCACCAAAACAATCCTACCTTTTTGATGCTCTTGCACAACCGATAGGAGATTGGCGAGACTGACACCATTGTGTGCGTAATCCACAAACACTTTGGCACCATTTTGTTGGGTCAGCACTTCCATACGTCCAGGGACACGCGTAGCAGCAATGCCTTTTTTTATATCAGAAATAGTGGCACCTAAGCGTAGACAGGCAAGGCTAGCAGCAAGTGCATTTTCTTGGTTAAAACGTCCGATTAGCTGAATGTCAAATTTTTCTGTGAGGATTCCGCTTGTTTCAAAAGAAAAGGCTTGCGAATGATGAATTTGATTGTCTGAATGCTGTCCGTAGAAATCATGCTCCATGGAAGCAACTTGCTCAGCCAAAACTTCAAAATGGTCCATTTCGCTATTAACGACAACAGCTCGGCTATTTTCCATGAGGAGTCGCTTATGATAAAAATAATCTTCAAATGTCGGATGTTCAATTGGTCCGATATGATCAGGGCTGATATTAAGGAAAACACCAACGTCAAAGGTCAAACCATAAACCCGCTTTTTCAGATAAGCCTGACTGGAAACTTCCATGATGAGATGAGTCCGTCCATTTTCAACAGCTGTCGCCATCATTTTGAACAAATCCAAGCTTTCCGGTGTTGTCAAAGCAGATTTGAAGAAATGTTCTCCATCAAGCGTCGTGTTCATGGTAGACAAGAGAGCTGGCTTATGACTTTGTTGGAGGATATGATAGGCAAAATAAGCAGACGTTGTCTTTCCCTTAGTTCCTGTAAATGCGAGCAGTTTGAGTTTATCTTGTGGATTTCCATAAAATTCCATGGCAAGAAGGCTCATGGCTTGCTTTACGTCGTTGACTAGAATCACCGGAATAGTTACTTCAAAATCCGTCTCACTGACATAGAACTGTAAGCCTGATTCAACAGCTTTTTCCAAAAATTCTTTTTTAAAATTGTCACCTTTGACAAAGAAAAGAGTGGAAGCATCCACTTCACGGCTGTCGTAGCTGATATTATCAAATGTGAAATCAGTAGCTCTATAAAGGAAATGTCCCTTGTCGATAATCTCGCGGAAATTGTAATCGTTTTTTAAAATGTTTAATGCGTTTTCAATTGTTATCATATTTCTATTGTAAACTTAATGGCGAAGTTTTACAAGCGGAAAGGAAAAGTTTATAATAAGATGAGACTATTTTTAGAGGTTATGTATGGACCAACAAACAACAAATCAACAAAAGCAAATGCTTCTAGGGACAGCTTGGCTGACAGCTAGTAACTTTATCAGCCGTTTTTTAGGGGCAATTTATATCATTCCTTGGTATATCTGGATGGGAAAGCATGGTGCAGAGGCCAATGGTTTGTTTACCATGGGATACAATATTTATGCTTGGTTTCTTCTGATTTCCACGGCAGGTGTACCTGTCGCAGTCGCCAAGCAAGTTGCTAAATACAATACAATTGAGCAAAAAGATCATAGTTTTACTCTCATTCGTGAATTTTTGAAATTCATGCTCTTGTTGGGAGTCATTTTTGCAGTGATCATGTATCTCTTATCACCGTTCTTTGCGCGTGTGTCAGGAGTTGGGAAAGAGCTGATTCCAGTTATGCAGAGTCTGTCGTGGGCTGTGCTAGTATTTCCAGCCATGAGTGTTATTCGTGGATTTTTCCAAGGTTTTAACAATTTGAAACCGTATGCCATGAGCCAGATTGCCGAGCAGGTCATTCGTGTGATTTGGATGCTGCTTGCAACATTTTTCATTATGAAATTGGGCTCTAAAGATTATGTTGCTGCAGTGACCCAATCTACTTTTGCAGCCTTTGTCGGTATGTTTGCCAGTATGGCGGTTTTGGTTTATTTTCTTTGGAAAACCAATCTCTTGACATCTATCTTACACAAACCGGCTAATAGTGCTGAAATCAACAGCCGTGCTTTGCTGGTGGATACGATTCGTGAAGCCATTCCTTTTATCATCACGGGTTCTGCTATTCAGCTTTTCCAAATCATTGACCAGATGACATTTATCAATACGATGAAATGGTTCACCAATTATAGCAATTCTCAGCTGGTGGTTATGTTCAGTTATTTCTCTGCTAATCCAAATAAGATTACCATGATTTTGATTGCAGTAGCAACTTCGATCGGCGGTGTGGGGATTCCTTTGCTGACAGAAAACTATGTCAAAGGTGATTTAAAGGCGGCTGCGCGCTTGATTCAAGATAATTTGAGTATGTTACTGCTGTTTCTTTTACCAGCAACGATTGGTTCCGTCTTAGTAGCCCGTCCTTTGTATACGATTTTCTACGGACAACCAGATAGTTTAGCTTTGGGGCTCTTCATTTTTGCTATGTTACAGACGCTTATTCTTGGTGTCTATACTGTCTTGTCGCCAATGATTCAGGCGCTTTTTCAAAATCGTAAAGCAATTATCTATTTTGGTTACGGAGTTCTTGTTAAGCTCATTTTGCAAATTCCATTTATTTATCTGTTTAGGGCCTATGGACCGCTTCTGGCAACGACAATTGGACTCATCGTTCCAATCATTCTGATGTACCAACACATTCGTCAAGTAACTGGGCTCAATCAAACCATTCTCTTCAAACGGAGTTTGTTGATTGGAATTTTAACGGCAGTTATGGCTCTTTTGATTGCCATTGTGGAAGTCGTACTTGGCTTTGTCTTTCATCCAAGTGGACGCATTTCGAGTATGCTTTATTTGGTTATCATTGGTGGCTTGGGCATGGCTATTTATGGAGCAATGGCTTTGCGAGTCCGTTTGTTAGACCGCTTTATTGGTGAGAAAGCTCAAACCTTACGTCAAAAATTTCATATTCATTAAAAGGCCGAAAGGCTTTTTAATATTGTAGAAAAATTATAAAAATTAAGCTATAATGAAAATAGCTATTCTTGCAATCAAGTTCTATAATTTTTTGAATAGTCAGTATAGTTTAAAATTATATCTAGCTCTTGAAAAGAACAAAACACAGTATTTTCGTAAGATGTTACAATAGAATCACTTAGAATAATAAAGGTTGATTGATTCTATTTCGATCTTATGGAGGTTATTTATTATGGATAAAAAGTTACAATTAGACACGATTTTAGCTCATGCTGGTATTAAAACAGATGAAGCAACAGGTGCCTTGACAACACCTTTGCATTTTTCAACGACCTATCAGCATCCAGAATTTGGAAAATCCACTGGATATGACTATACGCGCACGAAAAACCCAACGCGAAGCAGCTTGGAAAAGACGTTAGCAGCCATTGAGCATGCGGATTATGCATTAGCTACGAGCTCAGGAATGAGCGCCATTGTTTTGGCTTTTAGTGTTTTTCCAGTTGGAAGCAAGGTTCTAGCAGTTCGTGACCTTTATGGCGGTTCTTTTCGCTGGTTTCATCAAGTGGAGCAAGAAGGGCGCTTTCACTTTACATATGCAAATACGGAAGAAGAATTACTTGCGGCTTTAACAGAGGATATAGATGTGGTGTATCTAGAAACCCCGACGAATCCGTTAATGCTTGAGTTTGATATTGCGGCTATTGCAGAAAAAGCTCATGCAAAAGGTGCAAAGGTTATTGTAGATAACACATTTTATACTCCAATCTATCAACGTCCTTTGGAAAATGGAGCGGATCTTGTGCTACATTCAGCAACTAAGTACTTAGGAGGACATAATGATGTTCTGGCTGGTGCTCTTATGACGAGTGACAAAGAGCTTTATAAGAATCTATTCTACAATCTCAATACGACAGGAGCTGTCTTATCTCCATTTGATAGTTATCTCTTGCTTCGAGGTTTGAAAACTTTGTCTCTACGTATGGAGCGTTCAACAAAAAATGCACAAGCTGTAGCAGCTTTTTTGAAAGATTCGCCAGCAGTAAAAGAGGTTCTCTATCCGGGAAAGGGTGGCATGATTTCCTTTAAAGTAAAGGATGAAGCAGTTATTCCACATTTGCTAAATACGCTAAAAGTCTTTACCTTTGCAGAAAGCTTGGGGGGAGTAGAAAGCTTGATTACTTATCCTGCGACACAAACACATGCAGATATTCCAGCTGACGTGCGGAAATCCTACGGTTTAACAGATGACTTATTGCGTTTATCCATTGGAATCGAAGACAGCCAAGACTTAATCACAGATTTAAAATTTGCTTTGGAGGTATAATATGAGCAAATACAATTTTCAAACAGCACCGAATCGCTTATCTCACCACACTTATAAGTGGAAAGAGACAGAGACAGACCCTCAATTACTGCCGGCGTGGATTGCAGATATGGACTTTGAGGTCATGCCGGAAGTAAAAAATGCGATTCATGACTATGCAGAGCAGTTGGTTTATGGCTATACTTATGCGAGTGATGAGCTACTCCAAGCGGTGTTGGATTGGGAAAAGAGCGAACATCGGTATTCGTTTGATAAGGAAGATATCGTTTTTGTAGAAGGTGTTGTGCCAGCTATTTCTCTTGCGATTCAAGCCTTTACCAAAGAGGGAGACGCTGTTTTAATCAATTCTCCTGTTTATCCACCTTTTGCTCGTAGCGTTCGCTTAAACAATCGAAAATTAGTATCTAATTCTCTCAAAGAAGAAAACGGTTTGTTTCAAATTGACTTTGAGCAATTGGAAAAAGAGATTGTCGAAAATAATGTGAAATTGTATCTTCTTTGCAGTCCGCACAATCCCGGAGGACGTGTTTGGGAAAGAGAGGTTTTGGAAAGAATCGGTCATCTTTGTCAAGAACACCAGGTTATCTTGGCATCAGATGAGATTCATCAAGATTTGACCTTGTTTGGTCATGAGCATGTTTCCTTTAATACCATTTCACCTGATTTTAAAGAATTTGCCATCATACTGTCTAGTGCTACCAAGACCTTTAATATTGCAGGCACTAAAAATTCCTATGCTGTTATTGAAAATCCTGCATTGCGTGCACGGTTTAAACGTCAGCAGCTTGCCAATAACCACCATGAAGTGTCAAGTTTAGGGTACATTGCGACAGAAACGGCCTATCGTTATGGCAAGCCTTGGTTAGTGGCACTAAAAGCTGTTTTAGAAGAAAATATTCAATTTGCGGTGGATTATTTTGCCAAAGAAGCTCCGCGTTTAAAAGTAATGAAACCACAAGGGACCTATCTGATATGGCTTGATTTCAGTGCCTATGGTTTGACAGATGATGAACTTTTTGCTTTGTTGCATGACCAAGCCAAAGTCATTCTCAATCGAGGAAGTGATTATGGAAAAGAGGGGGAGTTGCATGCAAGATTAAATATTGCAACACCAAAACCCTTAGTAGAAGAGATTTGCAAGAGAATCGTGCATTGTTTGCCACAATAAGAATGAAAAGAAATTTCCAGAAACAGCCATTTGGGGTTGACAATCATTCTTAAGTGGAGTATAGTTAGTATGAAAAATCGGTAGGTGAGGCTACCATAGGGATACGGATGACTACCGCAAAGTAGTGGAGACACTACGCGTTGGTTAGCAGTTGAGATCGCTAAGGTTTCGACTAATGTCATTTCATCGCCCTACGGAGTTAAAGCTTGAACGGTAACACAAGACATACAGTCCTGCCATGTTTTTTCATGGTAGGATTTTATTGTTTTGAACTGATTTTTTAAAAGGAAAACCGCAAGGGAAAGGAGTGAGGAATATGCCAAATGATGATCACCCGAGTCAACAGAAAACCAGTCGATTGCCATATCTGAGCATTCCTCATGCTCCCTTTGGAATCGACTCTAGCAAATGAAGGAATCTGAGATCAATAGAAATATTGCAGCTCAGATAGTCTTAGATAGAGGAGAAAATCAGTGAAAACAGCAAAAGAAAGATTAACAGATGCTCTTCGTATGTCTGTAGGGGACACGATGACCTTTTTCAACACTTCCAGAGCAGGACTGACAGAAGAGCAAGTTGAAGAAAATCGCGACTTATATGGCGAAAATGAATTGACAAAAGGGCAAGAAGATTCAATTTTTAAAAAGATTTATGAGTCCATTATCAATCCCTTTACCGTTATTCTCTTACTCATTGCATTGGTGTCTTTGGTGACCAATGTTTGGCTGGCAAAGCCAGGGCAAGAAGACCCGACGACATTTATCATCATCGTTGTCCTTGTCTTGTTGTCTGGTAGTATTCGCTTTGTGCAAGAATTGCGGAGCGACAAAGCAGCCAGCAATCTTTCACGTATGATTGTCAATACAGTGACAGTCGTCCGTGAGGGAAAAGAGCAAGAAATTCCGATTACAGAATTAGTAGTAGGAGACATTATCCGCTTGAGTGCAGGAGATATGCTACCAGCAGATGTGCTAATCTTAGATTCGCGCGACTTCTTTGTGCAACAGTCAGGTTTGACAGGTGAAAGTGATGCTGTTGAAAAAATGGCGCTGGATAAATGTGAGACAAAAGAAACAGATAGCTTGCTTGAGTCTGAAGCACTTGCCTTTATGGGAACCAATGTAATCTCTGGTCGTGCCATTGCTCTTGTTCTGGTCGTTGGAGACGATACCAAGATGGGTGCTATTGAGCAAACGCTCAATACGTATGACGAACCAACTTCATTTGAGCGGGAAATGAACAGTATTTCGTGGCTGCTCATTCGTCTCATGCTGGTACTTGTGCCCGTTGTCTTTTTCATCAATGGTCTGACAGACGGAGATTGGTTGGAGGCTGGTGTATTTGCACTTAGTGTCGGTGTTGGTTTGACACCAGAAATGCTGCCTATGGTCATCACTGCAAGCTTGGCTAAGGGTTCTATTCTTATGGCAAAAGAAAAAGTTGTCATCAAGAAACTCAATGCCATTCAAGATTTGGGAGCGATTGATATCCTTTGCACGGATAAAACAGGTACATTGACGCAAGATGAGATTGTCTTGGAATATCCGCTGGATATTCATGGAGAGCTTGATTTAGCCGTTCTTCGCAGGGCTTATCTTAATTCGTATTACCAAACAGGGCTAAAAAACCTAATGGATCGTGCTATTATCAATCGGACAGAAAAAGAAGCTGAAAAGCATGAAATCGTTCGGAACTTGGACCAAACTTTTAAGAAAATTGATGAATTGCCTTTTGATTTTGAACGCCGCCGCATGAGTGTGCTGGTTCGAGATGATGAAAATGTCGTTAGCATGGTAACAAAAGGTGCTTTGGAAGAAATGTTAGCCATTTCAAATTATGTCGAAGACAAAGGGGAAATCCTTCCTTTGACGGAAGAAATTCGTCAAGAAATTTTAGCAGAAGTTGCACAGTTAAATGAACAAGGACTGCGTGTGCTGGGCGTCAGCTATCGCTCAGACTTAGATGCTGACTATGAATACACAGTAGAAGATGAGTCTGATATGATTTTGACGGGTTATCTTGCTTTCCTTGACCCGCCAAAACCTTCTGCAGCGCCTGCTATCAAGGCTTTAACAGAATATGGTGTTGCCACCAAAATTTTGACAGGGGACAATGAAAAAGTCACAGAAGCGGTCTGTGAGAAAGTTGGTTTAGATGCAGAACATATCCTACTTGGCTCTGTGATTGAAACGATGTCAGATGACGAATTGAGTAAGGTGGTTGAAACCACAACTGTTTTTGCAAAATTATCTCCTGACCAAAAAGCGCGTATCATTTTGCAGCTGAAAGCAAATGGGCATAAGGTTGGCTATATGGGAGACGGCATCAATGATGCACCTTCTATGAAAGTAGCTGATGTAGGGATTTCAGTTGATACAGCTGTCGATATTGCTAAAGAAACAGCTGATGTTATCCTGTTAGATAAGGACTTGTTGGTGCTTGAAAAAGGCTTGGTGGAAGGTCGCAAAGTCTATGCTAATATGACCAAATATATCAAGATGACAGTCAGTTCCAACTTCGGGAATATCTTTTCCTTGTTGATTTCAAGTATTTTCCTACCATTTTTGCCTATGGCACCGATTCATTTGATTGTGTTGAATTTGGTCTATGATATTTCTTGTATCGCTTTGCCGTTTGACAATGTCGACTGTGAATTTTTACAAAAACCGCGCATTTGGAGTGCAAAATCCATTACTCGTTTCATGGCTTGGATTGGTCCAATCAGTTCTATTTTTGACTGTATGACCTTCTTGATTTTGTTCTTTATCGTTGCACCGATGATGACAGGTTCTGTTTATCATCATGGGATGTCTAGCGAATTCATCACCATTTTCCAAACAGGTTGGTTTATTGAGTCCATGTGGACGCAAACCATGGTTATCTATATGCTGCGCTCACCTAAACTGCCATTTATTCAAAGCAGACCGGCTTTGTCTGTAGTTATGACAACGCTAGCAGCCGTGTTCTTTGTAACCTTATTGCCCTACGGTCCTTTTTCAGCACTTTTAAAAGTGGCTCCATTAAACGGTACTTATTTCTTATTCTTAATCCTTGTCATGATTTTATATATGGCAAGTGTTACGTTTGTGAAGCATCTTTATATTAAGAAATACCATGAATGGTTGTAAGCAATTGACAATCTTTGAAAAGGCTTGTTTGTCACGAGCCTTTTTATGTTTTTTTGATATAATAAGAAGAATAAATTGAAAGAAGGAAAACCAATCATGGAAAAATTTCAAGTGATCGCACATCCGCTCATTCAGCATAAATTGTCTATCTTACGTCGTACGGATACCTCTACTAAGGCTTTTCGTGAGTTAGTAAATGAAATTGCTATGCTGATGGGCTATGAAGTTTTACGTGACTTACCATTAGAAGATGTGGAAATTGAAACGCCGATTACAAAGACGGTTCAAAAACAATTGGCTGGTAAAAAATTAGCCATTGTTCCAATCTTACGTGCAGGTATCGGTATGGTGGATGGTCTTTTGAGCCTTGTGCCAGCTGCTAAAGTTGGACATATTGGTATGTATCGCGACGAAGAAACCCTAAAACCAGTTGAGTACCTCGTGAAGTTACCAGAAGACATTAGCCAACGTCAAATCTTTGTGGTGGATCCAATGCTGGCGACAGGTGGATCTGCCATTTTAGCCATTGATTCATTGAAAAAGCGCGGAGCGCACAATATTAAATTTGTCTGCCTTGTTTCAGCGCCAGAAGGTGTGAAAGCTTTACAAGAAGCTCACCCAGACGTAGAAATCTTTACAGCGGCCCTTGATGATCACTTGAATGAAAACGGCTATATCGTTCCAGGATTGGGAGATGCAGGAGATCGTCTTTTCGGTACAAAATAATGAGTTTTATGTTTGACCTTTTTTGACCAAAAGACTATAATAGTCTCATATTTGAAAAATCTCACTAAAAATTGTTAGTCAGATTAAATATCAGATGAAAAGGAGAATACAATGATTCCTGTAGTTATTGAACAAACAAGTCGTGGGGAACGTTCCTACGATATTTACTCACGCTTATTAAAAGATCGCATTATTATGCTGACAGGTCCTGTTGAGGACAATATGGCTAATTCTATTATTGCGCAATTGCTTTTCCTTGATGCACAAGATAATACTAAAGATATTTATCTTTACATCAATACGCCAGGAGGTTCTGTATCGGCGGGTCTAGCGATTGTCGATACCATGAACTTCATCAAATCAGATGTTCAAACAATTGTCATGGGGATGGCTGCTTCCATGGGAACTATTATTGCTTCAAGCGGTGCTAAAGGCAAACGCTTCATGTTGCCGAATGCAGAATACTTGATTCACCAACCAATGGGTGGAACTGGTAGCGGTACGCAACAAACCGATATGGCGATTGCAGCTGAGCATTTGCTGAAAACTCGGAATAACTTGGAGAAAATCCTTGCGGATAATTCAGGGAAAACCATTAAGCAAGTACATAAAGACGCAGAACGCGATTATTGGATGAGCGCTCAAGAAACCTTGGATTATGGTTTCATTGATGAAATTATGGCAAATAATAATTTAAACTAGTCATTTGTTTATTACTGTATGAAAAATGTCCTCTGATGGGCATTTTTTTGATATACTTATAAATGATAAAAATAAATTAGAAAGAAAATTCATGTTTAAAAAAGAAGAACGCACAGGGATAATTGTGTATTTATATTATAATCGAGATGTGAAAAAAATAGAAGCTATTGGGGACATTGTCTATCATTCTAAAAAGCATCGTTACCTCCAGCTGTATGTAGATACTGTGCAAGTAGATCGTATTGTTGAGAAACTATCTAAAGAAAAATATGTCAAACAAGTACGAGTCTGCCATATTCAAGAATTAGACACAGACTTTGTTGGAAGTCTGTTTAGAGATAAAGAAAACGTAAACATATAAAAAAATCTCATTTACCACTTGACAATTGTCAGATAATTCGGTATATTCTTAACATATCATTTCGGAACGAGGAGATAAGAATATGAAGAAAAAATTTGCTCTATCATTTGTTGCTCTTGCAAGCGTTGCCCTTCTTGCCGCTTGTGGGGAAGTAAAGTCAGGTGGTTCCAATGCAACTGGTACAAAAGTTGCTGACAAGACCATTAAAATTGGATTCAACTTTGAAGAAACTGGTGCAACAGCAGCATACGGGACAGCTGAACAAAAAGGTGCCCAACTGGCTGTTGATGAAATCAACAAAGCCGGTGGTATTGACGGCAAGAAACTTGAAGTTGTTGACAAGGATAATAAATCTGAAACAGCAGAAGCAGCTTCTGTCACGACTAACTTGGTAACCCAATCAAAAGTAAATGCAGTCGTAGGACCTGCAACTTCTGGTGCAACAGCAGCGGCAGTTCCCAATGCGACAAAAGCAGGTGTCCCTTTGATTTCTCCTAGTGCGACACAAGACGGTTTGACGAAAAATCAAGAATACTTATTCATCGGAACTTTCCAAGACAGTTTCCAAGGGAAAATCATTTCTAAATATGTTACAGAAAAGTTAAAAGCGAAAAAAGTTGTACTTTATACAGATAACTCAAGTGACTATGCTAAAGGTGTTGCAAAAGCTTTCCGTAATGCCTACAAAGGTGAGATTGTTGCAGATGAAAAGTTTGTCGCTGGTGATACTGATTTCCAAGCAGCTCTTACCAAAATGAAAGGCAAAGATTTTGATGCCATTATCGTACCTGGATATTATACAGAAGCTGGTAAAATTGTAAACCAAGCGCGTGGTATGGGCATTGATAAGCCAATCGTTGGTGGTGACGGCTTTAATGGCGAAGAATTTGTCCAACAAGCAACACCAGCTAAAGCTTCAAATATCTACTATATCTCAGGCTTCTCTTCAACAGTTGATGTCTCAGATAAAGCAAAGAAATTCCTTGAAGCTTACAAAGCTAAATACAACAATGAAGAACCTTCAACATTTGCAGCACTAGCATACGATTCAGTTTATCTTGTTGCTAATGCTGCCAAGGGTGCGAAAACATCTGTTGACATCAAAGACAATCTTGCTAAGACAAAGAATTTTGAAGGTGTAACAGGTGATACCAGCTTTGATAAGAATCATAACACTGTTAAAACAGCCTTTATGATGGCCATGAACAATGGGAAGGTCACAGCAGCTGAAACGGTTAAGCCATAATCATTTGCAGGATTGCTTAAAATATATTTTATAGTGTATAAAAGAGTAACTATTTATGGTAAGCATCGTAGATAGTTACTTCTCTTTATACGGGTTAAAAGAAAAGAGGCGGGACAAAAGTCTTAGTCTTAAAAATATGTTTCATTAAGGTTTGTAAGACATAGTGATTGATTGTTAGATATGTTTTAAGCTGTTGAAAAGTAATCAACTGTGAAGTAAGAGCTACAAGGCTTGACGGTCTCTTTTGCTCAAACTTAGAATAGATGAGTGAGAAAAATCATTTTTTTGAAATGATGACTTGACTCGCTCTTTTTTCACGATAGATAAGAAAATGTGAACAATCACATAGTTCTTTCTTCTATACTATAATTAGAAAGTGTGGTGGCCATGCTCCAACAACTTGTTAATGGTCTAATTTTAGGGAGTGTCTATGCTTTGCTCGCTCTCGGCTATACCATGGTTTATGGAATTATCAAACTCATCAACTTCGCTCATGGAGACATTTATATGATGGGCGCTTTTATGGGCTATTTCCTGATTAACTCTCTTCATCTTAATTTTTTCCTTGCCTTGATTTTGGCGATGGTTGGGACAGCAGCTTTAGGCGTGCTGGTCGAGTTTTTGGCTTATCGTCCATTGAGAAATTCAACTCGGATTGCAGCTTTGATTACTGCGATTGGTGTTTCATTTTTCTTGGAATATGTGATGGTCTATTTTGTGGGGGCCAATACTCGTTCGTTCCCACAAGTGATTGAAACGGTTCGTTATAATTTTGGTCCGATTAGTCTCACAAATATCCAATTGATGATTTTGGTCATTTCCTTAATCTTGATGGTGTTATTGCAAGTCATTGTTCAAAAGACCAAAATGGGAAAAGCGATGCGGGCAGTTTCGGTCGATAGCGATGCGGCGCAACTAATGGGAATTAATGTCAATCGTACGATTAGTTTCACTTTTGCTTTGGGTTCGGCTTTGGCAGGAGCGGCAGGTGTGCTCATTGCGCTTTATTATAATTCCCTTGAACCATTGATGGGAATGACTCCAGGGCTGAAATCGTTTGTTGCTGCAGTTCTTGGTGGGATTGGCATTATCCCTGGAGCAGCATTGGGAGGTTTTGTCATTGGTTTGTTAGAAACCTTTGCAACAGCTTTTGGTATGTCAGATTTCCGTGATGCGATTGTGTATGGTATTTTAATCTTAATCTTGCTTGTTCGTCCTGCAGGTATTCTTGGTAAGAATGTGAAAGAGAAGGTATAGGCTATGAAAAAGAATGTAAAAGTAAATATTTTATGGTTTGTGCTCCTTCTTGCAGGGTATGGTTTGATTGCCTTACTTGTCAGCGCTGGAGTTTTGAATGATTTTTATCTACAAATCTTACAACAAATTGGCATTAACATTATTTTAGCAGTAGGTTTGAATTTGATTGTCGGTTTCTCAGGTCAATTTTCTCTGGGACATGCAGGTTTCATGGCAATTGGTGCTTATGCGGCTGCAATTATTGGTTCGAGATCTGCCACCTATCCTGCCTTTTTTACGGCTATGGTGTTAGGGGCGTTGATTGCAGGGGCAGTGGCTTTGATTGTTGGGATTCCTACTCTTCGCTTGAAAGGCGATTATTTAGCGATTGCAACGCTTGGGGTCTCTGAAATCATTCGCATTTTAATCATTAACGGTGGTGATTTGACCAATGGAGCTGCGGGTATCTTGGGTATTCCTGCCTTTACCAATTGGCAAATGGTATATTTCTTTGTAGTTATTACAACTATTTTGACCATCAATTTTTTGCGGAGCCCAATTGGACGAGCAACCTTATCAGTTCGTGAAGATGAAATTGCAGCAGGGTCTGTAGGAGTCAACACTACTAAAATTAAAGTGGTTGCGTTTGTCTTCGGAGCTATAACAGCTAGTATTGCAGGCTCACTTCAGGCGGGATTTATCGGCTCTGTTGTGCCGAAAGATTATACCTTCATCAATAGTATCAATGTCTTGATTATCGTGGTCTTTGGTGGTCTTGGTTCTATGACGGGAACCGTTGTTGCAGCGATTGTCTTGGGAATTTTAAACATGGTACTTCAAAACGTAGCAAGTATTCGGATGATTATCTATTCTCTTGCTTTAATTTTGGTGATGATTTTTCGTCCAGGAGGACTTCTTGGTACATGGGAATTAAGCCTCTCACGCTTCTTTAAAAAAGATAAGGAGGTCAACTAATGGCGCTTCTTGATGTAAAAAATCTAACAAAAAATTTCGGCGGGCTGACTGCTGTTGGCGATGTGACCTTGGAGCTGAATGAGGGCGAATTAGTCGGTCTCATTGGTCCAAACGGTGCTGGAAAAACAACTTTGTTTAACTTACTGACGGGTGTTTATGAGCCAAGTGAAGGAAGCGTAACCTTGGATGGGCATTTGCTCAATGGCAAGGCTCCTTATAAGATTGCTTCCTTAGGACTCAGTCGGACATTCCAAAATATTCGCTTGTTTAAAGATTTGACAGTCCTAGAGAATGTCTTGATTTCTTTTGGAAATCACCACAAAGCACATGTTTTTGCTAGCTTCTTTCGTTTGCCAGCTTTTTATAAAAGTGAAGCAGCATTGCGTGAGAAAGCATTGGAATTACTAAAAATCTTTGACCTAGACGGTGAAGCAGAAACGCTTGCTAAGAATTTAGCTTATGGACAACAACGTCGTTTGGAAATTGTGCGTGCTCTAGCAACAGAACCCAAAATTCTCTTTCTTGATGAGCCTGCTGCGGGAATGAATCCACAGGAAACAGCAGAATTGACAGAGTTAATTCGTCGCATAAAAAATGAATTCCAAATCACAATCATGCTGATTGAGCATGACATGAGTTTAGTCATGGAAGTGACGGAACGAATTTATGTATTGGAGTATGGTCGTTTGATCGCACACGGAACTCCTGACGAGATCAAAAATGATAAGCGTGTTATCGAAGCCTATCTAGGAGGTGAAGCCTAATGTCTATGCTAAAAGTTGAAAATCTTTCCGTCCATTATGGCATGATTCAGGCTGTCCGAGATGTCAGCTTTGAAGTCAACGAGGGCGAAGTTGTTTCTCTCATCGGTGCCAATGGTGCCGGAAAAACCACGATTCTTCGGACCATTTCAGGACTGGTTCGTCCAAGTGCAGGAAAAATTGAGTTTCTAGGAAATGAAATTCAAAAAGTTCCTGCTCAGAAAATTGTAGCAGCAGGGCTTTCTCAGGTACCCGAAGGACGCCATGTTTTCCCAGGCCTGACTGTTTTGGAAAACCTAGAAATGGGTGCTTTCTTAAAAACAAATCGCGATGAAAATCAAGCAAATCTAAAAAAAGTCTTCTCACGCTTTCCGCGTTTAGAAGAACGTAAAAATCAAGATGCTGCAACTCTTTCTGGAGGTGAGCAGCAGATGCTTGCTATGGGACGAGCTCTTATGTCTACTCCAAAACTTCTGCTTTTAGATGAGCCTTCAATGGGACTGGCTCCTCTCTTCATTCAAGAAATTTTTGATATTATTCAAGATATTCAAAAACAAGGCACAACTGTTCTATTGATTGAGCAAAATGCCAATAAAGCCCTCTCAATTGCCGACCGTGGCTACGTTTTAGAAACAGGAAACATCGTGTTGTCTGGCACAGGAAAAGAATTGCTCGCTTCCGATGAAGTCCGCAAGGCTTATCTTGGTGGGTGAAAAAGGAGAAAGAAGTGGTTTTCTACTTCTTTTTTATTCACTAATAGTATTCTTGAAAACATAAGCAAGTACCTTGAAAGCGTTTGAAATAAACTAGAAAATACAGTATAATAGAACTGAAAAATCAGAGATAAAGGAGATTTCCATGGCAGTTAAAGATTTTATGACGCGAAAAGTGGTGTATATTAGCCCAGACACGACAGTAGCGCATGCGGCGGATATTATGCGTGAGCAGGGATTGCACCGGCTTCCTGTTATTGAAAATGACCAATTGGTTGGTCTGGTGACTGAAGGAACGATTGCCGAAGCAAGCCCTTCAAAAGCAACGAGCTTATCCATTTACGAGATGAATTATTTGCTAAACAAGACAAAGATTAAAGACGTCATGATTCGTGATGTGGTGACGGTGTCACAATTTGCTAGTTTGGAAGATGCTACTTACTTGATGTTGAAAAATAAAATTGGCATTTTGCCAGTGGTGGACAATCAGCAAGTATACGGCGTCATTACAGATCGTGATGTTTTCAGAGCCTTTCTTGAAATTGCTGGCTATGGTGAAGAAGGCATTCGCGTGCGTTTCATTACAGAAGATGAAGTCGGCGTGTTGGAGAAGATTGTGCATTTGATTGTCGAAGAAAATCTCAATATCTCTAACGCTGTTAATATTCCACGCAAAGATGGCAAAGTTATCATTGAAGTTCAAATTGATGGTAATGTGGATTTGCCGGCTTTAAAAGCGAAATTTGAAGACAAAGGCATTCAGGTAGAAGACATTACCCGTACTTCAGCAAAAGCATTATAAGACAACAAAAAACGCATGAGAGCAGTTCATTTAACTGTGTTCATGCGTTTTTTTATAATGGGAGCAAGATTATTTCTGAATCGGTTGCTTATTGACATCTAAGGTAAAGCCTTCACCAAGGATTTCATGGGCATCTGTAATGGTAATAAAGGCATGTGGATCGACGCTATGAATAACTTTTTTCATGGATTGCATTTCGTTTCGTCCAACGACGCAGTAAATGAGTTTCAAATCATTCTCGCTGTAGTAGCCTTGCCCATTGATGAAAGTAATTCCACGACCGAGATCTTCATCAATTTTCTTTGCCAATTCTTCTGGACGGCTAGTAATAACCATGAAGCCCTTGCCGGCATAACCGCCTTCACCAATCAAGTCAATCACTCGTGAAGCGATAAAGACAAAAATCAAGGTATAAATCACTAGGCGAACATCTTTAAAAACAAGTATAACGAAAATAAGGACGCAGAAGTCTACAGTAAACATCAATTTTCCCATGGAGATATTCGTATACTTGTTAGCGATTCGAGCAATAATATCGGTACCACCAGTCGTACCACCGGCATTGAAAACAATTCCTAGTCCAACGCCAGCAATAATCCCTGTCAGAAGCGTCACAATCACGAGGTCGCCTTCAAGGTTAATCACGAAAGGAATTTTTTCAAATATCGCCAGCCAAGCAGAAACGGCAAAAGTCCCTAAAATACTAGAGTACAAAAGCCGCGTTCCAAAAATTCTCCAAGCAATAATGAAAAGAGGAATGTTGATGATGAGATTCATCAGTGAAACAGGAATCTTAAAAAGATAGTATGTAATGAGTGTCACACCAGTTGCGCCTCCCTCATACAAATGATTCGGAATAATCAGATAATTGATTGCAAAAGCAAAAATTCCAGCTCCTAGAATAATCGTTAGATAGTTTTTAAACTTAGACATGATAACCTCCTAATAATTTCTGTACATTCTATTGTATCAAATCTTGAAAACTTATGTATCATTTTGAAAAAATTTTTTTAAACTTTTTCTGGCAATGATTTTTCTGGAGTTTTTTGTTAAAATAGAAAGGAGAAAAAGGAAGAAATGAGTTAGTATGTCAAAAGGAATATTCATCTCTTTAGAGGGACCAGACGGTGCAGGAAAAACAAGTGTTTTAGAAGCCTTGATTCCCATTTTAGAAGCAAAAGGGCAGGCGTTTGTCACAACGCGTGAGCCTGGTGGAGTGGCAGTTGCGGAGAAGATTCGTGATGTTGTTTTAGATCCGAAGCATACGGAAATCGATGAAAAAACGGAATTGCTCCTTTATATTGCCAGTCGCAGGCAACATTTGGTGGAACGTATTTTGCCTGCTTTAGATCGTGGTGAAATGGTGCTGGTGGATCGCTTTATTGATAGTTCGGTGGCGTATCAAGGTTTTGGTCGAGGTCTGAAGGTGGCTGATATTGATTGGCTGAATGATTTTGCGACCGACGGTTTGAAGCCAGATTTGACCCTTTATTTTGATATTGAAGCAGAGGAAGGCTTGGCTCGTATTGCTAAGAGCAAAGAGCGTGGTGCGGACCGTTTGGATCGTGAAAGTGTGGAATGGCATCAGCGCGTGCGTGAGGGATATTTGTCTATTCTTGAAAAAGAGCCAAATCGTGTGAGAAAGATTGATGCCAGTCAGCCATTAGAAAAGGTCGTCGCAGATACTTTAGCAGTATTGGCAGAACGAGTTGAGAGTTTAAGATGAAAATAGAAGAATTAGCTCGGTTACAGCCAGTCTTGTTTGAGCGTTTTGAACAAATTTTACAGCAGAATCGTCTGAATCATGCTTATCTGTTTACAGGAGCTTTCGGTAGTTTTGAGATGGCTCAATGTTTAGCTCAGAGTTTGTTTTGCACTAATAAAAATGGTGTCTTGCCTTGTGGAGAATGCCGAAATTGTCGTTTGATTGAGGAAGAGGATTTTTCAGATGTGACGGTTGTTCGACCAATCAATAATATCATAAAGACAGAGCGAGTCAGAGAATTGGTACGCAATTTTTCGCAGTCTGGATTTGAGAGCAACAAGCAAGTGTTTATCATTTGTGATGCGGACAAGATGCATGTCAATGCAGCTAATTCGCTGTTAAAGGTCATTGAAGAGCCGCAAAGTGAAGTGTATATTTTCTTGTTGACAGCGGATGAAAATCTTATTTTGCCCACGATTAAAAGCCGAGCGCAGCTATTTCATTTTCCAAAAAATCAAGCCTATTTGCTTGAAAAATTGGAGCAGACTGGGCTGATAAAGACACAAGCAGAATTGTTAACTGCTTATAGTCAAACAGAAGAAGAAGCCATGCGTTTGGCAGCTAGTCCAGCTTTTTTTTGACTTGGCAGCAGAATGTGATTGTTTTGCATCGCTTTGCTTAAACCGAAAAGAGACTGCTTATTTGCAGGTTGCGAAGTTGGCTAGTCTGGCAGATGATAAGGAAAAGCAAGAACAGGCTTTGAAACTCTTGGAGCTTCTCTTTGCAAAAGAAATGCAAACAACATGTGGACGCTTCTATTTAGAAGGTATATTTACAGCAAGAAAAATGTGGCGAGCCAATGTTAGTTTTCAAAATGCACTAGAATATATGGTGTTACAAGAAAGAGAATGATGTGCTACGTTGGCACAGGAAAATGGTAGTGAGGATGAATAAAAAAGAATTATTTGATGCTCTTGATGAATTTTCTCAAAATCTGCTTGTGACTTTGGCAGAAGTAGAGGCAATTAAGAAAAATCTGAAAGGCGTAGTAGAAGAAAACGTAGCGCTTCGTTTGGAAAACGATAAATTACGAGAGCGATTGGGCCAAGTGGAGCATACAACAACACCAAAAACAAAAAGAAATCGCGATAATCTGCGTAAATTATACGAAGACGGTTTTCATGTCTGTACGGATTTTTATGGTCAACGCCGTGAAAATGATGCAGAATGCATGTTTTGTGACGAGTTGCTGTTTAGGGAGTAAGCATGCAGATTCAAAAAAGTTTTAAAGGTCAGTCTCCTTATGGGAAGCTCTATCTGGTGGCTACTCCGATTGGGAATATGGACGATATGAGCATCCGTATGGTGAATACTCTGAAAGAAGTCGATTTCATTGCAGCAGAAGATACCAGAAATACTGGTTTGTTGCTCAAGCATTTTGGTATTACTACGAAGCAGATTAGCTTTCACGAGCATAATGCCAAAGAAAAAATTCCTGATTTGATTCGTTTGCTGAAAAATGGTCAGGATATTGCGCAGGTTTCGGATGCCGGCTTGCCTAGCATTTCGGACCCAGGGCATGATTTAGTCAAGGCTGCTATTGATGAGGAAATCGCAGTAGTGACTGTGCCTGGTCCCAGCGCAGGCATTTCAGCTTTGATAGCTAGTGGCTTAGCTCCACAACCTCATATTTTTTATGGATTTTTGCCACGCAAGGCTGGTCAGCAAAAAGAGTTTTTTTCTAATAAAAAAGCCTATCCAGAGACACAGATTTTTTACGAATCTCCTCATCGGGTCAAAGCCACTTTAGAAAATATGCTCAGTATCTATGGGGATCGTTCTGTAGTACTAGTACGGGAATTAACTAAGATTTATGAAGAATACCAGCGCGGCTTGATTTCAGAAGTGATAGAGTCTATTTCGGAAAATCCGCTCAAGGGCGAATGTTTGCTGATTGTAGAAGGAGCGAGCGAAGAAGTTGTTGAACAGTCAGAAGCGGATTTGTTGGCAGAGGTTGATCTTCTAGTAGCAGCAGGAGCAAAGAAAAATCAAGCTATCAAAGAAGTAGCGAAAAAATACGGCTGGAATAAGAATGAATTATATGCTCGTTATCATGAGCAAGTCAGTGAGTAAAAATGACTTTTTATAAACAAATTTATATTTCCCCTTTAGGAGAAATGTCTTTGGTTGCTGATGAGACAGGGCTTGTTGGAGCTTGGTTTTTCAAGCAGAAATATTTTGAGCGTGGTTTAGAGAAAGCCACGATGCCAGTAGAAAATGATATTCTGAAAAGAACTCGTCTTTTGCTAGATGATTATTTTAGCGGAAAGTATCCAGACTTTTCGAGTCTTGTTTTGGCTCCTGTTGGGACGGATTTTCAACAACGGGTCTGGACTTATCTGCAAACTATTCCTTATGGGAGAACGGTCACGTATGGTCAGATAGCAAAGGAGTTAGATATTCACTCGGCGCAGGCTGTTGGTGGCGCTGTGGGTAGAAATCCCTTTTCTATCATCGTTCCCTGTCATCGAGTGCTGGGAAGTCAAGGGCAATTAACCGGTTATGCTGGGGGATTAGACAAGAAAATGTGGTTGCTGAAGCATGAAGGCGTAGAGCTTAGCGAGAAAGCTTTAGATAAATGATACAAATGGAGAAAATGATATGTTACGATTTATTGAATATCCAAAATGTTCGACCTGTCGCAAAGCCAAGGCTGAATTAAGCCAGTTGGGTTTGGACTTTGAAGCAGTAGATATTGTCAAGGAAACACCGAGTAAAGAGGAAATTCTAACTTGGATGAAAAATTCTAATTTAAACATCAAATCTTTCTTCAACACTAGCGGACTCAAATATCGTGAGCTAGGTTTGAAAGATAAACTATCAGGATTATCAGAGGAGGAAGCCGCAGAGCTTCTAGCAACAGACGGCATGCTTATCAAGCGTCCAATCTTAGAAAAAGATGGAAAAATCCTACAAATAGGCTATCGCACAGAGTATGCGATATTAGATTTGTAAATAAAAAAGAAGTGAGGCAACAATTGCGATTTTAAAGAAATCCATTTTGTCGTCTCACTTCTTTTTAAGCTCTCTATTTTGGTATAATTGGTATCCGTGTTATAATGTTTTTATATCCTGAGAAAATCTCTTCAAACCTTGTTAGCTTGGGAGTGAGATAGAACTAAAATTTGAAAATGTTAATCATCGCTCTTTTGATTTAATCATCCGATACAACATATTCCGTCAGATATTTTGTATAGTCTCACCTTGCAAGGTTGCTAAACAGTCTGTGAGACTGTTTGATTTTCATTGAATATTAGTAAAAAACGAAAAGAGAAAAAATGGTTTTATCAAAAAAATGTGCGCGAAAGGTAATTGAGGAAATCATTGCCCTATTTCCAGATGCAAAACCTAGCTTGAATTTTACCAATCATTTTGAATTGTTAGTCGCAGTCATGCTGTCGGCTCAAACAACCGATGCAGCAGTCAACACAGTCACACCAGCCCTTTTTAAAGCCTATCCAACTCCACAGGAAATGGCGGCGGCTTCAGAAAGCGAGATTGCCAAGTATATTGCTCGTCTGGGGCTTTATCGCAATAAGGCTAAGTTTTTGAAAAAATGTGCTCAGCAATTGCTGGATAGCTTTGACGGTCAGGTACCTCATACACGACAGGAATTGGAAAGTCTTGCGGGTGTGGGGCGTAAAACAGCGAATGTGGTCATGAGTGTTGGATTTGGTATTCCTGCTTTTGCAGTGGATACCCATGTGGAGCGAATCTGCAAACACCATGATATTGTCAAAAAGTCAGCTACCCCGCTTGAAGTTGAACAACGAGTGATGGAAGTTTTACCAAAAAGTGAATGGTTGCCTGCGCATCAGGCTATGATTTGCTTTGGACGCGAAATTTGCCATCCTAGAAATCCTAAATGCGATCAATATCCGCAGTTGTACTATTTTGATTGAAAAAAAAAGAGGAGAAACCTCTTTTTTTATAACTCAATTTCCAATACAATTGGTGTGTGGTCTTGCCTTGTACCTGAGTCAATCATTTCTGACTTGGTTACTTTATCTGCAATTCGATTGCTGGTCAGCCAGTAATCAATTCTCCAGCCACTGTTATTGATTTTGCTGGTCTTGCTGCGTTGTGCCCACCAGCTATAAACATTTGGAATATCGCCGTGAATGTAACGGAAAGTATCAGTAAAACCACGATTTAACAGATTGGTAAATCCGGATCGTTCTTCATCTGTAAATCCAGGTGAGCGACGGTTGCTAGAAGGATGAGCGAGGTCAATCTCATTGTGGGCTACATTGTAGTCTCCTGTTGCAAGGACAGGTTTTTCTTTGTCTAAAGTTGTTAGATAGTCAGCATATTTTTGATCCCACACTTGGCGTTCTACTAGGCGTTTAAGTCCATCACCGGCATTTGGCGTATAAACTTGTGTAACGAAAAAATTGTCAAATTCCAACGTAATGATGCGCCCCTCGGCATCCATAGTAGAAGGTGCACCAATTTCTGGGAAGGTTATTTTTGGAGATAGATTCTCTTTGTATAAAAACATAGTTCCGGCATAACCTTTACGTGCAGGTTCTATAGAAGAGCGCCATGTAGTTTCATAATGTGGGAATAATTCATCCAAAACTTTTAGATGTTTTTTAGTTGGTCCGTTAGCAGATAATTTAGTTTCCTGAATGGCGATAATATCAGCGTCTAATCCTACTAAAGTCTGTAAAACAGCTTGTGACAATTGCGCGCGTGCAGAATCGCTGGTCAAAGCCGCGTTGAGAGAGTCAATATTCCAAGAAATGAGTTTCATATAGATACCTTTTCTAGATTTATTTTTTCTATTGTATCAAAAAATGACTGGCTAAGCGAGTTTGAGGTTGTAAAAAGGATAGTAAGGTGTATAATATTAGTCAAAGGGGATAAAATGGGTGAATTATTATTACTATTATTATTATTGAAAGTCGTCTTATTCATATTCTTTCTTTGGTACCTTATTAAGTTACTTCGTTTGAGGGGAAAACAAACATCTTCTGAGCCATTTTGGGTACCGAAGAAAATTGGTGTTGGAGTTGGGGTCAATCCAAGGAATACAGCTGGTTTTTGGGTAAGTCTGGCTGTGACACTTTCGGTCCTGATTGTTCTTTCTGCCTTGATAGTCTCTTTCTTTTTGTAGAAATCATTTGAAGGTGTAGAACCTTCTTTTTTATTTAGAAAGTTAAGTAAATATCTATTGTATTTTTTAAAAATAAAGCGTATAATTCTATTTAGGAGAATATCTAAATAGAAGATGGAAGTGATGAAGATGTCAAAAAAGAGTAGTATCTTCGCCTTTATTGTTTCTTGCGCTAGCTATTTTACAAAAGGAAAGGAAGAGTAAACATGAGTTTTACTAATACCTTCAAGGCCCTATCTCATCCTGTGAGACGAGAGATTTTAGATTTGTTAAAAATGGGCAAGATGTCTGCTGGGGAAATAGCAGACCAGTTTGAATTGACAGGAGCTACCATTTCGCATCACCTCAATGTCTTGAAGCAGGCGGATTTGGTTGTGGAAACACGGGAGAAAAACTTTATTTACTATGAACTCAATACGTCTGTGTTGGAGGATATGATGGTGTGGTTGGCAGACTTGAAGGAAAGTAAAAGAGATGAAAATGAATAAAAAAATATTAGGACTAACAACTGTTATGATTCTGTTGCCTGTGCTTGTGGGTTGTTTCTTTTGGGATCGGCTACCAGAAACGATGGCAACGCATTTTGATTTTTCGAATCAAGTAAATGGATTCAGTAGTCGATGGGTAACAGTTTTTGGTATTCCTAGTTTTCTGCTGCTTATACATTGGTTTTGTTTATTTGTGACTAGCAAGGATCCTAAATCTAAGAATATTAGCTTGAAAATGTGGCATCTGGTTTATTGAATTATTCCTTTGACATCTTGTTTAGTCATGACAGTTATTTACTCGCAAGCCTTGGGTTATGCAGTTAATCATGCTCTGATGAATGGTATGTTTTTAGGAGTTCTATTTATTGCTATTGGGAATTACATGCCAAAAACTCGTTGCAATTATACGGTTGGTATACGTTTCCCATGGACTTTGGATAATGATGATAATTGGATAAAGACACATCGTCTGGCTGGTAAAATTTGGGTGATTGGTGGTATTATCATTTTCTTTAATGGTTTCGTTCAGATTGCAGTTACGTTCGTACTTGTTTTTGCTCTAATCATTATGATTGTAGTGCCAATGATTTATTCTTACTGGTTATCTAAAAGGATACACTGATTCATTGCTAGATTGGATTTGAAAAGAAAACCCCTTATTTCAGATGTTTATGATGCGACTTGTACGACACAGTTGCTGTTTAGCTTGAAACTTTTTTAGTCTAATTATCGTTGTGGGAGCGGGACGACAAAATTGAACTCTTTGAGTGACTGATTTTTGTCTCGCTCCTATTATCTTGTTAAAATACGATTTCTAGAAATATTGAAAAATATTGAAAAATTTTCTATAATAGGCCGAGAAAATAGAGGGAGAAAAAATGAAATTTTATTCTTATGATTATGTTTTGAGTCAAATCAGCCAGCAAAACTGGGTGACGATTGGACTTTCTATTTTGTTGTTACTTGTGACAGGTTTTTTTGCTTTTAAGGCCTATCGAAATAAGCGCGATTCTAAATTTCGTGAATTGGCGATTATCTCCATTTTGTCTTTGATTGCTATCGTTCTGATTGGGATTAGTACTTTTCAGACCAATCAAGCCTCTAATAACCAGTTCCAAACCTCTCTTCATTTTATTGAAGTTATTTCAAAAGATTTGGGAGTAGATAAGTCAGAGGTTTATGTCAACACTTCAGCTGCGACGGATGGAGCGATTTTAAAAGTTGGAAAAGATTTTTATCGAGCTATGAGTGGCAGTGAGCCAGATAAGTATTTACTGGAAAAAATTAAATTGCATAAGACAACAGATATCAAATTAGTGGAGGTTAAAAAATGACATTGAATTTTCTTGAAATCCTGATTAAACTAGCGTTGGGACTGTTTTCACTCGTGTTTGTTATCAATGTGACAGGAAAAGGAAATCTGGCACCTAATTCCGCGATCGACCAGATTCAAAATTATGTTCTAGGTGGTATTATTGGTGGGGTGATTTACAATAGTTCTATTAACATTATCCAGTATGCGATCATCCTCATTATGTGGACGATTTTGGTCTTGACTCTAAAATGGCTCAATAACAATATTCGGACAGTCAAGCATTTGATGGATGGTAAACCGACTACCCTGATTCAGCACGGGAAGTTGAGCCCTGAAGCCTGCCGCTCCGTTGGCCTTTCAGCGGCTGATGTGGCTCTGAAGTTGCGTAGCCAAGGAATTTTTCAACTAAAGCAAGTTAAACGAGCAGTCATGGAACAAAACGGTCAGCTTATTGTCGTACAGGCAGGTGAGGAAAATCCGAAATACCCCATTATCACAGACGGTGTTGTCCAGATTGATATTTTAGATTCTATTGACAAAACAGAAGAATGGTTAATCGAGAGGCTCGCTAAGGAAGGCTATACTGATATTTCTAATATCTTCATCGCAGAATATGAAAGTGGTAACTTGAGCGTTGTGACGTATTAAGAGTATTTTCCTTTTTGAATAGATAAAAGCAAAAAATAGAAAAGGAGATCTTGCTAGGAATCTTGCAGAGAAATCAAGATAAAGGAGCTGTGAAGCTTATTTGAAATAAAAAGGTGAAAAATGAAGCTGCTGTTGAAATTATAGTTAAAAGACAGATAGCATTAAAGATAGCAAAGGAATATTAAAAAATCTTTTTCTAAAATGGTACAAATATAAAAAATAAAGCTCTATCTGACTAGTCCATCCAGATAGAGCTTTTGCTTTTGAGTAAATCAGAATTTTTGTTTGTAATTCTATTCTTGTAAGAACTGTCAACAAAAATCCTTACTGTCAGATAGGACAGTAAGACAATTAAATCAGGGTTAGAATATTGCTGTTAGCACAGTAATAAGCCCAAAGACAATACCTGGAGCGTTTGCGGCAGCGAGTGGCAAATCACGCTCTTTTTTAAATAAACCATAATAAACCCAAAGGCTACAGTTAATTGCAGCTACCAGAGGTTGGATAAAGTTTCCCTTATGTCCAGCTAAATTGTCCATAATTTGTGGGATATAAGATACATACATCATAACAGACATGAATGTCGCCACCCAACCTATCATTTTCATTCGTTTTTCGTTCATTTCCATAACTCCTCATAAAACGTAGTGTAGAGAACGAAAACTCATTTATAACATACTAAGTTCATATAAAACAAGCCTCATTCAATATTATTATTTTATACTAAGCATAAGATTTAAGCAAGAATAATATACTAATGATTATGAGTACAACGTGACTCAACTCTATTTTTCATTTAAAAAGCTGTGTAATATGTTATAATAAAGTGTTATCAAAAAAGGTTTCATTCGCCTTGAAAGGAAAAACTATGACTGAAAAGAATTTTTATATTACAACACCAATCTACTATCCAAGCGGCAAGTTGCATATCGGATCAGCCTATACGACTATTGCTTGTGACGTCCTTGCTCGTTACAAGCGTCTTATGGGTTATGATGTCTTTTACTTAACTGGTCTGGACGAGCATGGGCAAAAGGTTCAACAGAAAGCAGAAGAAGCGGGTATAACTCCTCAGAAATATGTGGACGGGATGGCGAAAGGAGTTAAGGAACTCTGGCAACTGCTGGACATTTCTTATGATAAATTCATCCGCACAACAGATGATTATCATGAAAAAGTAGTAGCAGATGTTTTTGAACGTCTTCTGGCGCAAGATGATATTTACTTGGGTGAGTATTCAGGCTGGTACTCTGTTTCTGACGAAGAATTTTTCACTGAAAGTCAGTTAGCAGAAGTTTTTCGTGATGAATCTGGCAAGGTTATCGGAGGAATTGCCCCATCAGGTCACGAAGTTGAATGGGTGTCAGAAGAATCTTACTTCTTGCGTTTGGGTAAGTACGCTGACCGTTTGGTAGAATTTTTCCATGCACATCCAGACTTTATTCAGCCTGATGGTCGTATGAATGAAATTATCAAGAACTTTATTGAGCCCGGTTTGGAAGATTTAGCAGTTTCGCGTACCTCATTTACGTGGGGCGTTAAAGTACCTTCAAATCCTAAGCATGTGGTTTACGTATGGATTGATGCCCTTCTCAACTATGCAACAGCTCTTGGTTATGCTCAAGATGACCATGCCAACTTTGATAAGTTCTGGAATGGTACAGTCTTCCACATGGTTGGGAAAGACATTCTGCGCTTCCACTCTATTTATTGGCCAATCATGCTCATGATGCTGGATATGAAATTGCCAGATCGCTTGATTGCCCACGGTTGGTTTGTCATGAAGGACGGTAAGATGTCTAAATCTAAGGGCAATGTCGTCTACCCAGAAATGCTGGTGGAACGCTTTGGGCTGGATCCGCTTCGTTATTACCTCATGCGTAGCCTTCCAGTTGGTTCTGACGGCACTTTCACGCCAGAAGACTACGTGGGTCGTATCAATTATGAGCTGGCAAATGACCTTGGAAATCTCCTCAACCGTACGGTTGCTATGATTAACAAGTATTTTGACGGTCAAGTGCCGATTTATAAAGAGAATGTGACAGAATTTGATGCGGACTTGGCAGCAGTGGTAGCAGAAAATATCGCAATCTACCACAAACAGATGGATGCCGTGGACTATCCACGAGCCTTGGAAGCAGTGTGGAATATCATTTCTCGTACTAACAAGTATATTGACGAAACAGCACCTTGGGTGTTGGCTAAAGATGAAGCCAAACGTGATGAATTAGCGGCAGTTATGGCACATTTGGTAGCTAGTCTACGTGTGGTAGCTCATCTTATTCAACCGTTCATGATGACGACATCAAATGCTATCATGGAGCAACTTGGTTTAGGTACAGATTTTGACCTTGAAAATCTAGATTTGGCAGAACTGCCAACAGGCTTGACTGTTGTTGCTAAAGGTACACCTATCTTCCCACGTCTAGATATGGAAGAAGAAATTGCTTATATCAAGGAGCAAATGGAAGCCAATAAGCCAGCCATTGAAAAGGAATGGGAGCCAGAAGAAGTAGAACTCAAACTCAACCGCAAGGAAATCAAGTTTGACGATTTTGACAAAGTAGAAATCCGTGTCGCAGAGGTTAAAGAAGTTTCTAAAGTGGAAGGGAGTGATAAATTACTCCAATTCCGCTTGGATGCTGGAGATGCAGAAAATCGTCAAATCCTCTCTGGGATCGCCAAATTCTATCCAAATGAGCAAGAATTGGTTGGCAAGAAAGTCCAAATCGTAGCGAACCTCAAACCACGCAAGATGATGGGACGTATCAGCCAAGGCATGATCCTCTCAGCAGAATATGGTGATCAACTAACTCTGCTCACGGTAGATCAAAATGTACCAAATGGTAGTTTGATTGGGTGAGTCCACAGGAAGATTAGAATTAAAAATGAGGCTGAGACAATAATGTCTCAGCCTCGCTTTGTTTATCGTTCCGGTCAATGGAATAAAAGAAATTGGTAGTCTATACCTACATCAACGGCTTATCTAAGAATTGTTTCCCCACGTCTGAGGGTCGGATAATGTTCCTAAAAAGTAGTTCACTTCGTTCGAGGGTCGGGCAAGATGGAAAAATGGTTCACTCTGTCTGAGGCTCGGACGACCTATTTGAGTAGTAGTTAAAAAAAGGAGTGAGACAGGACTCCCTTTTGTAGTATAAAACATGATGATGCACTATTCATCTTTATTTAAAAACGAAAACCTCTCCGCCAGACTAGTCCAGCTTTCTCGTACATCGGTCATAAAGGCCATTGGACTAGGTGTTTTAAAATCATCAATCCAGGCTTGGTAACGGATAGAGATGAGCAGGCGTGTTAGGCGGCTGAGCATTTCTTTTTCTTGCTCGGTAAGGGCTTGGGCATTTTGGACGATAGTCAGCAATTTCTTGATACTGTTGGGTTGGAAAAATTCATCAATGGACGTAATTTGAGCGTCTAAAATGAGGCCGAAAAAGACATCAAAAAAATCTTTAAGTTCGTCATCGGGAACCGTCTCCACCCATTCTTTGAGAGTTTTGTCTGTCTGAATGCTGTCTGGGTTGAGCGTGTCAAGTAAGACAAAGTGCTCATTTTCGATTTGCCAAGAGAAGGTATCGTGCTGGGCAATACCACCGATAGCCACACTCTTTACAATGTGCGCTTGCTTAGGTGTTTCTAGCATCATCCCGACAATAGAGCCTTGCGGAATGTAGCGTTTGATTTTTGGAGCCATTTCCTGATAGCCGTCTGTTTCAATTACTGTATGATTCAAGCCCGGAGCGTCAAAGCTATAGATTTGAGAAATTCTTGCTTGTAAAGCAGGCTCTACTTGGCTGCCAGCGTAAGTCGCTAAATTGCCACCTTTGGAATGTCCTGTCAATATAAAAGTGGCTTTTGGAAATGCCTGCATGACTTTTTGGACATAATGGACAGCTGTTCGTTGTGCAGGGACATGCTCCATATAAGTCATGTGAAAATCTTCTTTCCAACCGATAATGGAATCATCTGTTCCGCGAAAAGTGATAACATAGGTGTTTAAGCTGATTTTATAAGTCATAGCAGCAAATTGTTTTTGCACATCAAGATCAATATCATTTACATAACCCAAGAGTTTGATGTTCTTATAGCGCTTCACCTTAGCGGCTTGTTCCAAAAGTGCCAAGCGGTGTTTGGTATTCATCATGGAAATTTCTTGGGTCATGTATTGTGGTATATCAACTAAGCGATGGGCTTGTTGTAAGGTCAAACTATCTGTAACAATGTCATCAAAGTTCAGATAGGTCATTTCAGTCAAAAGCAGAATATCTAGCTCTGTAAAAGGCTGATTGTAGATACTGTCGTATTGTACATCTTCTAAATAGTTAAAAATATTTCCCATAAAGGTTCTCTTTTCTGAAAATCTATTGTTAGTATAGCATATTTTCCCAAGTCTTTGTTATAATAGAAAAAGAAAATAGAAAAGAGGGATAGCATGCACAAGATATTATTAGTAGAAGACGATGCTGTCATTCGCCAACAAGTCAAAAAAATGCTGGAGCAATGGGGATTTGAAGTGGTTTCAGTAGAGGATTTCATGCAGGTTTTGACGATTTTTGTCAAGGAAGAGCCGCATCTAGTGCTAATGGACATCGGTTTACCTCTCTTTAATGGATACCACTGGTGTCAAGAAATTCGCAAGATTTCTAAAGTGCCCATTATGTTTTTGTCATCAAGAGACCAAGCAATGGATATCGTTATGGCAATCAATATGGGTGGTGATGACTTTGTCACAAAACCGTTTGATAACAATGTTCTCCTCGCTAAAGTGCAAGGGCTGTTGCGGCGGTCTTACGAGTTTGGTACGGATCAAAGTCTGCTAGAGTATCATGGTGTGATTCTCAACCTAAAATCTATGGATATGATGTATGAGGGAGAAGTGATTACACTGACAAAAAATGAATTTCAGATTTTACGCGTGCTGTTTGAGCATTCTGGTAGCATTGTTGCGCGTGATGATTTGATGAAAGAGCTCTGGAATAGTGATTTCTTTATTGATGACAATACCTTGTCAGTTAATGTGGCACGGTTGCGGAAAAAATTAGAAGAAGCAGGGCTCAAAAATTTCATTGAAACAAAGAAAGGTATAGGCTACGGATTGACCAATGGATCATCAGAATAAGCGTTTGTTTCTTAGCTATTATTTTCGCTCGCGCCAGTTTTTATTTTTACTATTACTTATTTTTTATACACTATTATTTTCCTTTTGTTATCTTTTTGAAGATGAACGAGCAGTCTTACAGTATGTCTTATTGATTTTATTGCTGATTAGTCTGGCGGGTTTCCTGTTGGATATCGTAAAGCAGTACCAAAATTTTCGTCATCTTGTCTTTTATGGGGAAGGTCAGGCACAAACTCCTTTAGAAGCATTGCTCTTCTCCAAAATCGAAACTTTAGAAAAGGACAAAAAAGAGCTGCAATTACAACATCAAGAAAAGCAGAGTGATTTACTGGATTATTACACACTTTGGGTGCATCAGATTAAGACACCGATTGCTGCGAGCAAGCTCTTGGTGCAGGATTTACAAGAGCAGACGCTCAAAAATCAATTGGAGCAGGAGTTGTTTAAGATCGACTCTTATACCAACTTAGTCTTGCAATATTTGCGGTTGGAAAGTTTTCATGATGATTTAGTCGTGAAAAAAGAAAATATAGAAGACTTGGTCAAAGATGTTGTCAAAAAGTATGCAATTTTCTTTATTCAGCAAGGATTGAGTCTAAATTTGCATAATTTGAATCACACCATTATCACAGATAAAAAGTGGTTTCTTGTTATTTTAGAGCAAGTGCTTTCTAATAGTCTTAAATATACGAAGCAAGGAGGCATTGAGATTTTCTTTAAGGAAGATACCTTGTATATGAAGGATACTGGTTTGGGGATTCAAGATGCCGATCTTCTGCGCGTGTTTGAGCGAGGCTTTTCTGGCTACAACGGGCGCCTAACGCATCAGTCATCAGGATTGGGGCTCTATTTATCTAAGAAAATTGCGGATGAACTGGGCATGAATTGCATTTGCAGTCGGTGGTCGGAGAAGGCACAACCGTTATGATTACTTTTAAAGAAAAGAAATTATTGTTTGAATAAATGTAATCTTACAAAATTGTAAGGTTCGCCTCTAAAAATGAAAGGTTATGTTATGGTAGCAGCCTTTCTTTTTTTGTATCATAAGATTAGAAAATGAATGATGTTTCATAGAGGAGGCAGTTATGAAAACAAAAGGATTGAACGCTTTTCAGCTCAAGCTCTTAATGGCTGTTTTAATGGTCTTTGATCACCTTGAAAAAATACCAGGCTTACTGTCAGGTGAATGGGCGAGCATTTTTCATGCTTTAACACGCTGTGTAGCAGTTTGGTTTGCTTTTGCAGCAGTGGAAGGTTTTCGATATACACGGAGCCGCTTGCTTTATAATGTACGTCTCTTTTTCTGGTCAGCTATCATGTTTGCTGGAAATACGATTCTCAATTTGCTGTTTCAGTCTAAAGGAGTTCAGATATATAATAATATTTTCTTAACTTTGGCTTGCGGTGTACTTGTCCTCAATATCTTTTTTGGCATAAAACAAACAAGCAATCCAGTTGATATTAAACGCCAGCCCATTCGCTTTATCTTAGGAATTGTTGTTTGCTTGCTTGCTGGTTTTGTGACAGAAGGTGGCATGGTCATTATTCCATTTATGTTGATCACCTATACTTGTAGAGAAAAGAGAAATCTCCGCAATCTTCTGTATGGTATTTTAGCGGTTGTCCTATTTTGTATGAGTATTCAGATTTACCCGACATGGAGCGATACGCTGTTAATGATGTTTTATAATTCCGATTGGCTTTTTATCACAGTACTGCCTTTCATTTCACTCTATAATGGCGAACGCGGTCCTGTGACCAAGTGGAGCAAGTATTTCTTTTATATCTTTTATCCAGCTCACTTATGGTTGATTACTTGCATTGCTTACCTCGTTCAAAAATGAGTAAATCATAGTCTTGCAGCGAGCAATTCGCTGCAAAGTAGTATCAAAAAAGGAGAACAAGATGAAATATGGTAAAATTTTATTGAAACAAGACAGGCAATTGCTTCAGCCAAACGTAAAAGATATTGAAAAAGCACAATTTGGCTATGAAGTGAGTCAATCAGCGCAACAGTTATATTTTAGATTTTAAAAAAGGAGAAAATGATGACACTATTAGATGTACAACATGTGAAGAAAATTTACAAAACCCGCTTTCAAGGCA
>NZ_KV811162.1:54442-60361 GCF_001813035.1 Streptococcus sp. HMSC071H03 | reverse complement strand
ACAAAACCCGCTTTCAAGGCAACCAAGTAGAAGCACTGAAAGACATTCATTTTACGGTGGACAAAGGTGATTATGTCGCTATCATGGGTGAGTCGGGGTCTGGGAAATCCACTCTGCTCAATATTCTTGCCATGCTAGACAAGCCAACCGAAGGACGTGTCTTTCTTAATGGCACCGACACCGCGACAATCAAAAACAGTCAGGCTTCGAGCTTCCGTCGGGAAAAATTAGGTTTCGTTTTTCAAGATTTCAACCTGTTAGACACGCTCTCGGTCAAGGACAATATTCTTTTGCCGCTCGTCCTATCGCGCCGTCCCATCACGGAAATGATGCAAAAGCTAGTTACAATTTGTAACGAATTGGGAATTAACCAACTGCAAGAAAAATATCCCTATGAAATTTCAGGTGGTCAAAAGCAACGGGTGGCAGTGGCACGAGCGATTATTACTGAGCCGGAGATTTTATTAGCGGACGAGCCAACTGGGGCGCTTGATTCAAAATCCTCTGCGGCGCTTTTAGATGTATTTGATGACATTAATGATCGTGGTCAAACGATACTTATGGTGACGCATTCGACAGCGGCGGCAAGTCGCGCCAAACGTGTGCTCTTTATCAAGGATGGGATTTTGTACAATCAGATTTTCCGAGGCGACAAGACGGAGCGGCAGATGTTCCAAGAGATTTCTGATACCTTAACGGTCATGGCAAGCGAGGTGAATGATTATGTTCAAACTAACGAATAGATTAGCCATCTCAAATCTGGTAAAAAACCGTAGTTTATATTATCCTTTTGCGTTGGCAACGATTGTAGCAACAGCAATTTTATATAGCTTTGTATCACTTGCTCACAGTCCAAACTTAGAAGCTACTTACGGTGGTACTGCGGCTCGTATGACTCTACAATTTGGTATTTCAGTCATTCAAATTGCAGTTCTTATCTTGATTACTTATGCCAATAGCTTTGTCATGAAAAATCGTTCCAAAGAGTTAGGATTATACAGCATTTTAGGAATGGAGAAACGTCATTTGTTGCTGATGACTTTCTTTGAAATGTTTTATTTCTCTCTAGTGACTATTGGACTTGGACTTGCTTTGGGTCTCCTTTTAGACAAAATCCTTTTTGCCGTTTTACTCAAATTCATGGGAATGAAAGTAGTCATTGCCTCGACCTTCCAATGGTTAAATGTCTTTATTGTTTTAGCCAGTCTAGGTCTTGCCTTTGTGTTGATTCTATTTTTAAATTCCACGCGTCTGCTTCGGTACAGCTCGCTTCATTTGATGAAAGAAAAGAAGGCTGGAGAGAAGAAAGGACGATTTCTTGGTTTGCAGACACTTTTAGGACTTGGACTTCTTGCTGTGGCTTATTATATTGCGCTCACAGTTGAGAAACCAGTTGCTGCGATTTTTAATTTTTTTATCGCAGTTCTCATGGTTGTTTTAGCAACCTATCTTCTCTTTAATGCAGGAACGATTACGCTTTTGCAATTCTTAAAGAAACGAAAGAGATACTATTACAAAATACAAAATTTTATTTCTGTTTCGAATTTGATTTCTCGTATGCGTAAAAATGCTGCAGGTCTGGCTACAATTTCTATCCTTTCAACTATGCTGTTAGTAACCTTGGTTGGCTCTATTAATATCTATGTGGGTGGGAAAGATTATATGACTTCTTTGCATCCAAAGGATTATAATATTTCAATTACAAGTAGAACGATGGCTAAAAATGCTGCAATTTTACAGGCGGTAAAAGACGTAGTGCACAAAAAAGGGATACGTGATGCTAAGTATGAAGATTATAGTTATCAAATTTCTTCTATTTCAAAAATCAATGGCAATCAGCTAACGATTCCTGAAAACACAGCTAGATTAAATGTAGAAGAAGCTCAAAAATCAATGGCTACTTTCCTTGTCATTAGCTCTCAAGAGTATGAAAAAATGGCTGGGAGTAAGGTTAATTTAACGGATAATGAAACGCTTCTTTATACCAAAAATCTTCAAATCAATCAAAAACAAGATCTGACCATCAATGGGAAATCGTGGAAGATCAAAGAGCGTTTGACAACAGATTTTGCACATGGAAAGATTGCCAATGCATCCAGTATGGTATCGCAAAAAATGATGTATCTGGTTGTCAATCAACCAAGTCAAGTGGGTTTGAAAGACGGTTACACGTATTTTATTGGTATTCAATCGGCTAATAAAAAGGTTAATCTGCAAGAGAGTATTTTTAATGCTCTTCATAATCAGCAAGGGAAAGAAAGTAAAATTATCAGTGTTTCTGAACGTTATCGCATTGAAAAAGAATATCAGGGTGTGATTGGGACTCTTCTATTTATCGGAATTTTCCTTTCGACGATTTTCCTACTTGGAACAGTTCTTGTGATTTATTACAAACAAATTTCAGAAGGTTATGAAGATCGTGAAGGCTTTATCGTTCTGCAAAAAGTTGGACTGGATGAAAAGCAAACGAAGGCAACGATTCGGAAGCAAATCGTAACAGTTTTCTTCTTACCACTTATCTTTGCCTTTCTTCATATCGCTGTTGCTTTTCATATGTTGCAGCTGATTGTAGCTCTCTTAGGTGCAACAAATATACCATTACTCATTCAAACAACGATAACCACTTGCGGTGTCTTCCTCTTAGTTTACATCTTAGTGTTTGTAATGACCTCCAGAAGCTACCAAAAGATTGTAGCACAATAAGTATTTTGAACCATTCGTTTTTTGGCGAGTGGTTTTTATCTTGTAAATCTGACTTCTTATCTAGCTAGTAGAACCTCTTATCCAAAAGTGCGAGATTTTTTTAAAAGTGAGGAGTATGATAAGTTCGTAAAATAAATTATTGGAGGAACGTTATGCTACTAGAAACACGCCATCTTAGCAAAGTCTATGATAATAAGCAAGCTGTGAATGATTTGAATCTTCAGATTGAAACAGGAAGTTTTACCGCTATTTTAGGACCAAACGGTGCTGGAAAGTCTACAACGATTCAAATGTTGACAGGACTTTTGCAGCCTACGGCAGGAGAGATACTGTATGATAACCCCATTAAATTAGGTGTTGTTTTCCAAAACAGTGTTTTAGATGACATGCTAACGGTGCAAGAAAATTTAGAAATTAGAGCAGGTCAATATAAGGATATTGATAAAGGAAAAGTTGATAGCTTAGTGAATCAATTGGGATTGCAAAATTTCTCAACGCAATTATATGGGACTTTATCAGGTGGACAAAAACGACGAGTGGATATTGCCCGTGCTCTGCTGAATAGCCCAAATATTCTCTTTCTTGATGAACCAACTACTGGTTTAGATATTCAAACTAGGAAAGCCATTTGGGAGCTGATTCACCAGTTGCAAATAAAAGAGAAGATGACGGTTATCTTAACCACTCATTATTTAGATGAAGCAGATGATGCAGATATGATTTATATTGTGGATCACGGTCAAGTGACTGCCAAAGGTTCTGCTAATCAGATTAAAGAGCAATATGCTCAGAATTTTCTCAAGGTATTCGTGACCGATACTGCTGATTTTAAAGAAATTTTGAAGGAAGAGATTCCTTTTGAGGAAGTAAGAGTGAATGAACTGTTGATTCACCCAGAAACGACAGAAGAGGCTTTAGAGATTCTAACGTGTGGTCGCTCTTTTATTCGACAATTTGAATTTCGACCAGGAACAATGGACGATGCTTTTATGGCGTTGACAGGAAGAGAGGTACGTTAAAATGATAATGATCATTAAAAGAAATTTTTTACTATATTTTCGTAATCGTAGTGGAGTGGTTTTATCCCTTCTTGGAGCCATGATTTCCTTTATATTATACTTAGTTTTTTTGAAAGCAAATATCAAGACCTCTTGGAGTCAAGTCCCTCATACCAATCAGTTATTGGATTCGTGGTTGATTGGTGGAACGCTTGCCATTACAGGGTTAACCACAACCTTTTCGAGTTTTTCCCAACTAGCGAAAGATAGAGAAAGTAACGTAACACAAGACCTAGTTCTGACAGATTTGGGACTCTGGGGCTTGTCTATCAGTTACCTTCTGAGTACTGCCATCATTGGATTTTTGATGCAGATCATCATGTTTACTATCATGGAAGGCTACTTTATCTGGGACGATCAGATTGTCGTTGATTGGACTTTGCTTCCTCAAATCCTCCTTATTATGGTGCTCAATGCACTCTTATGTTCGATTTTCAATGGTATCCTTGTGAATCACTTCAAATCAGTAGATACGCTTGGAAAGCTAGCAACGATTATCGGAGCTGCCTCTGGTTTCTTAGTTGGAACCTATATTCCAATAGGGGTTCTTCCGTCATTTGCTCAAACGATAATGAAATGTACTCCCTCCACGTATATTGCTTCTCTCTTTAGACAAGTAATGATGAAAGATAGTTTAGCTACTGCTTTTCATCATAATACAGCAGCGCAAGATTATTTTGAAAAGATGATGGGCATTCAATTAAAGTGGGAATCTCTATTGACAATGAAAGAAACATACTATATAGTTGTAGTAGTTTTAGTTGCCTTGCTTGTCATTTGGACAATCCAACAGTTTGCTACCAATCGGTGGACTAAAACTGCTTAAATTGATAGAAAGTTAGAGAAATTTTTTGCAGACTAAATTCAAAATGAATCCAACCATTCCTTCAAATGATCCACTTGTTGTGATTCAAGCGGACGAGTTAGAAGCTGAAGCCAAAGAAATTTTTGAATATTTACATCAGTACAAGTCGTTTTATGTGAATGCTATTCCCATTAAAACAGATGATAAAATTGTCATGGTAAAGACGGATCAGATTATTTTGGCAGACATCAATCAGACAACATTGATGGTGTATTGTGTGGATGGTATCTATGCGACGACCGAAACACTCACACATTTTCAAAGTCGGGTTAATCGTAAAAACTTTATTCAAATTTCAAAACACGCTGTCATCAATATTGACCATTTGTTATCATTATCGGATAGCTTTTCAGGAAATATGACGGCTAGATTGACAAACAAAATTAAGTCAAGTGTCAGTCGGAAATACGTCAGATTGTTAATGGATTATCTCGGTTTGTAGAAAGGAACAAACATGAAAAAAATTGTAGTGTCTATGCTAGAAGGTCTGCGCACTGGTTCCTTGGTTTATTTACTTGTCTTAGCTTTTCGGATTCAAGAATCCCAAGCGACAACTGCTAATATCATCAGTATCTTGATAATGAGTGCTTTGATTGGCTTATTTACTTTACTATTTGAGGTTGAAAATTTTTCTTATTTGCTACAGTTAACGATTCATTTTTTCCTAACTTTAATTGTAGTTTGTGTGATGATGATTTATAATGGCTGGGATTTCAATCTTGTGCGAGCTGAATTTTGGCTAGATTTCATTGTTATTTATATTTTAATTTGGCTATTTGTTCGCTTAGATATTTATCTAAAAACAAAGAAAATCAATGAATCACTTGTAAAATTAAGAAGAAACCGTACAAAAGAATAGCTTAGGTCTTGTAGTTATATCCAGAGGGCTGGGGACACATTTGTCCAAGCCTTTTTTCTTACAAAAATGTAAGATAAAAGTCAAAAATGAAAGGTTAAAGTATGGAAAGTTACTTTTCTTTTCAGTATGATAGATATATATAAATTGTTAGGAGAAAATGATGACACTATTAGACGTACAACACGTGAAGAAAATTTACAAAACCCGCTTTCAAGGCAACCAAGTAGAAGCGCTGAAAGATATCCATTTTACAGTAGATGAGGGCGATTATGTCGCTATTATGGGGGAATCTGGCTCTGGGAAGTCCACTCTGCTCAACATTCTTGCCATGCTAGACAAGCCAACCGAAGGACGCGTCTTTCTCAATGGCACGGATACAGCGACGATTAAAAACAGTCAAGCTTCGAGCTTCCGTCGGGAAAAATTAGGTTTCG
>NZ_KV811162.1:51042-54342 GCF_001813035.1 Streptococcus sp. HMSC071H03 | reverse complement strand
TCGTTTTTCAAGATTTCAACCTGTTAGACACGCTTTCGGTCAAGGACAATATTCTCTTGCCGCTCGTTTTATCACGCCGTTCGATTACAGAAATGATGCAAAAGTTGGTTACTACTTGTAATGAACTGGGGATTAACCAATTGCAGGAAAAATTCCCCTATGAAATTTCCGGTGGTCAAAAACAACGGGTGGCGGTGGCGCGTGCTATTATCACCAATCCAGAAATTCTGCTGGCAGACGAGCCAACAGGGGCGCTCGATTCTAAGTCTTCTGCGGCGCTTTTAGATGTATTTGATGACATCAATGACCGCGGACAGACGATTCTTATGGTAACGCACTCGACTTCGGCGGCAAGCCGAGCTAAGCGAGTACTGTTCATCAAGGACGGAATTTTGTACAATCAAATCTTCCGAGGAGATAAGACCGAGCGCCAGATGTTCCAAGAAATTTCAGATACCTTAACGGTCATGGCAAGCGAGGTGAGTCAAGGTGTTTAGATTAGCGGGAAAATTAGCGGTTTCTAACCTAGTGAAAAATCGTAGATTATACTATCCATTTGCGTTGGCAACTTGTTTAGTCGTCGCTATTTCATATATTTTTAATTCTTTAACGTTTAATCCCCATTTACAAAAAATGCAGGGGGCAAGTTCTATTTCATTTGTCTTGGCTCTTGGAGTGATTATTGTGACGATTGCTGCAGCGATTATCGTTTTTTATGCTAATAGCTTCGTCATGAAAAATCGCTCGAAAGAACTGGGGCTGTATGGAATGCTAGGACTTAATAAACGTCATCTCTTTACCATGGTGTTCATTGAGTTATTGATTTTAGGAGCGACGACTGTCACGATTGGTCTTGGATTTGGTATTGTATTTGATAAACTGATTTATGCCTTTTTACTGAAATTGATGGGGTTAAAAGTGGTTCTAGTATCCACGTTTCAATGGTTAGTTCTTATTTCAGTTGTTGTCATCTATGGCGTTATTTTTGCGGGCTTGGTGCTTGTCAACGGTTTGAGGATTCTACGTTTTAATGCTTTGCAATTGGCCAAGGAAAAGAATAGCGGTGAAAGAAAAGGACGATTTCTTCTGATTCAAACGATTATTGGATCGATTTCTTTAGGCTATGCTTATTACCTAGCTCTGAGTGTCAAAAATCCATTGATAGCAATTGGTATATTTTTTATAGCTGTTCTCTTTGTTATTTTAGGGACTTATCTGCTGTTCAATGCAGGAGTTACGGTATTTTTGCAGTTGCTCCAGAAAAATAAACGATATTACTATCAACCAAACAATATGATTTCTGTGTCCAATTTGATTTTTCGGATGAAGAAAAATGCGGTTGGCTTAGCAACGATTTCGATTTTGTCAACCATGGTCTTAGTCACCTTAGCTGGTGGTATTAACATCTACGCAGGTGCTGATTATCTGAAAACAGTGATGTACCCTCAAGACTATACTATAAAGGGAAGTGAAGTATCAGCTGCCCAATTGGAACAAGCACTGACAGAGTTTGCAAATGAAAATCATCTAAAAGTTACTAAGAAAAGCGCCTATCAATATTATTCGATGGGAATTAAAAAACAAGACGGTAATCAGCTTGATATTTATCCAAAAAGAGAAACACAAGTTTCTCCACAAGCCTATATCCTGCTGTTTTCAGCTGATGATTATCGGAAAATGACGGGCAAAACATTGAATTTAAAAGATAATGAGACAGCAATCTTTGCAAAAGGAATGTCTATTAAACAAGATCGACCTCTTAAACTGATTGGGCAAGAATTGACAGTGAAAGAACTTTTAACAGAGGACTTTGTTCTTGGAAATGTCGTAGATCAGAATAATATCATTGTGCCGCAGTCACTTTTTATGGTTGTCAATGATCCACAAAAGATAGTAGATGCACAAAAGGAGCACTACACAATTAATACAGAGTTATATGGCGGCTTGAATATCAGGGCTTCTAATAAGAAAAAGGGCGATTTGGATACAGCTTACCAGAGGAAGCTGAAACAGTTCAATACAACGCTCCCCGATAATGCCGGTGTGTATGGTTATACAAGAATCCAAGGTGTGCAGGAAATCATGAGCATGCTCGGCGGAGTTTTCTTTATTGGTATTTTCCTTTCAATTGTCTTTATGCTGGGAACGGTTTTGGTAATCTACTACAAACAGATTTCAGAAGGGTATGAAGACCGAGACCGCTTTGTAATTTTACAAAAGGTAGGATTAGATGAAAAGCAAACCAAGCGCACCATTCGCAAACAAATTTTGACTGTGTTCTTCTTACCGCTTGCTTTCGCTTTTGTGCATCTGGCATTTGCTTATCATATGCTGAGCCTTATGTTGAAAGTGCTGGGTGTCTTAAATGCTACATTGATGTTGGAAGTTACGCTTGGCGTTTGTGCTGTTTTCTTTATCGTCTATGTACTTGTCTTTCTCATCACATCACGCAGTTATCGTAGAATTGTGTCGATGTGAGTTAGCGATAGGTACGGATAATAGTGAAAAGGAGTAGGGCTATTCTTGCTCCTTTTTCAATTTATTTAACAAAAAAGAGGGACGTTTGATTCCTTTTTGATTGCTTTTATGGTAGAATAATTCAATCTAATAAATTGGAGTTTAGGATGAATATTTTTCGTAAAAAAGATGTCAGTCGAGATCGGACTGGCATGCGTCGTCATTTACGATTGCTTGATTTGATTTTGTTAGGAATTGGCGCTATGGTGGGAACGGGTATTTTCACGATTACCGGAACGGCGGCTGCAACTCTAGCTGGTCCAGCTTTGGTGATTTCGATTATTATTTCTGCTCTTTGCGTGAGTATTTCTGCTTTCTTTTATGCAGAATTTGCGTCAAGAATTCCTGCAAATGGAGGTGCTTATAGCTATCTCTATGCTGTTTTTGGAGAATTTCCAGCTTGGATAGCAGGTTGGCTGACCATTATGGAATTTATGACGGCTGTATCTAGTGTTGCCTCTGGTTGGGCTTCCTATTTGAAAGGCCTGCTGAATGGATTTGGTTTGAGTATGCCAAGAGCGCTCAATGGAACCTTTAATCCGCAAGTGGGAACCTATGTAGACTTACTGCCGATTCTTGTTTTGGTATTTGTAACAGGTGTGGTTTTATTAAATTCTAAAGCAGCTCTGCGATTTAATTCTGCTTTGGTTGTCTTGAAGTTTTCGGCGCTTGCCCTTTTTATCTTTGTAGGGATTTTCTTTATTAAACCTGAAAATTGGTCTCATTTTACCCCATTTGGCTTTGGAAAATTATATGGTGGTAATGTTGGAATTATGGCTGGTG
>NZ_KV811162.1:32523-50942 GCF_001813035.1 Streptococcus sp. HMSC071H03 | reverse complement strand
TTTGCTTTTCTAGGTTTCGAGTCTATTTCTATGGCAGTGGACGAGATTAAGGAGCCACAAAAGAATGTTCCACGAGGGATTGTGCTGTCTTTGTCTATTGTAACGGTGCTTTATATATTGGTGACACTAGTTTTGACAGGGATTGTTCACTATAGCAAGCTAGATGTAGCAGATGCTGTCGCTTTTGCGCTTCGCAGTGCTGGGCTTGGCTGGGCGGCTAATTATGTGTCAGTGGTAGCGATTTTAACTTTGATTACCGTTTGCATTTCCATGACTTATGCTCTGTCGCGTATGATTTACAGCATTGCGCGTGACGGTTTGTTGCCAAAGTCTTTCAGAAAATTAACTGCCACTAGTCGGGTACCGAAAAATGCTACGATTTTGGTAGGGATAGCTGCGGCAGTATGTGCTGGTATTTTCCCGTTAGCCAGTATCGCATCCTTTCTAAATATCTGCACCTTGGCTTATCTGATTTTGTTAGCAGTGGCTATTTTGAAGTTGCGCAAGGATAAAGGATTTCCTCAAGCAGGGGAGTTTAAAACTCCTCTGGTACCTCTGACGCCAATCTTATCCATTATTATTTGCCTGTCTTTCATGACCCAATATGGCTCTGATACTTGGCTAGCATTCGGGCTTGCCTTACTAGTCGGAACAATTATTTATTTTATCTATGGCTACCAACATTCGGAAATCAATTGATGAGTTTTAATCCAGACAGCCACTTAGGCTGTTTTTTGCTATAATAGAAAGAAAAAGAGGTGCGAATATGATACGACCAGCAGAACTTTCAGATGCAGCAGCTATTCAGGAAATCAATGCAACTGCTCTCGGCTATGATTTTGGCTTGATAGAAACTCGTCAGAAACTATCAGAGCTGTTGGATAGGTCAGATCATTTTATCTTGGTGGCAGAAAATGCAGCAGGTCAACTTGTCGGTTATGCCCACGCTTGTCGTTATGACTGCCTTTACTTTTCATCTTTGCTCAATCTGTTGGCTTTGGCTGTTGCTCCAGATTTTCAAGGTCAGGGATATGGCAAAGCGCTGATGCAGGCCGTGCGTGAAGAGGGGTCAGCTACAGGCTATGCAGGTATTCGCATAAACTCTGGCATTTCTCGAACTGCAGCCCATGAATTTTATCGAAAACTGGGCTGTGAGGAAAAAGCTGATCAGAAACGTTTTTATTGGGAATTTTGAGAAATGATATCTATGAAGATTGAACCATTAAGTCAAAGCAATGCAGAAGAAATTGCGAATCATTGGCATTACGAAGGAATCTATGCTTTTTATGATATGCAAGCAGATTCTGAGGATTATGAAGAAATTTTATCTCCTGAAGCGCGTGGTGATCACTATTATCAGGTTCTCAAAAATGATGAATTATATGGCTTTTTTTGCCTTTTTCCAATTGACAAAGACAAGCAGGAACTGGGTTTAGGTATGAAGCCAGAGTATTGTGGCAAAGGTCAAGGCAAAGATTTTTTACAAACGATTTTACGGTTTATCGAGGAAAATCTTTCAGCAAAAATCCTGACTCTCTCAGTTGCAGATTTTAATCAAAGAGCTCAAAGGCTCTATCTCAATTGTGGTTTCAACGTGATTGGACGGCAGCCTCAGGAAAGCAATGGCGATAGTTACCTTTTTGTCAAAATGGAAAAGGAGTTGAAATGAGAGTTGCGGTTATCCAAGGAACCACTCGAAGAAATATGAATTTGCTGCTATTTGAATCTGTAAAAAAAGCAGTCCAATCGTCTGACGAAGTGCTGAATTTTGGTATTTTTGAGGAGGAGAACGAGCAGTATTCTTATGTTGAGATAGCGATCTTGATCAGTTTCTTAATAGAAAGTGGAGCAGTAGATTTTGTTGTAACAGGTTGTTCTTCAGGTCAAGGGATGACGCTTGCCTGTAATAGTTTACCAGGTCTTTTGTGTGGCTATATAGAGACCCCACAAGATGCTTTCCTCTTTGGACGAATCAATGGAGGAAATGTTGCTTCCCTGCCATTAGGGTTGAATTTTGGGTGGCAAGGAGAATTGAACCTGCAATATACATTGGATAAATTATTTGATGGTGAGTTTGGCATTGGCTATCCTGAACATGAAGCAGAAAGAAAAAGAGTGGAAGCAAGTGCCTTAAAGAATTTGAACCGTTTAACGAAACGAAGTTGGGAAGAATTAGTAGAACAACTTCCAACTGATACTTTCACTAAATTGTTGCAAAGAAAGATAGTGATGAATGCCATTATAAATAAGGGAAGTAATAAAGAGTTCATCCGTTTGCTGAAAGCGAAAGTAGATAAAATGGACGCAGATAGAAAGTGGAATAAAGTTTGACAATCAAATAGGGAAAGTATGAGATTGACTTCTGTTGCAGTTATCGTTATTTGAGAAAAAAAGGGAGTGGGACAGAACTAAAAATAGAAAATTTTTAGTTCGTAGTCCCACCCCCGCAAGGGTGCTTAAACAGTTATCAAGCTGTTTAAGGTTGCAGATGAAGAAAACGAAGTTTTCGTCAAAGGTGCTCTTCCGAGCTTGAAAAGCGAATGAAGAGTTCAATCACGATGGCTTGCTGTGCAGGCTGATTTCCCGCCTTCAACAATTCACTGAATGTTGAAGCTACGTTATTCGTTTATTAATAAATATGATAGAAGCTGGGACACTTTTTGCCCAGCCTTTTCTTGTCTTATGCTAATTTTGTAATATTGACTGCTTGAAGACCACGTTGACCTTCTTCAATGTCAAAAGTTACTTTTTCGCCTTCATTCAGTGATTTGAATCCGTCGGATTGAATCGCTGAAAAGTGAGCAAATACGTCTGGTCCGTTTTCTTGTGAAATAAAGCCGAAGCCTTTTTCAGCATTGAACCATTTTACTGTACCTTGTGCCATACATCTTACTTCCTTTCTCTAAAATGTTGCGTAAAAAATAGAAAAAGTAAAGATGAAAAACAAAAATACTCACTCAAAATTCATTTACTCTTGCTAGTCTAACAGAAGTAGCAGTAAAAAGCAAGAAAAAACAGCGATTGCCACTTCATTTTATGCTATACTAGTATAAAATGAAGAAAGGCGTAAAATCATCTTTCAAAAGCAAGTTCAGAAACTCTAGTTGTATATGTTCAACTAGGATTACTTGATGATAGAAAAAGGGTAAAGAGATATGAAAAAGAAAAATGTAGGGATTATGAGTGTTGTAGTAGTTTTGCTATTACTTGTGACAGGGTATTATTTCTTCATTTACGCCCCTCATCAAAGGGCGGTAGCTAGTTATGAAAAAGCTGTCACAGCCTTGAAAGATAGTAATAAAGACATTGAGAGTCTAGTCTCAGATGCTGAAAAACTTGTTAAAACAAATGCTGAACCACTAGAACCAGCTACATTAGAGGATTTAAAAACAGCCATATCTGACACTGATAAGGAGATTCGGAAAGCTTCTAAAATGGAAAGTAAGACAGAAGATATTGAAAAGCAAGTTAAAGAACTTACTGAGCCAGTAGATTATGCAGCCAGTCAGAAAAATCTCTCTGAAAAAATGAATCAGTATCAACAGAGTGTCACACAGCTGAAACAAATTACAAATCCGACCAATGCTTTTGTTGAGGAGCGATTGAGAGAGATTGAGACAATCACTGGAGTGCAATCGGTAACAGAAACTCACGACCCTAATGGACAATTGAATAAACAGGGTGGCTATACTGCTTCGATTTATTTTAGCGATAGCCAAGTCACCGAAGCTGTTGATGGTACAGATATTGCAGAAAAAGGGACAGATGCAGGTGGCGATATCGAAGTTTATCCTACGAAAGAGGATGCGGAAAAGAGAAATATCTACCTATCGGCTTTTGATGGGAATGGATTTTTAAATCCTGGTTCTCACTATGTATACGGTACACTTGTAATTCGAACTTCTCGCCATTTAACTGGGACTCAACAGAAAGAACTCACTGAAAAAATCTATCAAAAACTGATTGAGCTGAAATAAACATCAACTTAAAATCTAACTAAAAAACGAATCACGATATTTATAGCTAAAAGGAGAAAACGAAAATGACATTCGAAGAAATTTTACCGGGTTTGAAAGCCAAAAAGAAATATGTCCGCATAGGCTGGGGCGGTGCTGAGAATTATGTCCAGCTTTTTGACAGCATTGAGCAGAACGGAGTGGCGCTTGAAGTGACGCCTTATTTTCTCATTAATGTATCAGGCGAGGGAGAAGGCTTTTCCATGTGGAGTCCGACGCCTTGTGACATATTAGCAGATGACTGGGTGGAAGTCCATGACTAGGACGGTTTTGGTGACAGGTGTTAGCTCAGGGATTGGTTTGGCTCAGGCGCAGCTTTTTTTGGAAAATGGCTGGCGCGTATATGGTGTAGACCGCTCTGAAAAACCAAGTTTGACAGGGGATTTTCATTTTTTTCAACAAGACTTGATACTGGGGTTTCAGCCCATTTTTGACTGGTGTCCTCAGGTAGATGTCCTCTGCAATACAGCTGGAGTGCTGGATGATTACAAGCCACTTCTTGAGCAATCCGCTCAGGAGATCCAAGAAATTTTCGAGATTAACTATGTAACACCAGTAGAGCTAACTCGTTATTATTTGACGCAGATGCTGAAGAAACAATCAGGCATCATCATCAATATGTGCTCAATTGCATCTAGCTTAGCTGGCGGTGGCGGTCATGCTTACACTTCTTCCAAGCATGCTCTAGCAGGATTTACCAAGCAGTTGGCACTAGACTATGCGGAGCAGGGAGTGCAGGTTTTTGGGATTGCACCGGGTGCAGTTAAAACAAGTATGACAGCAGCAGACTTTGAGCCGGGAGGCTTAGCCCAATGGGTAGTAGACGAAACTCCCATCAAGCGTTGGATAGAACCAGAAGAAGTTGCCGAGCTAACCCTCTTTCTCGCCTCAGGAAAAGCCCAACCCATGCAGGGCGAGATTGTCAAGATTGACGGTGGCTGGAGTTTGAAGTGAGGAAGCAAGCAGAATGAAAGCAGTGAGCATTGAGCCAAGACTGCAAAAATCTTTCCAACATTGGCAAAAGAACATGGTGAGATATGGTTTGAAAGCTGGGCTGGGGCAGTTTTATACAAATGAAGACGAGACTGCCGTTTTGTATGAACAAGGAGATTTTCTCTTTTTGGCTGGGCAGGCAGATATGGCATTACTGGCGGATTATAGGGATTTTTGTAAGCCAGACTACCGCATTCTCATATCTGAAGAGGCTTCTTGGCAAGGCTGCTTATCCTCTTGCCCAGCCTTATCTCCTTTTACCCGTTATGCTTTTAAAGATGAGGCAGATTTTGATGACAAGGTTTTGAAAAACATCGTGGAGCAGTTATCGGAGCAGTTCGTTATTGAGGCAATCAATTCAAAAACCTATCAAGAACTAGCTCAGGAAGAATGGTCTCAGGATTTGCAGGGGAATTTTGCAACTTTTAAAGACTTTCAAGAAGGCGGAGCTTTTGGCTTTGTGATCCGGAAGGGTCAGGAAATCGTCGCTGGGGTCTCGACAGCACTTGTCTACCAAAAAGCCATTGAAATTGAGATTGCAACAAAACCGACTTATCAACAGCAAGGTTTAGCTACTGTTCTTGGGGCGAAGATGATTTTGGCATCCCTGCAATGCGGCGTTTTTCCGCTCTGGGATGCCCACAATGAAGCCTCAAAGAAAATAGCTGAAAAGCTAGGTTATCAATGCTTAGGAGCTTACCCAGCTTATGAGTTAAAATTACAGATAGGAGAAACCATGACACCAGAACAATTATGGAATGAATACAAAACAATCAATCCCACAATCGGTGATGACATTGATGCGTGGGCATTTGGTGTAGAGCCAGACCAGCTGGCGGATTTAGTTTTGAAAGGAGAGAAGACTGCGACGGCTTCTGCCTACGATTTGTATCAGATAGATGGTGAGCCGATTCCTCAAGCAGGAACCTTTGATGTGATTTTAGACGGTCAGGGTCAAGCTGTCTGTATCATTAAAGTGACCAAGGTAACGGTTGTCCCTTTCAATCAAGTGTCTGCAGAGCATGCTTTTAAAGAAGGAGAGGGAGATAAATCTTTGGCTTACTGGCGGCAGGTGCATGAGGAACTCTTCACGGAATGGATGGCTGAAGCCGGCTTAGCTTTCTCAGAGGAGACGGGCGTGGTCTTGGAGGAGTTTTGCAAGGTTTATCCGATAGATTAGAAGACTGTGCCTTATATTCACTTAGAAAAAATCCGACACGAACAAGGAATTTTTCCCAGCCTCCTATGACAGCTGGCAATAATAACCATGGATTCTGACTTCTCCCAGATAAAAGGGGACAAATTTCTCATGGAGGAAGCACTCGTTTGTAGTGAAATCCGAATTTTAACATGTAGTATTTATGTTTTTTTAATAAGTCACGAACCTTTTTATGTGGTATGGACTTTTTATGAGCAAAAAATCAAATTCTCTGCAGGAAATGATGTTTTTGAGAAGAAAAACGTTATTTTTCCATGAAAAGGGTCTTCTCTAGAAAGGTTTGGGGAACTTTCAGACAGATTTATTCGGAATAGACAGCCGAACGCTCTATTTCTTTTTTAATTCCTCATTTAAAAAATTTTGGTTTAATGATATAATAGTAGTGACATCTTAGAGAAAAGAGACGATTTATGACAAACTATGCAATTATTTTAGCAGCTGGAAAAGGCACTCGCATGAAATCAGATTTACCAAAAGTGCTTCACAAAGTTGCTGGAATTTCGATGTTAGAACACGTATTTAGAAGTGTTGCTGCCATTGCACCAGAAAAGACTGTGACAGTGGTCGGACACAAGGCAGAGCTGGTGGAGCAAGTATTGGCGGGGCAGACAGAGTTTGTTCGTCAAACGGAGCAATTAGGAACTGGTCATGCTGTGATGATGGCAGAGCCTGTGCTGGAAGGTTTGGCAGGGCAAACATTAGTCATTGCAGGAGACACTCCTTTAATCACAGGAGAAAGCCTGAAAAATTTGATTAACTTTCATGTCAACCACAAAAATGTTGCAACGATTTTGACGGCAGAAGCGGAAAATCCATTTGGTTATGGGCGGATTGTCCGTAATCAGCATGAAGAAGTGATCAAAATTGTGGAGCAAAAGGATGCTTCGGATTTTGAAAAGCAAATCAAAGAAATCAATACAGGAACGTATGTTTTTGATAACGCCCGTCTTTTTGAAGCCCTGAAAAATATCAATACCAACAATGCGCAAGGAGAATACTACATCACAGATGTAATCGGCATTTTCCGTGAGAATGGCGAAAAAGTCGGCGCTTATACTTTGAAAGATTTTGATGAAAGTCTTGGTGTCAATGACCGCGTGGCATTGGCAACGGCAGAAAGTATTATGCGTCGCCGAATCAATCAAGCTCATATGGTGAATGGGGTTAGCTTTGTAAATCCAGAAGCGACTTATATCGATGTAGATGTACAGATTGAACCAGAAGTACAAATTGAAGCTAATGTTAGCTTGAAAGGGCAAACGAAAATTGGCGCAGGCAGCATTCTGACAAACGGTACGTATATTGTTGACTCTGCTATCGGTGAACAAACGGTTATTACCAATTCTATGATTGAAGAGTCTACAGTTGCAGACGGTGTAACGGTGGGACCTTACGCTCATGTTCGCCCAGATTCAAGCCTTGCTAAAAATGTACATGTTGGTAATTTCGTTGAAGTGAAAGGTTCTTCTATCGGTGAAAATACCAAAGCTGGGCATCTGACTTACATTGGTAATTCTGAAGTGGGTGCGAATGTCAATTTTGGTGCTGGAACAATTACAGTTAATTATGATGGACAGCACAAGTTTAAGACTGTCATTGGGAACAATGTCTTTGTAGGTTCTAATTCGACCATTATTGCGCCGGTAGAACTTGGGGACAATTCTCTTGTAGGTGCAGGCTCAACCATTACTAAGGATGTACCAGCAGACGCTATTGCCATCGGACGTGGACGTCAGATTAACAAAGATGAATACGCAAAACGCTTGCCACATCATCCAGATAATAAGTAGGAACGGCTATGGATTTTGAAGAAAAAACGCTAAAACGAACAGAAATTTATCAAGGTCCTATTTTTAACCTTGTCAAGGATAAAGTTCAGCTACCGGCTGGGAAAGGTACAGCTTATCGTGATTTGATTTTCCATAATGGTGCTGTAGCAGTTATTGCGCTAACGCCAGAAGACAAAATGATTTTGGTTAAGCAGTACCGCAAAGCTATTGAAGCAACCTCTTATGAAATTCCAGCTGGCAAGTTAGAAGTTGGTGAAAATGCGGATCCTGAGGCCGCAGCTTTGCGCGAATTAGAAGAAGAAACGGGTTATACAGGTGAGTTAGAACTGCTTTATGATTTCTATTCGACGATTGGCTTTTGCAATGAGCGAATCAAACTTTATAGCGCTAGCCATTTGACAAAAGTTGAAAATCCTCGTCCACAAGATGAAGACGAGACCTTAGAACTCTATGAAGTGACCTTGGAAGAAGCGAAAGCTTTCCTTGCTAGTGGTGATATTTGTGATGCAAAAACCATTATTGCACTCCAATATTGGGAAATGAAAATGAATCGAAGATAGGGGAACGCTCATGGGAAGACCTTTATTAACAGATGAAATGATTGAACGGGCAAATCGTGGTGAAGATATTTCAGGTCCACCTTTGCATGATGAGGAAGAAACCAAAATTTTAAAAACAACCAGAAGTCAGTTTGGTTATTCTTCTCCAACTAGTGGCTTCAATCAAGATACGCTACAAATTGATGTAGAACCAACAGTAACCAAAAGCCGACGCATTGAAAATGCAAAACGCGGAGTATTCCAAGCAAAATTAAACAAAATTCTATTTTGGATTGTCCTGCTTTTGATTGCTTTGATTGCTGCTATTATTTGGCTATAAAAAGCGATAAGCTCGACTTTCGCTTTTTTTGTGATAGAATGAGAGGAAATAATGAAAATCGGAATTATTGCGGCCATGCCTGAGGAACTAAAAATCTTAGTGGAAAACTTGGAAAATGCCGAAAAGCACTTACGTTTGGGGCATGTTTATCATACGGGAAGTATCGGTCGTCATGAAGTTGTGCTGGTGGAAAGCGGGATTGGAAAGGTCATGTCTGCTATGAGCGTGGCTGTTTTGGTCAATGAGTTTAAAGTGACGGCTGTCATCAATACAGGTTCTGCTGGTGCGGTAGCTGAAGGCTTGCAAATCGGTGATGTTGTGGTTGCTAATCGGCTAGTATACCATGATGTAGATGTAACAGCTTTTGGCTATGAATACGGACAAATGGCACGCCAGCCACTTTATTTTGAAGCGAGCCGTTATTTGGTTTCTGAGATGAAAAAGATTTTAGAAAAGACACATCAGACAAGTCGCGTTGGCTTGATTGCAACAGGAGACAGTTTTATTGCGGGGCAGGATAAGATTCATGCCATTAAGCAGCATTTTCCAGATGTTTTAGCGGTAGAAATGGAAGGAGCCGCCATTGCTCAAGCGACCCATTCTATCGGTCTGCCTTTTATGGTTATTCGGGCCATGAGTGATACAGCTTCTTATGACGCCAATATCAGCTTTGACGAATTTATTCATGAAGCTGGCAAGCGCTCAGCAGACACTCTGATTCAATTTCTGAAAGAATTAGTTTAGACAAGGAGAATATAGTGTATAAAGAATCTTATTTCGACGGCGGCCTCTTTTCTTACATTGGTCATGTCATCTTAGCCATTTTGATTACTGTCTTGACGTTGGGTATCTGTGCTCCTTGGGGCATGTGTATCCTGTATAATTGGAAGATTAAGCACACAGTCATTGACGGACACCGTCTCTATTTTGATGGTACTGCGATGCAGCTTTTTGGAAATTGGGTGAAGTGGTGGCTCTTGACAATCATTACTTTTGGCATTTATGGTTTTTGGCTTAATATCAAGCTAACCCAGTGGATTACCAAACACACCCATCATTTGAATTAGATGAAAGCAAGCGAGAATGAAGCAGTCTCGCTTTTCATTTGTTCTACCTTGCCAAAAAATCCCTTTTGATGGTATAATCAAGAAACTGCAATCAATGATAGAGGAGAAAAGATGAGTATCTTAGAAGTAAAAAATCTCAGCCACGGTTTTGGAGACCGGGCTATTTTTGAGGATGTATCCTTTCGTCTGCTGAAGGGCGAGCATATCGGCTTAGTTGGAGCCAACGGTGAAGGGAAGTCCACCTTTATGAGCATTGTAACTGGTCAATTGTTGCCAGATGAAGGCAAGGTTGAGTGGTCTAAGTATGTGACAGCTGGCTATTTAGATCAGCATGCTGTGTTGAAAGAAGGTCAATCTGTACGTGATGTGTTGCGGACTGCTTTTGATGAACTTTTCAAGACTGAAGCTCGGATCAATGAGATATATCTGGCTATGGCAGAAGATGGAGCGGATGTTGATGTCCTTATGGAAGAAGTGGGTGAATTGCAGGAGCGATTGGAAAGTCGAGACTTTTATACTTTAGATGCTAAGATTGATGAGGTAGCTCGTGCTTTAGGGGTTATGGATTACGGTATGGAAACGGATGTCACCGCTCTTTCTGGAGGTCAACGAACCAAGGTGCTCTTAGCAAAACTTCTCCTTCAAAAACCAGACATCTTGCTCTTAGATGAGCCTACCAACTATTTGGACGCAGAGCATATTGATTGGCTCAAGCGCTATCTGCAAAATTATGAAAATGCTTTCGTGCTCATTTCCCATGATATTCCTTTCTTAAACGATGTAATCAATATCGTCTACCATGTAGAAAATCAAAACTTGACCCGCTATTCTGGTGATTATTATCAATTCTTAGAAGTCTACGAGATGAAAAAATCTCAGTTGGAAGCAGCTTATGAGCGTCAGCAGAAGGAAATTGCAGACCTCAAGGACTTTGTAGCTCGCAATAAAGCCCGTGTGGCGACCCGTAATATGGCCATGTCCCGCCAGAAAAAATTAGACAAAATGGAACTGATTGAACTGCAAGGCGAGAAGCCTAAGCCCTCCTTTGACTTCAAAATGGCTCGTACACCAGGGCGCTTTATTTTCCAAGCCAAGGACTTGCAGATTGGGTATGACTGTCCACTGACCCAGCCTCTTAATCTGACCTTTGAGCGCAATCAGAAAGTGGCCATCATCGGGGCAAATGGGATTGGGAAAACAACTCTTTTGAAGAGTCTCTTGGGGATTATACCACCAATCGCTGGGGAAGTTGAGCGTGGAGACTATCTGGAATTGGGTTATTTCGAGCAAGAGACAGCTGGTGGTAATCGTCAGACTCCTCTGGAAGCTGTTTGGGATGCTTTCCCGTCACTCAATCAAGCGGAAGTTCGTGCTGCTCTGGCTCGCTGCGGTCTGACCTCAAAGCATATTGAAAGCCAGATCCAGGTTCTTTCAGGTGGGGAGCAGGCTAAGGTCCGCCTCTGTCTCCTTATGAACCGAGGAAATAATGTCTTAGTGCTGGATGAGCCCACGAATCACCTTGATGTGGATGCAAAAGATGAACTCAAACGCGCTCTCCAAGCGTACAAAGGCAGTATTCTCATGGTCTGCCATGAGCCCGACTTCTACGAAGGATGGGTAGATCATATTTGGGATTTTAATCAATTAACGTAAGAATAAAGAAAACGAGGTGTAGGACAAAAAATCAGGATTTCGTAAGAAATCGATTTTGTCGTCCCACCCCCGCAAGGTTGAGTAGGGCTGCAAAAGCTGATAGTATCAGCGCATAGGAGACCTCTCAACTACTACGTATTGAGTTTTATTCTAGAAAGTAAACGAGTCTGGGATATTTTGTTCCAGACTCCGTTTTGTGATTATTTCTTAAATGTATAGTCCTTAATGACTTCAATTTTCTCGATTTTGATTTCTTTTTTGGGTTTGTCGTTTTCGCCTGTCTCAATCGTAGCGATTTTATCCACGACATCCATGCCAGAAACGACTTGCCCAAAGACAGTATAATTCCCGTCTAAACTTGGATTTCCGCCTTTTTTATAGGCTTCAATAATTTTTTCAGGATAAGTTGTGTTAGAGAGTTGATTAGAACTGTCCTTGGTGTTTTGGTTGATGAAAAATTGACTACCGTTGGAATTTGGATTGGAAGAACGAGCCATGGCTAATGCACCACGGATATTGTAGAGATAAGACGAAATCTCTGTTTTAAAGCCACTTCCAGAGTCGATCTTAGAGTTTTTGCCTTTCCAAATGGACTCACCACCAGTTCCGTCTCCTTTAGGATCTCCTGTTTGAATCATGAAATCCTTAATGACACGGTGGAAAGTTACGCCGTTATAATAACCTTCTTTAGCGTGCGTTAAGAAATTTTCAACTGCAAGTGGAGCATATTTTGGAAAGAGCTTCAAGGAGATAATACCTTCAGTTGTGGTTATTTTCACTTCCGCTTCATCGTCAGCGACCTTGTCAGACAACTGTGGGAAATGAGCATTTTTATCGGTCAAAGCAGCTTTTTGCTCTTCTTTTTGTTTTTCAGCTGCTTTTGAGCTGGATTCGGAAGCAAGACTTGAGTCTACATAGTCATTTCCTCTGATAGCTCTTTGTAAATTGGTACAACCTGTCAAAAATAAACCAGCAGCCAGTCCTAAAATAAGTAATTTTTTCATAGATTTCCTTTCTGAATGTTGAACTATTCACATTTTACTATAAGTAAAAGCCTTTTTCAAATCTTTTGAGAGGTTGTCTCTGCTAACTGAAAGGCACTATCGGGCTATCTTTTTGATGTAAAGATAGCTCAATCGTTTTGAGTATGAAAACATTTTCTTATGAAAAGTTTTGTAAATTCACTTACGAGAAAAAATTTTTTGTGCTAAAATAGCGTTTATCAACAAAGAAATGGAGTTTTTATGCCGAAGAATTTTAAGGAATTATTATTTTTTACAGCCCTTATGTGTAGCATGATGGTATTTGGAATGAGCATTTGGAACCTGTCCGTTGTAGGATATTTTTCATGGGCTCATCTAGCAATGGGATATGTTCCTGGATTGATTACCGCTTTTCTCTTAGACCTTCTTGTGGCAGGACCAGTTGTGAAGGGAGTTGCTTTTAAATTTTTAACAGAACGCCATAAACCTTGGCAGAAGATCCTCGTTGTTTCAGGCGTTATGGTTCTGATTATGGTTTCACTGATGTCTCTTTATGGTATGCTTTTTAACGGCGTGCCGCTTTCAGTAACCAATTACCTTGGAGCTTGGTTGACCAATTTTATTGTAGCTTTTCCCTTGAATTTTCTGATTGTTGGACCAATTTCTCGCTTTATTTTGGGTCAACTGCAACAGCAACTTTTTTAATCTTGCTGACGATGAACGTTTGACAATTGGTTCATGGAAATTCTTTATGATATTTATTTAATGGTAAAAAATTTATGTTATAATAGATTTATAAAGGAGGGACAGAGAATGGCTAAACGATTGACAAGAGATGTGCGAAATAAGAAAATTGCGGGTGTCTGTGCAGGTATAGCAAATTATTTTGACATTGATCCTACCATTGTACGACTGATCTGGGGAGTAGCATTTTTTGTATATGGAATCGGTCTAATCCCTTATTTGATTTTGTGGTTTGTCTTGCCAGAAGATGATGGGAATGATGATGTGATATGGAAGTAAGCAATGTTGTTTCAAAAGTGGAAGCATGGAGCTTCTGCTTTTTTCTTGCATTGGATTAGTGTTCAATTTGTGGTATAATAAAATTTATGGCAAGTAAGAAAAATAGTAAAAAAGGTCGGACAACGAGACGACCTACAAAAGCAGAAATGGAACGGCAAAAAGCCATTCGGAGGATGCTCGCAACTTTCGGTATCGCTTTTTTGCTTCTTTTTGCAGCATTAAAATGGGGTGCCGTTGGAATCACTCTATATAACCTTATTCGATTGTTAGTAGGAAGTTTAGCCTATATGGCTATTATAGCCAGTCTCATTTATCTTTTCTTTTTTAAGTGGGTCAATAAGCATGAAGGCTATAAATCAGGCTTTTTCAGTATTTTTATTGGCTTGCTACTCATATTTCAAGCTTATTTTGTAAATGTTTTAAATTTAAAAGGACAGGTTCTAAGTACAACCTTGTCACGGATTTTAACGGATTTGACAGCTGTTAAAGTCAGTGCTTTTGCTGGTGGCGGTTTATTAGGAGGGACACTCTATACTCCTATAGCCTTTTTATTTTCAAATATTGGCACCTACTTTATCGGGCTTCTTTTAATATTGCTAGGGGCGCTACTCATCAGTCCATATTCGATTTATGATATTTTTGAAAAATTAAGTGAAACCTATCATGCTTGGAGTGAGAAGCGAGAAGCAAAGCGTCAGCAACGTTTTATCGAAAAAGAAGAAAAAGCTGCGCAAGCAGCGATGAATGCTATTCAGGTAGAGCAAGACGAGCCACAAATTGATTCTGAAACGGGAGAAATTTTAGATGATGAGGTCTTAGCTCATACGCCGATTCAGTTTGAAGAAGCAGAGCCAGAAATTTATGATTATGATGAGAGTTTGTCTGAGAAACAACACAAAGAAGAGCAGCAAGATAATACAGATGAAGATGTTGAGGTTAATTTCACCCCCAAAGAAAGTTTAGATTACAAACTTCCAACAATCAATTTGTTTGCGCCAGACAAGCCTAAAAATCAATCCAAAGAAAAGAAAATTGTCCGCGAAAATATCAAGATTTTGGAAGAAACATTTGCTAGTTTTGGCATTCGTGCTAGCGTTGAACGTGCTGAAATCGGACCGTCTGTGACTAAGTACGAGGTCAAGCCAGCTGTCGGAGTGCGGGTCAATCGCATTTCCAATCTGGCTGACGATTTAGCTCTGGCTTTGGCTGCCAAAGATGTGCGAATTGAGGCACCTATTCCGGGCAAATCTTTAGTCGGAATTGAAGTTCCGAATTCCGAGATTGCGACGGTTACTTTCCGTGAGCTTTGGGAGCAGTCTAAGACAGACGACAAGAAATTACTTGAAATTCCTTTAGGAAAAGCTGTCAATGGCTCTGTTCGGACATTTGATTTGGCAAAGATGCCTCATTTGCTGGTGGCAGGCTCGACTGGTTCTGGAAAATCCGTTGCAGTCAACGGCATTATTGCTAGTATTCTCATGAAAGCACGACCAGATGAAGTCAAGTTCATGATGGTTGATCCAAAAATGGTTGAATTGTCTGTCTATAATGATATTCCTCACTTGCTGATCCCTGTTGTGACTAATCCGCGCAAGGCGAGCCGAGCTTTGCAAAAAGTGGTAGATGAAATGGAAAATCGCTATGAGCTATTTTCTAAGGTCGGTGCTCGCAATATTGCAGGTTACAATGCCAAAGTAGCCGAGTACAATGCCAGTCAACCAGAATATAAACAAATTCCTCTTCCCTTGATTGTGGTCATTGTGGATGAGTTGGCAGACCTTATGATGGTAGCCAGCAAAGAAGTGGAAGATGCCATTATTCGCTTGGGACAAAAAGCTCGAGCAGCTGGTATTCATATGATTTTGGCCACTCAGCGACCGTCTGTTGATGTTATCTCTGGGCTCATCAAGGCCAATGTTCCTTCGCGGATTGCTTTTGCTGTCTCTAGCGGAACTGATAGCCGAACGATTCTAGATGAAAATGGTGCCGAGAAACTCTTGGGACGTGGGGATATGCTCTTTAAGCCGATTGATGAAAATCATCCTGTCCGTCTGCAAGGATCATTTATTTCCGATGAAGATGTAGAGCGCATTGTCACTTTTGTTAAGAATCAAGCCGAAGCAGATTATGATGATAATTTTGACACAGGCGAAGTATCTGAGAATGACATGGATTCAGGTAGTGAGAGTGAACAAGGAGATCCACTCTTTGAGGAAGCCAAGGCTTTAGTCATCGAGACGCAAAAAGCGAGTGCTTCAATGCTCCAACGTCGATTGTCTGTCGGGTTTAATCGTGCAACTCGGCTCATGGAAGAGCTAGAAGCTGCGGGTGTCATCGGTCCAGCAGAAGGCACCAAGCCAAGAAAAGTTTTATTGAATAACTAAAACTAAATAGGTGTGGTTTAAAAAATGTAACATCCTTTCCCAACAAATTTCTGTTGGGATTTTTTTGTAGCTGTTCTATTTTAAAGTTTTGTAGAAAAGGTATGAAAAATCTCATGTTTTCCAGTTTTATGACTTTTCTATGACCTAAGGATAACTTTTTTGATAGAATACTAATATGATTTGTGAATGGAGGCTATATGTCAGAACAGATATACACAGGGCTTAGCCAACAAGAGGTTGAAGAACGAATTCAAAAAGGCTTAGTCAATAAAGTAACAGTTAGCACGGAAAAAACAACTTGGCAAATCATTCAGTCGAATGTGTTTACTTATTTTAATTTTATATTTTTTGTCCTTGCTATGTTGCTAGTTATTGTACAATCATGGAATAATTTACTTTTTTTACCTATTGTTATTATCAATTCTTTGATTGGAATTGTTCAAGAGCTTAGAGCGCGCAAAATATTGAGCAACATGCAGTTACTTCATCACTATACAGCGATTGCAGTGCGAGACGGTAAAGAAATCCAACTAGAGACAAAAGATTTAGTACAAGATGATATCGTTCTTTTCTCGGCAGGGGACCAAATCTATGCAGATGCTAAGATTGTATCAGGTGAATTGAAAGTCAATGAATCACAGTTGACAGGAGAAGCGGATGAAATAGCAAAGCAAATAAGTGATACAGTTATGTCAGGCAGTTTTGTCGTATCTGGTAAAGCCTATGCTCGCTTGGAAAAAGTAGGTGATGAATCCTATATCAATCAACTGACGTTGAAAGCAAAAGAAGTCTCTGGAAAAGAAGAATCTGAAATGGTACGTTCGGTCAATAATCTGGTTAAAGTGATTGGATTTTTGATTATTCCTTTAGGGCTTCTTCTATTTTTCCAAAGTTATGTGACCAATCACGAAAGTTTTCAAGTTAGTATTGTCTCTACGGTAGGAGCTATTATTGGGATGATTCCAGAAGGGCTTTATCTTTTGATGACTCTAGCGCTGGCTTTGGGAGCAGCTAGTCTAGCAAGGCAGAAAGTTTTGTTAAATAGCATGAAGGGGATTGAGTCTCTTTCTCGTGTAGATGTTTTGTGTGTAGATAAGACAGGAACCATTACGGAAAATACGATGAAAGTTGTACAAGTACTCTCTGTTCAGCAAGACAAGAATGCCTCGCAGGAAGCTCTTAAACAATATCTGGCAGCAAGTCCAGATGAAAATGAAACGATTGCAGCGATTCGAGACTTTTTTGCTTCAGAAGTAGTAGAAAAGGATTGGACCGTGGTGAAAACCTTTCCGTTTAGTTCAAAGTCCAAGTTTGGTGCTATTTCTTTCAAAAAAAGCAATTTTATTTTAGGTGCTCCGGAGTTTGTATTAAAAGAAAAGCTGGAAGAATATCGCAGCTATTTTCAACAATATGCAGAAAGTGGCTCACGGGTTCTTGTTTTTGCTGAATCAAAAGATCAGCCATTTACAGGTGATTTGACTCAAACAGTAGAACCCCTACTCTTCATCTTATTAGAAAATCCAATTCGAGAAAATGCAGCCGAGACCTTTTCATATTTTGATGTTCAAGGTGTGGAAGTCAAAGTTATTTCAGGAGATAATCCTGTCACAGTTGCTGCAGTGGCTACCAAAGCAGAGATTCCTCATGCTGAAAATTATGTAGACACGCAAAACTTGGATACTGATGAAAAAATCACTCAAGCAGTTGAAAAATATACGGTCTTTGGTCGAGTGACCCCTCAACAGAAACAAAAATTAGTTCAAGCACTTCAAGCTAATCAACATAAAGTTGCAATGACAGGTGACGGTGTAAATGATATTTTAGCAATGAAGACTGCAGATTGCAGCATTGCTATGGAGTCAGGCAACGATGCTACCAAGCAGATTGCACAAGTTGTTTTGCTGGATTCTGACTTTTCGCATATGCCGCATATTGTGACAGAAGGACGTAGGGTTGTCAATAACATTCAGCGTTCCGCTAGTTTATTTCTTGTAAAAAATATCTTTTCCATTTCACTAGCTATTTTGTCCAGTTTGTTTGCTTTTACCTATCCTTTGCAAGCATCACAAGTTTCCTTGATTAGTGCATTCACTATTGGTATACCCGGATTTATGTTAGCTTTGGAGCCCAACAAGCAGCGCATTCGAGGGCGTTTCATCAGAACGGTTTTACAGAATGCGATACCAGCAGCTTTTGTTGATTTATTGGCCGTTTTGATTGTCATGGCTTGTGGTCGGATTTTTCGATTATCCACGCAAGAAGTTGCGACATCATCTGTTATCTTATTAGCAGTGGTTGGTTTCATTATCATCATCAAGCTTATTCAGCCGCTCAATCGAATGAAAACCATTGTCGTACTCTTTAACATCATCGGCTTGGTGATTTCGGGCTTGTTATTTTACTCTATCTTTT
>NZ_KV811162.1:29280-32423 GCF_001813035.1 Streptococcus sp. HMSC071H03 | reverse complement strand
TTTGTTATCCAAAATCTCACCGATTACCATTATCCTCACAGTCATTCTCTCCTTAATGTTAGAATCACTCATGAGACTGTTTCAATTCATAACAAATAAGTTATTTGCTCTATTTGATAAGTTCTCAACAAAATATTAAATATAAAAATATCGGAAGCAGATGAGTCTGTCCGATATTTTTTATTATTTTGTTAAAAATAAGCCAATCACCATGGCGAGGTAGAGAAAGAAGGTCAAAATAAAACCAGCTCGCCAGAAAAATTTAAAGAACTTAGGATAGTAAAAACTGCGTTTAACTCGAAGAAAGTAGATAGTAATGGCAATTGCTAAGGCAGAAAGGGCTAATGCTAATTCTGGTAAGAGACTGTGGTAGAAAGCTCTATCAGAGATGACATAGAATTCCAACACAAAAAGTGGAAAAGCCAAATCTGCAAAATTCAAGCCAAATCGTTTCAAGCGAAATAATTTAGTAATAATAATGGTCAAAATAATAGTTAAAAAGATAAATAAAATAGATGCGATTTTTAATAATGTCATACACATATTTTACCACAAAAATCGAGAAAGATAGAGAATTTTTTTAGTATTTTTTCTTGCAATTTAGTCGTTTTAGTGTATAATAGAAAGGTATGCAAGAAGCATACTTGTGGGAGGTAAAAATCTTACATTACCGCCAAAACCACAAAGGAGGATTTAAAAATGGCTAAAAAAGTCGAAAAACTTGTAAAATTGCAAATCCCTGCTGGTAAAGCTACTCCAGCTCCACCAGTTGGTCCTGCGCTTGGTCAAGCCGGTATCAACATCATGGGATTCACGAAAGAGTTCAACGCTCGTACAGCTGATCAAGCTGGTATGATTATCCCAGTTGTTATCTCAGTATATGAAGACAAATCATTTACTTTCGTAACAAAGACACCACCAGCTGCTGTTCTTTTGAAAAAAGCTGCAGGTGTTGAAAAAGGATCAGGTACACCAAACAAAACAAAAGTTGCAACAGTTACTCGTGCACAAGTACAAGAAATTGCTGAAACTAAGATGCCAGATTTGAACGCTGCAAACCTTGAGTCTGCAATGCGTATGATCGAAGGTACTGCTCGTTCTATGGGATTCACTGTTGTTGACTAATCAATAACACCCAAACCCGCAAGACTTCATCATTTCGAGAAGGACGTGGGAGATGAAAATCGATTGAACCACTTACAAGGAGAATAGAAAATGGCTAAAAAAAGCAAACAACTTCGTGCTGCTCTTGAAAAAATCGACAGCACAAAAGCATACAGTGTAGAAGAAGCTGTAGCACTTGCAAAAGAAACAAACTTTGCAAAATTTGACGCAACTGTAGAAGTTGCTTATAACTTGAACATTGATGTGAAAAAAGCGGATCAACAAATCCGTGGTGCAATGGTTCTTCCAAACGGAACTGGTAAAACTCAACGTGTGCTTGTTTTTGCACGTGGTGCAAAAGCAGAAGAAGCAAAAGCTGCTGGTGCAGACTTCGTTGGTGAAGATGACCTCGTTGCAAAAATCAACGGTGGCTGGCTTGACTTTGATGTCGTAATTGCTACACCTGATATGATGGCACTTGTCGGACGTCTTGGACGTATCCTTGGACCACGTAACTTGATGCCAAACCCTAAAACTGGTACTGTAACAATGGATGTTGCAAAAGCAGTTGAAGAGTCTAAAGGTGGTAAAATTACTTACCGTGCAGACCGTGCAGGTAACGTACAAGCTATCATTGGTAAAGTTTCATTTGACGCTGATAAGTTGGTTGAAAACTTCAAAGCATTCCACGATGTGATTGCAAAAGCTAAACCAGCTACAGTAAAAGGAACTTACATAACAAATCTTACTATCACCACTACTCAAGGTGTAGGTATTAAGGTTGATGTCAACTCACTTTAATTTAGAATCTAAAACTCTATCTTCGGATGGAGTTTTTCTTTTGCTAAAATCAAAAGCGTTGGATTGATGAATTCATCGCTTTTTTATGCTTTGGATTTTTTGGCGAATACATATGTGAAATAGTAAACAAAAACCGGTAATGTTATATTTTCTTACATATTTTTATAAAAACTATTGCATGAATTTTTGTAAAATTGTATAATATAAAATAATTATTCCTAGTGGGAGGTTTCTCATGCTAACATATAAATCTATATTATATCAAGATAAGCGAGAATATAGCTATATTGATCTCGAAAAAGCTGCATTAGATATGGGTGGAGACTTAGACAATCTTCCTTATTCTATTCGCATATTATTAGAAAGTCTTTTGCGAAAAGAAGATGGCGATGTTGTAAGAAAACATCACATAGAGAATCTAATACACTATCAAGCTGTTAAACCGAGAGGTGAAGTGCCCTTTAAACCAAGTCGTGTTATTTTACAGGATTTTACGGGAGTACCAGTTGTTGTTGACTTGGCAAGTATGCGCGATGCAGTTGTAACAAATGGGGGAGATCCAGAACTTATCAATCCTGAAATTCCTGTGGATTTAGTCATTGACCATAGTGTGCAAGTTGATTGTTATGGCTGTGAGACTGCTTTGGAAGAAAATATAACAAAAGAATTTTCACGTAATAATGAGCGGTATGAATTTTTGAAATGGGCTGAGCAATCTTTTGATAATTATCGTGCAGTTCCACCTGCAACTGGGATTATTCACCAAGTTAATATTGAATTCCTTAGTGATGTTGTTATTGAAAAAGACGGCATGCTTTATCCAGATTCAATGTTTGGAACAGACAGTCATACAACAATGATCAATGGAATAGGGGTTCTTGGCTGGGGAGTTGGAGGAATTGAAGCAGAAGCTGCTATGTTGGGAGAAGCTTCTTATTTTCCAGTTCCAGAAGTGATTGGTGTACGCTTAGTTGGGAAATTGCCTAAGATTGCAACGGCAACAGACTTAGCTTTAAAAGTAACGCAACGATTACGACAAGAAAATGTAGTTGGAAAATTTGTAGAATACTTTGGGGAAGGACTAGCAACACTTAGTTTGGCAGACCGCGCAACAGTTGCAAATATGGCGCCAGAATATGGAGCAACCTGTGGTTACTTTCCTATTGATGAAGAGACACTTCGTTATATGCGATTAACAAATCGGAAAGAAGAACATATTGCGTTAACGAAGCTCTATG
>NZ_KV811162.1:22488-29180 GCF_001813035.1 Streptococcus sp. HMSC071H03 | reverse complement strand
GGATCCAATTTATTCAAAAATTGTTGAGATTGATTTGTCCACCATTGTTCCAAGTATTTCTGGTCCCAAACGGCCACAGGATTTAATTGAATTGACAAATGCTAAGCAAGAATTTCAAGCGAGTCTTATCCGAGAAGCTGGTGTTCGAGGTTTTGGTTTGCCAAGAGAGGAATTGAGGAAGACAGCGACGGTATTGTTTGATGATTATGAAGAAGAGATTAAAACGGGTCATGTCGCTATTGCAGCAATTACTAGTTGTACTAATACCTCCAACCCATATGTCTTAATGGCGGCAGGCTTAGTAGCTAAACGTGCTGTGGAAAAAGGATTGCGTGTTTCAAAAACAGTCAAAACGTCACTTGCACCAGGCAGTAAGGTTGTTACGGCCTATTTGAAGGAGAGTGGTCTCCAAGTCTATCTGGACAAATTAGGTTTTAATGTTGTTGGATATGGCTGCACCACTTGCATTGGCAATTCTGGAAATTTGTTACCAGAAGTGGCAAAAGCAATTACGGATACAGATTTACTTGCTAGCGCTGTCCTATCAGGTAATCGGAATTTTGAAGGACGAATCAATCCTTTGGTTAAAGCAAATTTTTTAGCTAGTCCGCCACTGGTGGTCGCTTATGCTTTAGCTGGGAATACAAATATTGATTTAACAAGTGAACCGCTTGGATATGATAGGAATGGGCTACCTGTTTACTTCATGGATCTTATGCCAAATCATGATTTGGTAGCAGACTATGTACAAAAATACGTTACCAGTAGTTTGTTTAAAAAAGAGTATGAGCATGTTTTTACTGATAGTGAAAAATGGAATCAAATTTCAACAACAAAGTCGAAAATCTATCACTGGAATCAAGCCTCTACTTATATACAAAATCCTCCTTACTTTGATGGCTTGGAAGATGATACAAGCATTCAACCATTGAAAAATCTAGCTGTTTTAGCAAAGTTTGGAGATACAATTACGACAGACCATATTTCTCCAGCAGGAAATATTGCTAGAAATAGTCCAGCAGCATCATATCTAGAGGAACATGGTGTAAGCTATCAAGACTTTAATTCTTATGGTAGTCGTCGCGGGAATCATGAAGTGATGATGAGAGGCACCTTTGCCAATATTCGGATAAAAAATGAACTAGCAGCTGGAAAACTTGGTGGTTATACAAAGTATAAGGGTGAACTGATGCCGATTTATGAAGCTGCTATGTGTTATAAGAAAGAAAAAGTGGATACGATTATTTTGGCAGGTCGAGATTATGGTATGGGTTCTAGTCGTGATTGGGCAGCTAAAGGAGCAAATCTTTTGGGTGTTAAAGTGGTTTTAGCTGAAAGTTTTGAAAGAATTCACCGCTCCAATTTAGTCATGATGGGCATTCTGCCTCTTCAATATTTGGACGGCGAAAATGCTCAAAATCTTGGATTAACTGGAAAAGAAACGTTTGATATTCAATTGCCGAAAGAGCCACAGGTAGGACAAGTCATAACGGTTATTGCAAAAGAAGGCGATCGAATTGCACGATTTAAAGCACGTCTTCGTTTTGATGCAGACGCGGATATTCGTTATTATGAAAATGGGGGAATTTTACCAATGGTGGTTAGAAAGAAATTGCAAGAGGTAAAACAATGACACAAAGCAATGGTTTAAAAGATACGATTGCCTGTGAGACTCGTATCAGTCAGATTATAGATGATACTCTTTCTTATGCAGGCTATAATATTTCCGAATTGATGGAGAATAATGCAAGTTTTGAAGAAGTTATTTACCTACTTTGGAATTTGCATTTGCCAACTCAGATTGAATTGAAACATTTTGTGAACGATTTGCGTGCCAACTATGTCATTAGTGATGCGGTGGAACAATGTATTCTCATCCAGTCGCGCAAGCATCTGCATCCAATGAGTGTATTACGTTCTACAGTTAGTCTTTTAGGAGTCTATAATATCCATGCTGAAGAGACGTCTCTAGAAGCAACTTATGAACAAAGTATTCAATTGATGGCTAAGATTCCAACGATTATTGCAACATTTACAAGGTTGAGATCGGGGCAAACTCCGATTGAACCGAGAAAAGATTTAGGATTTGCAGCGAACTTTTTATATATGTTAAATGGGCAGGAACCATCAGAATTAGAAATTCGAGCTTTCAATCGTGCTTTGGTTCTTCATGCAGATCACGAGCTAAATGCTTCCACTTTTGCAGCGCGGGTCTGTGCTTCCACTTTAACCGATATTTATTCTTGTGTGACGGCGGCAATCGGCGCTTTAAAAGGGTCACTTCATGGAGGAGCCAATGAATGCGTCTTTGACATGTTAAAGGAAATTAAAGCAGAGGGTGATACGAATGCATATTTGGATCGAAAATTAGCTTCACATGAAAAAATCATGGGCTTTGGTCATCGTGTTTATAAAACACAGGATCCTCGTGAAAAATATTTGCGAGAAATGGCAGAGGAATTGACAAAAGGAACAGAAAAAGAAATTTGGTACCAGATTTCAGAAGACATCGAACGTTATATGAAGCACACCAAGCATTTGATACCGAATGTAGATTTTTACTCAGCAACGGTTTACCATGTTTTAGGTATTGACAGTAGTATCTATACATTGATTTTTGCAATGAGTCGGGTGTCTGGCTGGATTGCTCACATTCAAGAGCAACGCAAAAATAATAAGTTGATTAGACCTCGCTCTCATTATGTTGGCGCTCAAAATTTACATTATATTCCTATTGGGAGGAGATGAAATGGCAGAAAGAATCCGTCTTGTGAATAAAAAGTTGCTCGTTCCTAATAATCCCATTATCCCTTATATCGAAGGTGATGGAATTGGGCATGACATTTGGAAAAATGCACAGCTTGTCTTGGATAAAGCGGTGGAGATAGCTTATGGAAGCAGTAGAAAGATTTTTTGGAAAGAGATATTGGCGGGAGAAAAAGCCTTTCGTTTGACAGGAGAATGGTTTCCAGAAGAGACTTTAACGACAATTCAGCATCATTTAGTTGCGATTAAAGGTCCTCTTACAACTCCTGTTGGTGGTGGCATTCGTTCTTTAAATGTTGCCTTGCGTCAAGAACTAGATCTCTACGCTTGTGTACGTCCCGTACGGTATTTTGCGGGCGTTCCTAGCCCACTACGACATCCTGAAAAGACGGATATGACCATTTTCCGTGAAAATACCGAAGATATTTATGCAGGAATTGAATGGGAAGGTGAGTCTGATGAGGCTCAAAAAGTGATACAATTTTTACAAAAGGAAATGGGAATTGATAAAATTCGTTTTCCGAAGACGAGTGCTATTGGCATTAAACCAATTTCACGCCAAGGAAGTGAACGGTTGATTCGTGCAGCGATTCATTATGCTCTATCTGCCAATGTAAAAAACGTAACTCTGGTTCATAAAGGGAATATCCAAAAATTTACAGAAGGTGGTTTCAGAAAATGGGGCTATGAGCTTACCGAGAAGGAGTTTGCAAAGGAATTAGCAGCTGGGCAATTGATTGTGACAGATGTGATTGCAGATAATTTTTTACAACAAATTCTGTTAAATCCTGAAAAATTTCAAGTAGTAGCTTTGACAAATTTGAATGGAGATTATGTTAGTGATGCGCTGGCTGCTCAAGTCGGCGGCATTGGTATTGCTCCTGGAGCTAATATCAATTATGAAACAGGTCATGCTATTTTTGAAGCAACGCATGGAACGGCTCCTGATATCGCAGATCAAAATAAAGCAAATCCTTGTTCACTTTTATTGTCTGCCTGCATGATGTTTGATTACATTGGATGGTCCGAAGCTGCGCAAGTTATTATAAAAGCGATTGAAAAAGCGTTAGCACTTCAAAAGATGACAGATGATTTTGCTAGTCAGATAGAAGGTGTTCCTGCGCTTTCAACGAGTGATTTCACTCAGGTTTTATTAGATTTTTTAGCTTAGGTTCTGATTTTCACACATGAAACAAACGGCAAAGAAGCTGAGACAAAAGTTTCTGATTTCAATATTCGTTGCATAATGAATGAACGACACCATAGCTGGTTGCTCAAATAGCATAGCAAACTATCTTCTCCCTTTTATCGAAATTTTTATTTTTTAAAGAATTTGACTATATAAAAATCTCAAAATATGGTAAAATAGTACAGATAAAATAAGGAGAATAAAAATGGTAGCCCCGAAATATAAACGTATTTTAATCAAATTATCAGGTGAAGCTCTTGCTGGTGAGAAAGGGATTGGAATTAACATTTCAACCGTTCAAAAAATGGCAGAGGAAATCAAGGAAGTACATGATTTGGGTATTGAAATTGCCCTTGTTATCGGCGGTGGGAATCTCTGGCGTGGAGAGCCTGCGGCAGAAGCAGGAATGGATCGTGTGCAGGCTGATTACACAGGAATGTTAGGAACAGTCATGAATGCCTTGGTCATGGCGGATTCACTTCAACAAGTGGGTGTGGATACGCGAGTACAAACAGCGATTGCGATGCAGCAAGTAGCAGAACCTTATATTCGCGGACGCGCTCTGCGACACTTGGAAAAAGGACGTATCGTTATTTTCGGTGCTGGAGTTGGTTCTCCCTACTTCTCAACAGATACAACAGCTGCTCTTCGTGCGGCTGAGATTGAAGCTGATGCGATTCTGATGGCAAAAAATGGTGTAGACGGCGTTTATAACGCTGATCCGAAGAAAGATAAGACTGCGGTGAAATTTGATGAATTAACCCACCGTGACGTGATTAACAAAGGTCTTCGTATCATGGATTCAACGGCTTCAACTCTTTCAATGGATAATGACATTGACCTTGTTGTCTTTAATATGAACGAACCTGGTAATATCAAACGCGTTGTCTTTGGTGAGCAAATCGGAACAACCGTTTCAAATAATGTAGAAAAAGAAGAGGAATGATTTATGGCAAATGCAATTGTAGAAAAAGCGAAAGAAAGAATGACACAGTCACACCAAAGTTTGGCGCGTGAATTTGGCAGCATTCGTGCTGGTCGTGCGAACGCCAGCCTTTTGGATAGGATTTCAGTTGAGTACTACGGAGTGGAAACTCCGCTCAATCAAATCGCGTCTATCACGATTCCTGAAGCGCGTGTTCTTTTGGTGACGCCATTTGACAAATCTTCTATCAAAGATATTGAGCGCGCACTCAACGCTTCTGATCTTGGCATCACCCCTGCAAGCGATGGTACGGTTATTCGTTTGGTCATTCCTGCTTTGACAGAAGAAACTCGCCGTGACCTTGCTAAGGAAGTGAAGAAGGTCGGCGAAAATGCTAAAATTGCTATTCGTAATATCCGCCGTGACGCTATGGATGAAGCTAAAAAGCAAGAAAAAGCAAAAGAAATTACTGAAGATGAATTGAAAACACTTGAAAAAGATATTCAAAAAGTTACAGATGAGGCTGTTAAGCATATTGATGATATGACTGCCAGCAAGGAAAAAGAATTGATTGAAGTGTAAGCTTTTCTCTGTATGTAGTAAAAAATAGAAAGCAAGGAGGGGGGACGAAATCAGTCGTTTCCTAGAAACTTGATTTCGTCCCACTTCCGCAAAGTTGAGTAGGGCTGTAAAAGTTGATTGATTAACGAGTTAGAGCCCACTCAGCAGTGATTGATTAGGCACTAAAGTGCCAAATAATTGTGCATGGGAAACTCTAATTGACTAAAGTCAACATAGTTTCTCCAAATCACTGCGTCTTAGAATGATAACTATATAAACAAAGGAAGCTGAACACTTTTGTTCCAGCTTCTTCTTTTGAAGTAGGAAGAAAGTTTCATATCCGCTTCGAACGATAGAAAGATAAAAAATGAATACAAATCTTGCAACATTTATAACAGGTCTTGTAACCGATGAAAACGATCGCTTTTACTTTGTTCAAAAGGATGGTCAGACTTATGCTTTAGCTAAAGAAGAAGGTAAGTATCAGCTAGGAGAAACGGTCAAAGGTTTTGCTTATAGTGATATGAAACAGAGACTTCGCCTGACGACTCTCGAAGTCACAGCAACTCAGACGACTTTTGGCTGGGGAGCAGTGACGGATGTTCGTAAGGACTTAGGTGTTTTTGTTGATACAGGACTTCCAGATAAGCAAATTGTAGTGTCTCTCGACATTTTGCCAGAAATAAAAGAACTTTGGCCTAAAAAAGGCGACCGCCTCTATATTCGTTTGGATGTAGACAAAAAAGACCGCATTTGGGGGCTTTGGCCTACCAAGAAGATTTCCAGGAATTAGCTCGTCCAGCCTATAATAACATGCAAAATCAAAATTGGCCGGCTATTGTTTATCGTTTGAAGTTATCTGGAACCTTTGTCTATCTGCCTGAAAATAACATGCTGGGCTTTATCCATCCCAGCGAGCGCTATGCTGAGCCGCGTCTGGGCCAGGTATTGGATGTGCGTGTCATTGGTTTTCGTGAGGTGGATAGGACTTTGAACCTTTCGCTCAAACCACGCTCTTTTGAAATGCTGGAAAATGATGCTCAGATGATCCTGACTTATCTGGAGACTAACGGTGGCTTCATGACCTTGAATGATAAGTCAGCTCCAGAGGATATTAAGGCGACTTTCGGCATTTCCAAGGGACAGTTTAAAAAAGCCCTGGGTGGCCTCATGAAAGCTGGTAAGATTAAACAGAACGCGACTGGGACGGAGTTGATTTGAGATACCAATTTGCTTTGCTTTCGAGATTTT
>NZ_KV811162.1:0-22388 GCF_001813035.1 Streptococcus sp. HMSC071H03 | reverse complement strand
GAGGCCGTTGTGTTAGCAATTGAAGAGATTAAAACAGTAAATCTGACAAATTTACCTAATCTGACAATTTTGACTGGTGATGATACAGGGCAATTTGAATTGATGAAATCACAATTTTTACGTCAAATTCAATACGATGCTGCAGATTTAAATATGACTTACTTTGATATGAAAGAAGCCGTTTATCCAGATGTGGAGATTGATCTAGTGAGTTTGCCCTTCTTTTCTGAAGAGAAGATCGTCATTTTGGATCATTTTTTGGATGTGACAACAGCTAAAAAATGCTATTTGACGGATGATGAGCTAAAATCTTTTGAGCAATATTTGGAAAATCCTGCAGATACGACAAAATTAGTCATTTTTGCAGAAGGGAAGTTAGACAGTAAACGGCGAATTGTAAAATTGCTCAAGCGAGATGGTAAAATTTTTGAAGCAAGTGAGCCAAAAGAGCAGGAGCTGCGGGCATACTTTAGTAAGTTGGCTCAGGAACAAGGATTAGAATTTAGTTCACCAGTTTTCGAGGAATTGTTTGTCAAATCCGGCTTTGATTTTAGTGAAATTAGTAAAAACTTAGCTTTTTTAAAGGATTATAAAAAAGATGGCATCATTACAAGCGATGACATTGCTGAAGCAATTCCAAAAACTTTACAGGATAATATTTTTGATCTTACCCAGATGATTTTGCATCAAAAGGTAGATGCGGCAAGAAGCCTGGTGCGAGACTTGACATTGCAAGGTGAAGATGAAATCAAGCTGATTGCGATTATGTTGGGCCAGTTTCGTATATTTGCACAAGTGAAAATCCTCTTTGAAAATGGACGTAATGAAAGTCAGATTGTAGCAGACTTGTCCAGTTATTTAGGACGAAAGGTGAATCCTTTTCAAATCAAATATGCTTTGCGTGATGTGCGATCTTTACAGCTTGATTTTCTAAAAAAAGTACTTGCTTGCTTGATTGAAACAGATTACCAAATCAAGTCTGGAGTTTATGAGAAAAGTTATTTATTTGACTTGGCTTTGTTAAAGATTGCTACCCACAACTTATAAGCAAATAAGTTGAAAATTTTGTAGGTCTACGTTATCATTTTCATATAAAATGAAAAAGGGGAACAAACCAATGGCAATTATTTTACCTGATTTACCTTATTCTTACGATGCTTTGGAACCGTATATTGATGAAGAAACGATGCACTTGCATCATGACAAACACCACAATACTTATGTCAATAATGTAAATGCGGCTCTGGCAAAACACCCTGAAATCGGTGAGGATTTGGAGCAACTTTTGTCAGATGTAGAAACCATTCCAGCGGATATTCGTCAAGCTGTTATCAATAACGGTGGTGGTCATCTCAACCACGCGCTTTTCTGGGAATTGATGACGCCAGAAAAGACAGAGCCGTCAGCAGCATTAGCAGCAGACCTTGAAGCAATATTTGGTTCATTTGAGGATTTCAAAGCAGCATTTACAACAGCTGCGACAAGTCGCTTCGGTTCAGGTTGGGCTTGGCTGGTGGTCAATAATGATGGTAAATTAGAAGTGACTTCAACTGCTAATCAAGACACACCAATCTCTGAAGGGAAAACACCAATTTTAGGAATTGATGTTTGGGAACATGCTTATTATGTGAAGTACCGCAATGTTCGTCCAGATTACATCAAAGCATTCTTCTCAGTCATCAACTGGAATAAGGTTAATGAATTGTACGCAGCAGCAAAATAAGGTGTGCAATGAGATAGAAAAAACGAATCTGATTAGGTTCGTTTTTTTCTGTTATAGTAAAATTACCTATAAATTCCTTCCAAATAAAACCAGATTTGTTGTTTGAGGAATTTCAGAGAATGATCATTGGTTCGATCAATGACACCGAAAACAAGATAGTGATTTCTAAACAGCAGTTCATAATCAATATGTTCTCCAATAAGGACAATTTTCCCTCTTTTATCATATTTTCGGATTGTTTCAATTCTTTTGGTGGCATCTTTAAATGAGAAAAATTTGGATTGTACCACAAAATAAGTAGTCGGGCGAAAAGTTCGCTGCGCAGGATGCGTCAATCGCAGCTTTATTTTAAAGAATTGATGGATTGTTCGAAGATAGAGAGCCGTAAAATAGAGAGAAATAGAGCTAATAAAAGAATAAGGTTGAATTTGAATCATTATGTTTCCTCCTAGCTTATATCCTACCATATCAAATGAAAGATAACTGAGCAAATCCTGAACGGTATGTATAATGTCCTGAACAGCATTTTTGAACCATTCAGGCCATTATACATACCGTTTAAGATTTTTGTAATTTATTTAAAAATATTTTGGGATAATCATATTATAACGATGAAAGGGCTTATTCTATCAGATGATTATTTTAGATAAATTTTTCAGTCCATCAGCCACAGTGCTATTAAGACTAGAAAAAATTCAAAATTGGGGAGATAGCAATGCCACAGCACTGTTTATTCTTTTTTTATCACTCAGCTATTTATTTATCCATTCTATTCCCATATTAAGTATTCTACTAACCGGCTTTGCTTTTAGTATGATGATAAGTTATGTTTTAATAGATGTTTATCTCAAATTACGTGTCTACTATTACCTACGTAACAAATAATCCGAGTTTATTTTAGAAAGGAAATCATTGTTGTGAATGTTAAGAAAACATTTGTTCCTCAAATAGATGCAAGAGATTGCGGTGTCGCTGCGCTTGCTTCCATTGCAAAATACTATGGTTCAGACTACTCTCTTGCACATCTGAGAGAACTTGCTAAGACAAGTAAAGAAGGGACAACGGCTCTTGGAATTGTTCAAGCAGCGCAAGAAATAGGTTTTGAGACACGACCGATTCAAGGGGATATGTCTTTGTTTGATATGGAAGCTATTCCCTATCCTTTTATCGTTCATGTTCAGAAAAAAGCTAAACTCCCACATTATTATGTTATCTATAAAAATACGAAAAAAGGTCTGCTAGTTGGAGATCCTGACCCAAGTGTAAAAATAACTAAGATATCAAAAGAGACATTTGCAACAGAATGGACTGGTGTTGCTATTTTTTTAGCACCAGAACCTAGCTATAAACCACATAAGGATAAGAAGAATGGGCTTACTAGCTTTTTACCACTCATCTTTAAACAGCGTTCTTTGATTTTTTATATTGTCTTAGCTAGTTTGCTTGTGACCCTCATTAACATTGTTAGTTCTTATTATCTGCAAGGGATTTTGGATGAATACATTCCAAATCAGATGAAATCAACTCTTGGAATCGTTTCAATTGGGCTTATCATTACTTACATCTTGCAGCAAATGATGAGTTTTTCCAGAGATTACTTATTGATTATACTTAGTCAGCGATTAACCATCGATGTAATTTTATCATATATTCGACACATTTTTGAATTACCGATGTCTTTTTTTGCTACGAGACGCACTGGAGAAATTATTTCTCGTTTTACAGATGCTAATTCCATTATTGATGCTCTCGCTTCTACAATACTTTCACTCTTTCTTGACCTTTTTATTTTGATAATGGTAGGAGGGGTACTATTATTACAGAATACCAACCTTTTCTTCCTCACTCTGCTTGCTATTCCTATCTATACAGTGATTATTTTTGCTTTTATAAAGCCTTTTGAAAAAATGAATCATGACGTTATGCAAAGTAATTCCATGGTAAATTCTGCTATTATCGAAGATATTAATGGCATTGAAACGATTAAATCTTTAACCAGCGAAGAAACTCGTTACCAAAAGATAGACAGCGAATTTGTAAATTATTTAGATAAATCTTTTACGCTTAGTAAATATTCCATTATGCAGACATCTCTCAAACAAGGAGCACAATTTATTTTGAATGTTGTTATTCTATGGGTTGGAGCATCTCTGGCTATGTCTCAAAAAATTTCGATTGGACAGCTGATTACTTTTAATGCACTCCTTTCGTATTTTACAAGTCCACTTGAAAGTATCATCAATCTGCAAACTAAGCTGCAGTCGGCTAAGGTTGCTAACAAGCGGTTGAATGAAGTTTATCTGGTAGAATCCGAATTCAAAACCAAACAAGTCATTACAGAGAAAAATTTCTTGGCTGGTGACATTACTTTTCATGATGTTTCTTATAAATATGGCTTCGGACGAGATACGTTATCGGATATTAACTTAACAATAAAAACAGGAGATAAGGTGAGCTTAGTCGGCATCAGTGGTTCGGGAAAGACAACACTTGCCAAAATGATGGTTCATTTTTATGAGCCTTATAAAGGGCAAATCCGTCTTAATGGAAATGATCTTAAAATGATTGATAAGAAGACGCTTCGTCAATATATCAATTATTTACCACAACAAGCCTATATTTTTAGTGGTTCCATCTTAGCAAATCTTACATTAGGGACGAATCAAATATTTTCTCAAGAAGAGATTATTCGCGCTTGTGAAATTGCAGAAATTCGTTCGGATATTGAACAAATGCCTATGGGATATCAAACAGAATTGTCCGATGGAGCTGGTCTATCAGGTGGACAAAAGCAAAGAATTGCTCTAGCACGCGCCCTCTTAACAAAGTCACCAATTCTTATTCTTGATGAGGCAACGAGCGGATTGGATGTTTTAACTGAGAAAAAGGTCATTGACAATCTGATGGGCTTAAAAGACAAAACGATTATTTTTGTTGCTCATCGTCTCAGCATTTCAAAGCGGACAAATCAAGTGATTGTTCTTGATAAAGGACAGATTATTGAAACTGGTTCCCACACTAAATTGATGGAAAGAAAAGGTTTTTATCATCATTTATTTAGCAAATAAGGAGTGAATTATGAATCCCAATCTGTTTAAAAGTGCAGAATTTTATCATCGAAGATACCATAACTTTGCGACCGTTCTTATTCTTCCTTTGGTATTGTTCGTTCTATTTCTGGTTCTTTTTTCTTTTATCGGTCAAAAGGAAGTGACTATCAAATCTATCGGTGAAATTACACCAACGAAAGTCATTGCTATGATCCAATCAAGCAGCAATAATACGATTTTGATTAACCATTTAGCCGAAAATAAGGCAGTCGTAAAAGGAGAGTTGTTGATTCAATATGCAAAAAATATGGAAGTCTCTCAACAAACAGCTATTAAAACTCAACTTGCAACTTATCAACGACAAAAAGTTGGCATAGAAACACTCAAATCGAGTTTGCATCAAGGGATAAATCTTTTTTCGGGTGAAGATGAATTTGGCTATGCTAATACTTTTAACAATTTTATCAAGCAATCGCAGGATCTATCATTAGGAATTTCAAAAAGCAATATCGAAGTCAGTAAACAAGCTTCTTTGGCTCATAACACAATTGCTGCGATTGATCAGCAAATCAATGATTTAACAAAACAGATAAATGATTATCGTGAACTGCATCAGGTCATCTCGGAGAATGCTTCACATTTACCAAAGAGTAATCCACATCAGACAACATTCAACATGTATAAGAAACAGTATCAAGCTAATCCAGATACTTCCCTCACAAATCAGTATTTGTCTCAAATTGATACCAATATATCCAATTTAAACTCTTCCATTGCGAATCTAAAGATTCAAAAAGCTGGTACTGGAACTGCGGCGACTTATGACAATAGTCTTTCTACGAAAATCGAAGTACTCCGCACACAATTTATCCAAACGGCTGACCAACAGTTAGCAACCCTTATGACCCAAATCACTGATTTACAGAATCAATTGAATCAAGCAAATGTCCAGCTTCAAAACAATAGATTAGTCGCTCCCGAAACAGGTGTTCTGCATATTAGTGAAAAGTTAAAAGGGAACAACTTATTACCTAAAGGAACTGAAATTGCCCAAATCTATCCAGATATCACCAAAACAAACGAAGTCCTTATCGCTTATTATGTGCCTTCGACCTATATGACCAATTTAAAAAAAGGACAAACCACTCGTCTAACTTTAGAAAAAATTGGAAAGCAGTCCATCACCATTATCGGAAATATCAATAAAATTGATACTTCCGCTACTGAAACAAAACAAGGAAACCTTTTTAAAGTAACTGCCAAGGCTAAAATTTCTAAGTCCAATGGACAAGTGATCAAGTATGGTCTACAAGGAAGAGTAACTATTGTCATTGCGAAAAAATCATTCTTTGATTACTACAAAGACAAACTGTTGAACAATGTCGAATGACCGTTTAGGACGAAATCACTACCGTTTAAGATTTAACGATTCATTATTCAACAGTTGGGTTATAATAAATATATCAAAAAGGAGGTTCTATTATGGATAAAAAACAAACATTGGATCATTTTCATACACTTACAAGTCAAGAACTCGAACAAGTTGTCGGTGGCGGCTGGTTGGAAGACTTATTTAGTCCTTATTTAAAAAAGTATAAATTAGGCAAACTTGGACAACCTGATTTAGGATAACATAAAAACCATTACTGTACTTGATATTACAGCAATGGTTTTCTTTAATTCAGATGAATCTCAAGGACATGCTGGAAACGATAATTTTGACTAGCGCTAGTAAGAGAAACATTTGGATATCGATCCAGAATTGCTAAGACATTTGATAATCCAATTCCTCGCCCAGATCCTTTAGAACTAACTCCCGCATCAAAAATATAAGACATGTCTATATGCTCTTCTTTTATAGCATTTTCAATGGAGAATACCTGCTTGTTTTCTGACAAAACATAAGCAATCGTCATAGTTGGAGTGGCAGCTTCAATCGCATTATCACACAAAATGGAGACAATGGTGATAAAGTCAACTAATTCCATTCCTTGTGGACAAATATCTTCTGGAACCTCCAATGAAACGGATACATTATGCTCTTGAGCTTGTGCAAATTTAGCAGCTAGCAGGCTTTTTAAGGCATCGTTTTGATATGGACTAACCGTCCAATATCATACTTGGGATTGCGAAAACGCTTATTGGAATCTTTCAAAACAGAATGATAGACATTCTTTACAATGCCTATATCATTTTGCTCAATTCCTAATTTCAAGGTTGTTAAAATATTAGCGTAATCATGCCGAAAGCTCCGAACTTCTGTGTACAATTCCTCAATGTGATGACTGTAGTTTTCCAAGTTTTTTAACTGTAAATCTTTTTGAAGCATTAAATCACTTTGGATTCTCTCTCGTAAATGACGGTCTAAATAATTGGCAACACTCACAAAAAGGATAAGATAAAGAACTACTAAACTTTCTCTAAAATTTAGTGTCTGTAAGTTATTCTCATTTTCTAAATAAGATAGAACTTGAACAATAAGATGATAAATAATCATGCTGATATTTACAAAGATGATAATTTTCTTATCGTTGTGATTAATTTTTTGAGATTTTAATGTCTTAAAATTATATTGAATTAAACGCAAAAAAAGTAATACTATCAGCGTCGCCATAATTGAGGTGACAATCGGACCAAAAAAACTTTTATTGAGTCTTTCTACACTAAAACTAAATAAAGGAGATATGAAAAAAATAATCAAGCGTTGAATTAAATTCCATAGTGTGATTGGAAAAAGTCCGTAAAAAATTTTTAACGTTTTGTTGTAAGATTTTCCAACAATCCAAGAAAAAATTAAAAAATAAGTTGGACCTATCAGATAAGAAAATAAATTATTTGGAATAAAAGAAAAAATTATACTATAAAATAAGTTAGCTAGAATTGCTATTAGATATGTTCTAGTTATTAATTTTTGTCCACTAATGTAGGAAAAAAGAAACAACAATAAAAACATGTCTACGATAATCAATGATAATTGCACCATAATATCATTCCCTCCGGTGCAGGGCTGCAATAGCTTCTGTTAGCCCTTTTATTTTTGATCTAGAAACAAGACAAGTAGCACCATTCTGGAAGTGAAGGATATGATTTACTTTATCCACTTGATGGACATTAGCTGGGTTAACAACAAAGGAACGATGACATTGGTAGAACCGTTTTTCTTTTTTTAACATATCTGAAAGATTGGCAGTAAATTCCGTACGCCCTCTATGTGTGTAAAGTACTAAACGGTGAGGGCGAGAGGAAGTTTCGATGTAAAGAATATCTTTAAACGGCACTTGTATTTGTGTATGAGGTGTTTCAAAGAGAAGAGAATCGTCTGCCAGGCCTTTGCCTGTTAGGTTTTCAGTATGTAGCAGCGCAGTTTCGATCCGTTTTTTAAAAGTTTCTTTTGATAACGATTTGTCAAGATAGTCAAGGGCGCCGACTTGCAGTTTAAACGCTGCCGGCATCAATTCAGAGTGACTGGTTACAAAGACAATAATGGCATAAGGATCTATCTCGCGTATCTTTTTGGCGACGTCTAAGCCCTTTTTTTCTTCAGTTTTGATTTCAATATCCAAAAAGAAAACCTGATGGCTTCCTTTCTCAGATATGGCTTCTAGTAATTGTTTAGGTTTTCCAAAAACTTCAAAATGGTGATATTGAAGACGATGTTTTTCGATAATTTTTTCAACAATAGTCTCCATATAATATTGTTGAGTAAGATCATCTTCTAAAATAAAAATATTCATTTTCATAATGTTCCCGATTGATAAAATATGTAAGAATTATGTGTAATTCTAGTATTCATTATATAAAAAGGATTGGAAGTTCACAAGAACAAAATATAAAAATATTCAATAGATTCAAAAAATAAACAAACTGATAACACTTTATAGCTATCAGCTTGTTTTTGCTTACTAAAAAAAGAAATGAAAATAAAACCAATTATAAATGATATACCAGATAGAGGCTATGAAAGTATATAAATTCCACAATACATGAAAGAGCATCTGAAGTCGGATGTTTTGACTATAACGGTAAAATAGAGATAATGCCAATCCACTTAAAAAGTAAAAACTGAGATTGACCCAGTCTCTCTGAAGTAAGATCATGTGTCCTAACGTAAATAGACTAGCAGAAAGCAAGACGTCTAAATAATAGTTTGAATTGGTAAAGAACCGAGACATGACATATCCTTGATAAAAAAGTTCTTCTATAATTGGACTCATCAATACCGTTATGAGAATACTACAAATATCAAAAATTTTTCCTCCACTCCAGATACCAACCTTACTGTAAAGTTTGGTATTCATAGTCGTTCGCGCCATATATTGCACCAAGTCTTTCCTTATGTCTGCCAATAAGAAAAAGATGAACAGTAAAGCAAGAAAAGCTGCGATATCACGTTTATGGATTTTCTTCCTTTTAAAAATAGAGGATAAATCTGCTCGTTTCAAGAGATAAAGGATGAAGAACAGCATCAATATCTCTTGAATTAATATCATAACACCAACTGCTGTCAAATTCCACTGAAACAAAATAGCAATATGAAGGGCTAAAGTTTCTGGAAGACCTGCCAGTAAAATAGTAAAAAGTATTATAAAAATGAGTGAAAATGCTAATTTCTTCATCGTATCTCCTATTTTGAAGTAACCTTATATTCTTATTCTACAAAATTTTTATAAAAGATTTCATTGAAATCCCAAATGATAGCGTTGGTGTCCTAAATGGTTAAAAATACGATTCAGGATGTCAGAAGTACCATTCAGGATTTATAAATTTATAAAATATATTATATGCTATACTAAATTTGTCAGGTTGCAACAGGACAAAAATATGAAAATAAAAAGGAGGTATTCATCATGAATACAAAATCACTCGAAAAATTTGAAGTACTGAACTCTGAAATGCTGGCAAGTGTTGAAGGGGGGAAAATAGGAGCTGGGGAAGCAGCACAGGCATTGGCTGTTTGCACAGTAGCAGGTGGAACGATAGGTAGTGTTTTTCCTGGAGTTGGAACTGCTGTAGGTGCTATTTTAGGGGCACAGTATTGTACAGGAGCTTGGGCAATTATTCGAGCTCATTAAGGAGGTTAAAAAGGAACAAATATGAAGAATACACAGAGAGTAATAATAACAATGCTGATATCTATTATATTAATTACTATAGTAGGAATGTATTTTAAGATTAGAGCGATTAACATACTAAAGCTTAGTCTTTCTAGTTTGGTATTAGAAATATTAATTCATTATTTTGCATACAAACAGAATAGACCTCAAATTACTTTATCAAAAACTTTTGATTTATACAAAAAGTTTGTTAAAAAAACATTACCGATGTCTATTGTTATAATTACATTTGTTGGTTATAAAATTTTCTTCTCAGATATTCCTAATATTTTGTCCTTTTTCTATTGTCATATTATTGTTGTATTTTATACCGTTGGTTATATTTTGTGTTTAAATAATAATATATTAAAAAATGAAAGAGAGTGAGAATTTTATGTTAAATTTAAAAGGTGAAGTTGTAAATGAGCTATCAGATGTTCAGCTTTCTGAAATTAGTGGTGGAGGTTCAGGATATTGTAAGCCTGTTATGGTAGGAGCAAACGGTTATGCATGTCGCTATAGTAATGGCCGATGGGATTATAAAGTTACTAAAGGAATATTTCAAGCAACTACAGATGTTATTGTTAAAGGCTGGGCAGAATATGGTCCGTGGATTCCAAGACATTAACAAGTCTTTTAAAAGCGAATATAAAAATTAGATTGTTTTAGGAGTAATATTATGGGAACTTTAAGATGGTTTGCTGGTGGGCAGGAAAGAAGAGAACGAGCAATTTTTCTTATCAACCAAATGTTTTCTGAATTTGATAGTAAAAACGCGAATCCACTATATCAAGTGCTGGATTCTTATCGAACAGAATTGAAGTTTGATGGAACATCTACACCTTATATATTGACTCGTATGAATATTGATATTTCTAAAGTACTTTTAAACAATAATATACGACTGTCAAGTACTGAATCAAGTCAGTTAAAGGAGCTGAGGGCTTTGTCTCATATTAGAATAATCTAGGTATTTGTGTGGATTGATAATTAGCTTCTATATAAGACCACTGAAAAGATTGGTACTGGACATGGTATAATAAAAGTGGACACAAAATTGTGTGGAAAATAGGATAGTAGCATATCAAGAAAGATTTTCGATAACATCTGGGAGGGTGTAAATGAAAGCGATTTATAAAAATAAAATAGCTGATGTTTGGAAAATTAGCAGAGAAGCTGAACAACCTGATTGGGTGAAAGAAGCGTTTGCTAAAAATTACTTGTATTGGTTGGATGATCATCTTCGGATTTTAATGGCTGGTCTGAATCCTTCTACTGTGGAGAATTTAAAAATTGGTACAGTTGGAACAATAGGCGGTGGATTTGCAGGTTATGGTATGTATGTGTTGGGCTATATTGGTGATTATTTGGATATAAGCAATCATCGGGTAGTTTCTCAAAAAATATTTGAAAAAGAATACCGTATTCTAGAGAGTTTGTAGATAAATAAATTGATTTTTCTGACCACTTTTATAGCATTTCTAAAAAGGCTCTAAGTTATAATTCACTTAGAGTCTTTGATTTTTAGCAGACCAATTTGGAACAATCACTATTCAAGACGTCAGAAGTACCATTCAGGATTTGCAGATTTATAAAATATGTCGTGTGCTATACTAAGTTTATTAAGTTGCAACAGGTTGAAATTATTAAAATAAAAAACAGGTATTCATCATGAAAACAAAAACATTGGAAAAATTTGAAGTACTGAACTCTGAAATGCTGGCACGTGTTGAAGGGGGAGGTTGTAATTGGGGTGATTTTGCAAAATCGGGTATTGCTGGTGGTGCGGGTAATGGATTGAGATTAGGAATCAAGACCATAACATGGCAAGGAGTAGTTGCAGGAGCTGTTGGGGGAGCTATTATTGGTAAAGTTGGTTATGGAGCTACTTGTTGGTGGTAAGTGAAATGGGGGAATAAATGTTTGATATAAAAAGTTTCGCACTAGGTTTTATCACTATGATGATATTAACTTGGTTAGATAAACCAATTATTTACTTTCTGGATAAATGTAAGAAAATCTCAAAAAAATAAGATGATGATAAAATTTTTACTAATTAGTTTATTATATTTACTGGTTCTCTTGATAATATATTTTGTACCTTCACATAAGAAATTTATTATCATTCTTTCATTTCTATCAGTATCCTATTTGTGGTATATTTTCGTTCATATTTTAAATATTTAAGAAAATTTATCATTTGATATTGAAAATTATCGACAGGAAGACAGCTCGTTTGATTTCCTGTTTCTTACTTTTTACCATTCAGGCTATCAGAGCTACCTTTTAGGATTTTCGAAGATGAAACTGAAATAGTTACCTTATACTGTAAATAGAACATAAAGGAGTTTAAAATGATGAAAAAACAATTATTAAAATCACTTTTATTTAGTTCGGTGTTATTGCTTGCTTTTGGAAATAACATAGTTTTTGCTGATGGGGTTCATAAAGAGGAACATCAACGCACAGCTATAACTGAAATAGTGTCTGAAGGTTCGACAGGAGCTGTTGTTAAAAATGACACAAATCAAGACTCAATTGCGACAGATACGAAACCTGTAAGGATGCCAGCGTCAAAGGAAGATACAGCTGTAGAAAAGAAAAACTTGACAAAGAATAAATCTGCTTCTACTTCAAACAAAACTTCTGCAGCAAATGGCATTCCAAATTCTCAAGACTCAAAAGAGGTTGATGTTGCTACTTATCGTGAGAATATAGCTGAACTTCCCAAGGCTACGATAAAAGATGTTTATTCAGCTTTTACTTCGGATAATAAAGAACATACGATTTATGTAGGACGGGAAACTTGTTATTTTTGTCGACAATTTTCTCCTGAACTAAAAAAGTTTAATCAATTAACAGGTGGAAAATTAGAATACTATAATACAGATGGTGAAGATTTTGATGAACATGCAAAAGAATTTTTATTTAATACAGTTGGTATTCCTGGTACCCCAACGATACTCTATCTTAAAAATGGTACATTAACTTCCGGTTGGGTCGGTGGAGGTATCACTGCTCAAGAACTCTATGATTATCTGTATTTTCATAAAGCACCGGCAGGCAAAAAGCAAGAAGATAACCCTCAACATCAAGAGAATAAAAATGATAAACAAGTTAAACAAAGCCAAGCACCAGCTTCTATTGACTTAAAAAACAATGAGGAATCCTTACCAAAAGACGTTAGTGTCAGTTCAGAGTCAAATAAAGAAGATGCTAGGAATCAAAATTTAACGCCATTAACAAATAGGCAAATTAAATATACTCAAAATAACATGCAATTACCCAAAACTGGCATCAAAAAGAGTAAAGGATTATTCCGATTTGGGTTGGCAATGGCTCTTCTTACATTATCATTTTATCTAGGGATGAGAAAAGGATTGAATGATAGAAAATGCTATTGAATCATCATTAGTAAGAATTAAAAACGGATGATGATTCTGTGCACTCCATCTTGTCAAATGTTCATTCTTCCTATATAATGAGGTATATAAGTTAGGAGGAGTGCGTGAGTAGAAAGACAATGATTCTTTGTTTGATTGGTTGCTTTATAATGTGTGGTGTATTAGTATCAAGTGCTGTATACTTTGGCCAAGCTAGAAAGGCACATCCTACGAAAGTAGCTGCAAATTATCCTACCAGTCAAGAAAAGCCAAAAAATTCGTCAAAAGAGTCTAAATTAGTCACTCGTGTTTCGTCAAAGAGTATAGAAGAAAAGCAGAAAGTCATGGAATCTGATTTGCCTGTAATGGAAGCCTATGGTTTGTATTATGATTATGCTAATCTAAATTTGGTTCAAGTTGTAAAGGCTTATCTAGATGAGATGGGAATAGAGCATTCGCAGGTTGCATTTTCTTATAAGGACTTAACGAGTGGACAAATCTACGCTATGAATGAAACGCAACCGATGACAGCGGGCTCGACTTACAAATTGCCATTAAATATGTTGGTCGTTGATGAGGTAGAAAAAGGAAATTTATCAATGACCGAGCGGTTTGATATTACCCATACTCGCTATGAGTATATCGGTGAACATAATAACTATGTAGCAGCATTTAATGGGACCATGAGCATCCCTGAAATGCAGGAGTATTCCCTTCTTTATTCTGAAAATACGCCAGCTTATGCCTTAGCTGAGCGCTTAGGTGGCTTGGATAAAGCCTATACAATGTATCAGCGCTATGGAAAAGGCAAGGGGGAAGTTGAGACGATCAACCAACAAAATCAAACCACGACTGACTATTATATTCAGGTTTTGGATTACCTTTGGAAACATCAGGAAAAGTATAAAGATCTTTTGTATTATATCGGTGAATCTTTTCCAAACGAATACTATAAACGATATGTAAGAGACATTCCAATCTACCAAAAGCCAGGTTATGTTGCAGAGGCATTAAATGTAGATGCAGTTGTGTGTGAGGAAAAGCCTTATTTGATTGCCCTTTATACAGCAGGACTGGGAGGAACGACTTCAGAGAGTGATGAAATCAGTGGTGTTGGTATTACGCAAGTTGGACAATTGGCCTATGTCATCAATGAATGGCATCGAGTGAATATGAATTAAGATACGTATATTTATAGGGCGAAGGACACGTTGTAAAAAGAACAAATTTCAGAAAAATGTAAGGGCTCTCTTTAAGATTGAAGCCCTTTTGTGTTATAATAAGAGCAGAATGTAAAAAAGGACCACAAGGATATCATGATTAACAAAGAGCATTATCGTTACATTAGAGAACATCCTGCTTTTAAAAATTTGCCAGTTGAATATTTTGATAAAATAGCTGTTGAGATTCAATTTCGCAAAGTGCCAAAAGGGCAAATTATTTTCTTTTCTGGAGATAAGCGAGAGCGACTTTTTTTGATTTATAAGGGCTATGTTCGGATTGAGCAGTATGATCAGACAGATTCGTTTAATTACATTGATTATGTGAAAGAAAATACCATGTTTCCTTATGGTGGCATGTTTGAAGATAAAGATTATCATTATTCTGGGATTTCTGTGACGGATTTAGAATACTTTTCGATTCCTGTTGACTTGTATGAATACTATTCCAAACAAATTATAGAGCAAATGTTATTCATTACGCATAAGTTATCAAATATTTTGCGTTTCCATGAATTACGCTTGCGAAATTCCGTTTTAGCGAGTGCGACAGAGCGAGTTATCCAAGCGATTTCAATTTTATGTATTGATTTTTGTCAAGATAGAGATGATATTCCTTTTGCCCTTAGTATGAAAGAGTTAGCCAAGTTGGGGGCGACCACTCGTGAAACAGTTAATCAAGTGTTGAAAAAATTAACAGAAGAAAACATTATTCAATATAATCGAAAGAAACTCGTCTTTTTGAATAAAGAATACTTTTTAAAGTATTTTGAAGATATGTAGAAAAGAAGGACAGAATTGCAGTCCAAAAAGCAATTTTTGGTCCTTTTTTAATTTAGAAACCTAAACATTTAAAAATATCCTCAAAAACTTCATTTGTTTCTAAAAAATAATTATTCATAAAACCAATAAAATGCATAAAATATTTATAGAAAGCGTTTTATTTTGAAATAATATTAGAATTTATTTTAAAAAAAGCAAAGGATTTGGCATTTTAAATGTATAATTGATTGTGAAAGCGCAAACAAAAGATATTACAATATAACATGTAAATAGAACTTAAGGAAACTTAAGTCACAAAGAAAAAAGAGGAGGACATAAGATGTCTACACATCCTATTCATGTTTTCTCAGAAATAGGAAAACTGAAAAAAGTTATGCTACATCGTCCTGGTAAAGAGTTGGAAAACTTGATGCCAGACCATTTGGAACGTCTACTTTTTGACGATATTCCATTCTTGGAAGATGCTCAAAAAGAACACGATGCATTCGCAGACGCTCTACGTAAAGAAGGTATTGAAGTTCTTTACCTCGAAAAATTGACTGCTGAATCATTGATTTCTCCAGAAATTCGTAACGAATTTATTGAAGAATATCTTGACGAAGCAAATATCCGCGGAGCACAAACAAAAGTTGCTATTCGCGACATTCTTCATGGTATAGAAGACAACCTTGAGTTGGTTGAAAAGACAATGGCAGGCTTCCAAAAAGCAGAATTGCCAGAAATTCCTGAAGAAGCTAAAGGACTGACTGACTTGGTAGAATCAGACTATCCATTTGCCATTGACCCAATGCCAAACCTTTATTTCACACGTGACCCATTTGCTACAATTGGTAATGCGGTGTCATTGAACCACATGTACTCAGATACACGTAATCGTGAAACACTTTATGGTAAATACATTTTCAAATACCACCCAGTATATGGTGGCAATGTTGACTTGGTTTATAACCGTGAAGAAACAACTCGTATTGAAGGTGGAGATGAACTCGTTCTTTCTAAAGATGTCCTTGCAGTAGGTATTTCACAACGTACAGACGCAGCATCTATTGAAAAACTTTTGGTTAATATCTTCAAGAAGAATGTTGGCTTTAAGAAAGTGATTGCATTTGAATTTGCTAATAATCGTAAATTCATGCACTTAGATACAGTCTTCACAATGGTTGACTATGACAAATTCACGATTCACCCAGAAATTGAAGGCGACCTTCGCGTTTACTCTGTTACTTATGAAAATGAAAAACTTCATATTGCAGAAGAAAAAGGCGATTTGGCTGAATTGTTAGCTAAGAATCTTGGTATTGACAAAGTTCATTTGATTCGTTGCGGTGGCGGAAATGCTGTTGCAGCTGCTCGTGAACAATGGAACGACGGTTCAAACACCCTTACGATTGCACCAGGTGTAGTAGTGGTATATGACCGTAACGTTGTTACAAATAAGATTCTTGAAGAATACGGACTTCGTTTGATTAAGATTCGCGGAAGTGAATTGGTTCGCGGTCGTGGTGGACCTCGTTGTATGTCAATGCCGTTTGAACGTGAAGAACTTTAAGATTAGAAAGAGGAAATAATAGAATGACAAACTCAGTGTTCCAAGGACGCAGCTTCTTGGCAGAAAAAGATTTTACACGTGCAGAATTAGAATACCTTATTGGTTTAGCAGCTCACTTGAAAGATTTGAAGAAACGCAATATTGAACATCACTACTTAGCAGGTAAAAATATTGCTCTCTTGTTTGAAAAAACTTCAACTCGTACTCGTGCAGCTTTCACAACAGCAGCGATTGATCTTGGCGCTCATCCAGAATACCTAGGAGCTAACGACATTCAGCTTGGCAAGAAAGAATCTACTGAAGATACAGCTAAAGTATTGGGACGTATGTTTGACGGGATTGAATTCCGCGGATTCAGCCAACGCATGGTAGAAGAATTAGCAGAATTCTCAGGTGTTCCTGTATGGAATGGTTTGACAGACGAATGGCATCCAACTCAAATGTTAGCTGACTATTTGACAGTTCAAGAAAACTTTGGTCGTTTGGAAGGCTTGACTCTTGTCTATTGTGGTGATGGACGTAACAACGTTGCAAACAGCCTTCTTGTAACAGGTGCTATCCTCGGTGTGAATGTGCACATCTTCTCTCCAAAAGAACTCTTCCCTGCTGAAGAGATTGTGAAATTGGCAGAAGGATATGCAAAAGAAAGTGGCGCACATGTCTTAATCACTGACAATGCAGATGAAGCTGTTAAAGGTGCAGATGTCCTTTACACAGACGTTTGGGTATCTATGGGTGAAGAAGACAAATTTGCAGAACGTGTAGCCCTTTTGAAACCTTACCAAGTAAATATGGACTTGGTTAAGAAAGCTGACAATGAAGATTTGATTTTCTTACACTGCTTACCAGCTTTCCATGATACAAATACTGTCTATGGTAAAGACGTTGCTGAAAAATTCGGCGTTGAAGAAATGGAAGTAACTGACGAAGTATTCCGCAGCAAATACGCTCGCCAATTTGACCAAGCTGAAAACCGTATGCATACTATTAAAGCAGTTATGGCAGCAACTCTTGGTAACCTTTATATTCCAAAAGTATAATTTAAAACCAAAACCGTTTACCAACAGCTATGAGGGCTGCGACTAATAGCTTTAGTCCAGTCCTCATTTTTGATAGTGCTCGTGTTCATTTTAGTATGATGTTAATAGAGGAAAAAGGCGATAGAACAAACAACCATAATTACTGATGCAGTCACTCTCAGAGAAATGTAGTCTGAGACAATGCTATTCTAACCTCATTCCTACGTTTGTTGCAGCTGGATTCTATCTTGGACTACTAAAATGAAATTGAAACACTATAATGAGAAAACTCTAAGGAGGCTAATTATTTATGGCAAATCGGAAAATCGTTGTGGCTTTGGGAGGAAATGCCATCCTTTCATCTGATCCATCAGCTAAAGCACAACAAGAAGCATTAGCAGAAACAGCAAGTCATCTTGTAAAATTGATTAAAAATGGTGATGACTTGATTATCACTCATGGAAATGGACCGCAAGTTGGAAATCTTTTATTGCAACATTTAGCAGCAGATTCTGAAAAAAATCCAGCATTCCCGCTTGATTCGCTCGTTGCGATGACAGAAGGAAGTATCGGCTACTGGTTGCAAAATGCTCTTCAAAATGCTTTACGTGAAGAAGGGATTGAAAAAGAAGTTGCTTCTGTTGTGACACAAGTCGTGGTTGACAAAAACGACCCAGCTTTCACAAATTTGAGCAAACCAATCGGACCATTCTACACAGAGGAAGAAGCAAAAGCAGAAGCTGAAAAGAGTGGAGCTACTTTCAAAGAAGATGCTGGACGTGGCTGGAGAAAAGTAGTTGCTTCACCAAAACCAGTTGGAATCAAAGAAATTGAAACTATTCGTACACTCATCAATGCAGGACATGTCGTTGTGGCTGCTGGTGGTGGCGGCATTCCTGTTATCAAGGAAGACAATGGTCATCTTGCCGGCGTAGAAGCAGTAATTGACAAAGACTTTGCTTCACAATGTCTGGCTGAATTGGTCGAAGCAGATCTTTTCATTGTCTTGACAGGTGTTGACTATGTTTATGTGAACTACAATAAACCAGATCAAGCTAAGTTAGAGCGTGTTAATGTAGCTCAGCTTGAAGAATACATCAAGCAAGAACAGTTTGCACCAGGAAGTATGTTACCTAAAGTGCAAGCAGCTATTGCCTTTGTAAATGATCGACCAGAAGGCGAAGCTGTCATTACTTCTCTTGAAAACTTAGGTGCTTTAATTGAGTCTGAAAGCGGAACGATTATTGAAAAAGGATAACAGAGTGTTATCATTTATAAGTTTAAGACTGTAATAAAACTTTTTAAAACAATGTCGGTGTTTCCTATTTTTAGATTTGCTTTCTTTAAGTCTATTTTACTGTTGTAAAATGATAATTTTTTTGAAAATGACTAGTATTTTTCATTTGAATATGTTAAAATATAGTCAAAGGAAGCGCTTTCTGAAAATGGGATTCGGTTAAATTTTTACAATTTGTTACATTTAGGAGGAAAACAAATGAGTGAAAAAGCAAAAAAAGGGTTTAAGATGCCGTCATCTTATACCGTTTTGATGATTATCATTGCCATTATGGCAGTATTGACCTGGATTATTCCAGCTGGTCAATATGATGCTGATAAGTCTGGTAATCTAATTACAGGAACCTATAAGACTGTTGCTCAAAATCCGCAAGGGATTTGGGATGTCTTAATGGCTCCAATTCGTGCTATGCTTGGGAAAGAACCAACTTCAGCAGCAATTGATGTTGCCTTCTTTATTCTGATGGTTGGTGGTTTCCTTGGTGTTGTCAATGAAACAGGTGCCCTTGATGTAGGGATTGCTTCTATCGTGAAGAAGTACAAAGGCCGCGAAAAGATGTTGATTTTAGTCTTGATGCCTCTGTTTGCTCTTGGCGGATCCACTTATGGTATGGGTGAAGAAACCATGGCTTTCTATCCACTTCTTGTGCCAGTTATGATGGCAGTAGGATTTGATAGTTTGACCGCGGTAGCTATTATCCTTCTTGGTTCTCAAATTGGATGTTTGGCTTCTACTCTGAATCCATTTGCTACAGGTATAGCTTCTGCGACAGCAGGTGTAGGTACTGGTGACGGTATCGTTCTTCGGTTAATCTTCTTTGTTGTGATGACAGCTTTAGGTACTTATTTCGTATATCGTTATGCAGATAAGATTCAAAAAGATCCTACAAAATCTTTGGTTTACAGTCATCGTGAAGAAGATTTGAAGCACTTTAATGTAGATGCAGTTGCTAATGTAGAATCCACTCTTAGCAAGAAACAAAAACAAGTGTTGGTACTCTTTGTCTTGACCTTTGTTCTCATGATTATGAGTTTCATTCCATGGACAGACTTGAAGGTAACTATTTTTGAAAGTTTCAATAAATGGTTGGTTGGACTTCCGTTCATTGGTAAGATTGTTGGTAGTTCAACATCTGCTTTGGGTACCTGGTACTTCCCAGAAGGGGCAATGCTCTTTATGGTAATGGGTATCATCATTGGTTTTGTTTACCGCATGAAAGAAAGCCGCTTTATCACTGTCTTTATCAATGGTGCGGCTGATCTTCTAAGTGTTGCGCTTATCGTAGCTGTTGCGCGTGGTATTCAAGTTATCATGAACGATGGTATGATTACAGCTACAATCCTTCACTGGGGTGAAGTAGGACTGAAAGGTCTATCATCTCAAGTATTTATCGTATTGACTTACATTTTCTATCTGCCAATGTCATTCCTTATCCCATCAACCTCTGGTCTTGCCAGTGCAACAATGGGTATCATGGCACCTCTTGGAAAATTCGTCAACGTTCCAGCAAGCTTGATTATCACTGCTTACCAATCTGCTTCTGGTCTTTTGAACCTTGTTACTCCAACATCTGGTATCGTTATGGGGGCACTTGCTCTTGGACGTATTGATTTGGGTACTTGGTGGAAATTCGTTGCAAAATTGGTTGCAGGAATCTTTGTAGTAAGTATTCTACTTCTTATTTTAGGAACTTTCTTATAATAAGAAATTAATGAGGTGTTCTCTATGAAACAATTTTTAACCGAAAAAATTAAGTCTGATTATTTAGAATCGCTGAAAACGATCGTTTCCTACCCGTCAGTTCTTAATGAAGGGGAAAATGGAACACCTTTCGGACAATCTATTCAAAACGTCTTAGAAAAAATGCTAGAGATCACTAGGAGTTTAGGTTTTAAAACTTACATTGATCCTAAAGGCTATTATGGATATGCAGAAATCGGTCAGGGAGAAGAACTCCTGGCCGTTCTCTGCCATTTAGACGTTGTTCCAGCTGGAGATTTGTCCGATTGGGAAACTCCTCCATTTGAAGCAACTATAAAAGATGGTTGGATACATGGACGTGGGGTGCAAGATGATAAAGGTCCGTCCCTAGCTGCACTTTATGCTGTTAAAGCACTGATGGATGCGGGTGTCACATTTAACAAACGAATTCGTTTTATCTATGGTACAGACGAAGAAACGCTGTGGCGCTGTATGGCTCGTTACAATGAGCTAGAAGAAACAGCAACACTTGGTTTTGCACCTGATTCATCTTTTCCATTAACCTATGCCGAAAAAGGATTGTTGCAAATTAAATTGCATGGTCCTGGTTCACAAGCGCTTGCTATCGAGGCGGGAGAAGCCTTTAATGTTGTACCTGCAAAAGCAGGTTATACGGGAAATTTGGCGGATTCATTAGAAGCAGAGTTAAAAAAAGCTGCATTTGGATATGAACGGGTAGGCGATACAGTCACTGTCATTGGTGTTCCTAAGCATTCAAAAGATGCAGCTGAGGGAGTGAATGCTATTGTACGTTTGGCAATGGGGCTAAATCCACTTGTTCAACACTCTACTATTCAATTTATGGCAAAAGCAGTTGGTGAAGATGCTACAGGCAGCAGCTTGTTTGGTGAAATTTCAGATGAGCCTTCAGGAACCTTGTCGTTCAATGTTTCTGGGCTAACTATAAATCAAGACGAGTCCGAGATTCGGATTGATTTGCGGATTCCAGTTCTTGCTGACAAAGATAAATTAGTACGAGAACTAAGTCAAATTGCTGAAAAATATCAATTACGTTATGAAGAATTTGATTATCTTGCACCGTTATATGTGCCACTTGATAGTGAATTGGTCAGTACCTTAATGGCTGTCTATAAAGAAAAAACCAATAATGATAGCCCTGCTGTGTCTTCTGGCGGTGCTACATTTGCTCGCACCATGCCAAATTGCGTGGCCTTTGGCGCACTTTTCCCTGATGCTTTGCAAACAGAACATCAAGCGAATGAACGAACTGTGATTGAGGATTTGTATAAAGCAATGGATATCTATGCTGAAACGATTTATCGCTTAGCTGGAAAATAGTTAGAAGAAAGTGGGAATGAGAAGAACTTGTAAATTGCACAAGAGTTTATTTTCCACCTAACTAGCAATCAATCATTGCGTCAATGTGGTTTTGATAGCGAAAAGCTGCGATTGAACAAAAGTGGTTCAATGTCATTGTAGTGGGGGTGATTCTGCTAGCAAAAAGAGAGGACGAGATGTACTGACCCCCAAAAGTTGGACAAATAATTAT
>NZ_KV811161.1:0-313 GCF_001813035.1 Streptococcus sp. HMSC071H03 | reverse complement strand
GGCGGTTAGAGGTTCGACTCCTCTAGGGTGCATAGAGAAGAAGTCTGAAGGTTTCGGTTTTTCTATCCATACGGGAAGTAGCTCAGCTTGGTAGAGTACTTGGTTTGGGACCAAGGTGTCGCAGGTTCGAATCCTGTCTTCCCGATTAATTGATTGATGTATGTTTTAAATAAATATTAGTTTTTAGTATCTGGTGGGATTCGTCTCTCCCTTTTTCTTTTTTCATCGATATTAATTGTCTAGCGGGTTAGTCTAATTTAATATCAAGAGAGGATGTCTTGATCTGCACCCCAAAAATTAGACAGAAAAAATC